>NZ_VSEZ01000016.1:0-130349 GCF_008085935.1 Micromonospora sp. AP08
GCAACCAGTTCCTGCACACCGTGGTGCCGCTGCTCGCGATCGCCGACTGGGCGCTGTTCGACCGCCGTGGCCGGCTGCGCCCGCGGTACGCCGCCTGGTGGCTGGCGTTCCCGCTGGCGTACCTCGGTTTCGCCCTGGTGCGGGGGCTGGTCGTGCACCGCTACCCGTACCCGTTCCTCGACGCGGGGCAGCTCGGCTACGGCGGCGTGGGGGTCAGCGCGCTCTTCTTCGCCGTCGCGTTCTGGCTGCTCGGCCTCCTCCTCGTCGGCGTCGACCGGGGACTGGCCGGGCGGGCCCGCGCCGTGCCGGCGGAGCCGGCCCCGGCCGCCCCCGCCGACACCCCGGAGCAGAGCGCGGCCGGACCGCGCTGACCGGACGGGCGTCGGTCACCCGGTGATGCGCCGCTCACCGCTCGCGCCGCCGACCCGGACCCGCCGGCCCGTGGTGCGGTCGCGGCCGTAGGAGTCGGCGCGCCCCCAGCGCCCCGGCACGTCGAGCAGCTCGATCCGGCCGTACCCGTCGGGGACGCACGGGTTCACCAGCAGGTTCTCCCCGCACGGGCGCAGCCCGAGCATGGTGGCCAGCAGCATCAGCAGGCCGCCGGAGGCCCACGACTGCGGCCGGCCGGCCGCCGGCAGCTGGACCGGGTACTTCGTGACCTCGCGCGGGTAGCCGGCGATCACCTCCGGCACCGAACCGCCGAGCGTCTCCGCCACGGCGAAGATGCCGGACACGACCTGGGCCGCCTCGGCGTCGTACCCGTAGCGGCGCAGGCCCGCCGCGACGATCGCGTTGTCGGACGGCCAGACCGCGCCGAGGTGCGCGCCGACCGGGTTGTAGGGCCGCTGCCCGGTGGCGTACGTGCGCACCCCCCAGCCGGTGAAGAGTTCGGGGCCGGACAGGTGCGCGGCGACCGCGTCGGCCCGCTCCGGCTCGACGATGCCGCTCCACAGCAGGTGCCCGAGGTGGGAGGTGAGCGCGTCCACCGGCTCCCCGTCCGGCGTGAGTGCCAGCGCGTAGTAGCCCCGGTCCGGTAGCCAGAAGTCCCGGTTGAACCGCTCGCGCAGCCGCGCGGCCTCGGCCTCCAGCCGGTCGGCGTACCCGGGGTCGCCCCAGATCTCCCGGGCCAGCCGGGCGCCCCGGACCTTCGCGTCGTACGCGTACCCCTGCAACTCACAGGTCGCGCGGGGGTACGGCGGCTCGACGGCGTTCCGGTCGACGATGGCACCTGGCGAGTTGCGCCAGGTCTGGTTGGCCAGCCCGTTGACGGTGTTGCGCGGCTGGTAGCGCAGGTAGCCGTCGCCGGTGGAGTCGCCGTACTCGTCGAGCCAGTCCAGCGCCATCCGGGCCGGGTGGCGCAGTTCCCGGACCAGGCCCACGTCGCCGGTCCAGCGCTCGTACTCGTCGAGCAGGATCACGAACAGGGGCGTGGTGTCGGCCGCCCCGTAGTACGGCGCGGTGGGCTGCTCGCCGAAGGCGGCCTGCTCGCCGTACCGCAGCTCGGTGAGGATCTTCCCGGGCTCCTCGTCGTGGTAGTCGTCGAGCCGCCCGCCTTGAAGAAGGGCGAGCAGGTGCAGCGTCGCCGGGGTCAGCTCCGGGGTGAACGGCAGCGTCGCCAGGCAGGTGACGAGGGCGTCGCGGCCGTACAGCGCCATGGCCCAGGGCAGGCCACCCACCGGCACCCGCTCGCTGTACGACAGCGGCGTGTAGCGCAGCGACGCCAGGTCGGTCAGCGCCTGCCGGTACGCCGACACCAGGGGTTCCCGGTCGGCGATGAGCTGCGGCGCGTGGTCGAACCAGCGGGCCAGGTCCTCCCGCATGTCCTGACGGACGTGCCGGCGGTGGGACTCCAGGCTGGAGCGCAGGTCCCGTCCCCCGGCGCCGTGGATGATCATGGCGATGTGCAGGTCGGTGTGCCACTGCCCGTCCGGGTCGACCCGGATCCGGAAGGTCATGCCCTGCTGATCGACCTCGACGGGCGCGGTGCTGGAAACGAGGGTCTCCCGGGTGAACCGGCCCCGCTCGTAGCAGATCCGCAGCTGCCGGTGGGCCGGGTCGGCGGTGACCACCGGCCGGCGCGGCGCGGGACGGAGGATCTCGGCCGTGTCGGCGAAGTCGCTGCCGATCTCCATCCGCACGGTGAACTCGGCGGGCTCGGCGGAGTGGTTGAGCACGGTGATCCGCTCGTTCAAGCTGTCGTCGAGGGACCGGTGCCGGATCACCGAGACGTCGGCGTCCACGTAGTGGCTGGCGGCGCCGGGCACCAGCACGAACCGGGTCTCGAAGTAGGCCAGCTCGTCCCGGGACAGGGAATGTAGCCGCTCCCCGTCAACGGTGAGCACCCAGTGGGACAGGAAGCGGGTGTCGAACGAGAACAGGCCGATCGGGGCGTACGGCTCGACCTCCATGTCGCCCTGCGCGTCGCTGAGCACGAACGCGTTGCCGGCGAGGACGTTCACCAGTTCCTGCTTCATCGCGCCCCCACCCGGTCTCCGGCGCGGGCCACCTCGCGGGGATGCCGGGCGTCGGGCGGGCCTGGGAAGAGCCGGCGCAGCGACAGCAGCAGCCGCAGGTCGCCCTGCGCGGTGAGGTCGTTGCGCAGCAGCCCCGCGACCGGGTGCAGCCGGCCGGCGACGATCCGGTCGAACACCTCCCGGTCGGCGCGGACCACCAGGTCGGCGTCGTCGGCCAGGCGGTCCACCCGGATCTCCTGGTGGTCGATGGTGAGATACCAGTGTTCGGTCCGCGCCCCGTCCCGCACGTCCATCCGCAGCGTGCCGGCGGTGGTTTCAGACAGGTCGGGGTGCCGGCCGGCGACCTCCCGGTCCAGGTACTCCGCGGCCGAGACGCTCATCCGTCCCTCCCCGTGTCCGTCGTCGCGGCTCACCGCCGGGCGGCTCCCGCCCGCTACGCCAGGGTCCCCGCGCACCGGGTGAGTCCAACTCACCTCGTACGGGTGAGAACCGGGCTGCCGGACTGGCCGTCCGGCCTCCGCGCCGAGCTGGATCGGGCCCGGGCCGCGGTCAGCCGCGCTGGATGAGCCCGCGGACGTACGCCGCCTGGCCGACGTGCTGGAGGTCGTCGTCGAGCACGCTCACCAGCCGTACGCCCAGGGTGACCGGCGGGTCCCAGTTCTCGTCGACCACCCGGTCCAGGTCGGCCGGGCCCAGCCCGCGCACGTACGCCAGGGTCCGGTCGACCACCGCCCGGTGGTAGGCGAGCAGCACCCCGCCGTCCTCCGGCCGCACGCGGGCGACCTGCTCGGGGCCGTGCCCGAAGCCCGTGTCGTCCGGGTCGGCGGTCAGCCCGCACCGCTCCGCCCAGGGGCCGCCGACCCAGAGCTGCTCCTCCCCCATGACGTCGCTGAGGTGGTGGTCCTGGAGCCGGGTCAGGTGCCAGACCAGCCAGCCCACCGGGTTCGACCCGGGGGCCGGGGCCTGCCACAGCTGTTCGGGGCTGAGCCCCTCGATCGCGCCGGCCACCAGGTCGGGCAGCCGGCCGTACGCGTCGGTCAGCAGGTCGTTCACGTCCACCGGTCCCACACTCCTCCGCCGTCGGTGCCACCCGGGCAGTACCGCCCTGGCCGGGCGACAAACCTCACCCCCTTAGGGTGATCGCGTGGTCGCGGCGCTGGAGCTGTATCTCGACACCGACGCCACCCGGCGGATCCGGGTGCTCTGGGACGCGTTGGAGGCCGAGGGCGTGCAGAGCATGCGGTCGCTGCTGGAGCAGCGGCACCGGCCGCACGTCTCGCTGGCGGTCGCACCGCGGCTCGACCCGCACCGGGTCGCCGAGGCGCTCGCCGGGATGGTGGTGGCCGCGCCGCTGCGGCTGGAGTTCCAGCACGCCGGGCAGTTCGTGGGGCGGGTGCTCTGGCTCGGTCCGGCCCCCACGCCGGAGTTGCTGGCCCACCACGGCGCGGTGCACGAACGGCTGGCCCGGGCCGGCATCGGCCTGGTGGAGCACTATCAGCCGGGCCGCTGGGTGCCGCACTGCACGCTCTCCATGCGGGTGCCGAACGCGCTGATGGCCGCGGCGGTGCGCCGCTGCCTGGAGGTGCTGCCGCTGACCGCCACCGTGGTCGGCGCGGCCGTCACCGACCACGCCCGGGGCATCTCCCACCCGCTCGGCTGACCTGCGTCCCGACCGGGTTTTTCGCCATGTGCTGGCGGTGATGGCGCTGCCGCCGGACCGACGCAAGCTGGTAAAAGCGCAGGTCAAGGCCGTCCTGGCCACCCGAGGACGTGCGGCCGGAGCGCCACGAGCAGCCTCGAGGAGGCATCCCATGGCCGCACCCGTCATCCGGTCCGTCACCGCCGAACCGACCGTCCTGCTGCCCGGCCAGTCCACCACCGTCCGGGTGGACGCCTACCATCCCGACTCGCGGCTGCTGACCCTCTCCGGCCGGGTCAGCGACCCCACCGGCGCCGCCTGGGACAGCCCGGTCCGGGTGGACCTGAGCGTGCCGCTGACCGTCCAGCTCGGCAGCAGCGCGCCCGGGGTGACCGTCACGCCGGACCCCACCGACCCGACCCGCTTCACGGTGACCGTGCTGGCCGGCCGGGGCACGGTCACGCTGACCGCGACGGCCCGGGACGGCGCCGGCCGGACCGGCACCGCCACCACCAGCCTGGCGGTGCCGCTGCTGGTGGGGATGAGCGCCGAGAAGGGGGCGCGGACCCAGCGGGCGGTGGCCGAGTACCCGGGCATCCGCTACATGCGCGACTTCGGCACGGACGGCGGCGACGCGGACGCCCTGCCGGAGCTGCCGCCGCTGAACGCGGGCAAGTTCGTCGACGCCCCGTCGGCCGTCATGCACGTCTCGTGGAAGGACGACGTCGAGCAGTTGACCGGCTGGCTGGACGGGCTGGGCCGGCCGATCTACCTGACCTGGTACCACGAGCCGATGGGTGATGTGACACCGGCCACGTACCGGACCACCGCGACCCGGGTGGCGCAGATCGTCGCCGCCCACCGCAACCGGCGCTGGGTCCTGGGGCACGGCCCGATCGTCACCCGCTACTGGCTGGACGAGGGGCGCGGCAACCCGGCGGACTGGGGGTACCCGGGCATGACCCACTACGGCGTGGACTGCTACTCCCGGGACACCGCCACCTACTGGCCGGCGTCCCGGATGTTCGGGGTGGCGTTCGGCAAGGTGCGTGCCGCGTACCCGGGGATCCGATTGCTGGTGCCCGAGTACGGGCTGAGCCGCACCACGGCCGACACCACCGGCGCGGGTCGGGCCCAGGCGATCCGGGACCACGTGACGTGGCTGCGCCAGCAGAACGACGTGGACGCGGTCGCGTACTGGAACAACTGGGCCGAGTTCGAGCTGGGCGACCCGCCGCTGGAGTCGACCGCCTGGCGGAACCTCCAGCTCGCCTGAGGCGGCCGCCCCGGCCCGGCGGCCACCCGGCCCGGCCGGGCCGGGTGGCCGCCCGAGGGCCGTCCGCGACGGGTGTGCCTAGACTGGCCGGGTGGGGCAGACCGAGTGACCAGCGACAGCGCATCGTCGACCGCGTACGGTCACGCCTGCCTCGCCTACGACGACCCGGCGGCGCTGGATGCCCGGGCGGTCGCCCACCTGGCCGCCGGCCTGGCGGCCGGTGAGCAGGTCTGGCTGGTCGCCCCCGGCGACACCGACTCGCTGACGCGCCGGCTGGACCGCCTCCCCGGCCGCGACGACGCGCTGCGCCGGCGCGCGCTCCGGCTGCTCCCGGTGGAGCACGCCTACCGCCACGACGAGGTCGTCGACCCGGAGAGGCAGGTCCGGGCGTACGCGAGGGCCACCACGGAGGCGCTGGCCGCCGGCTACACCGGCCTCCGGGTGTTCGCCGAGGCCACCACGCTGGTACGCAGCGTCGCCCAGCGGGACGCCTTCACCCGGTACGAGCACCTCATCGACCGCTGGATGCGGCACCACCCCATGTCGGCCGTGTGCGCCTACGACCGCCGGGAGCTCAGCGAGGCGGCGATCGCCGAGCTGGCCTGCATGCATCCCGAGACCAACACCGACGCGCTGTTCCGGCTGCATGCCGGTGGCGGCGAGGCGGTCGTAGAGCTCGCCGGGGAACTGGACCCGTCCAACCACCGGCTGTTCGCCGCCGCGCTGGACCGGGCCGACCCGCGACCGGTGGACGGCCGGCTCGTGCTCGACGCGACGGGGCTGCGTTTCGTCGACCACCGCAGCCTGCTGCTCCTGGGTGACCACGCCCGCCGGCACGACGCCACCGTCGTGCTGCGCACCTCGCGCTCCGCCCCGGCCCGGCTGGTCGAGCTGTTGGACCTCCACGAGGTGCGGGTGGAGGTGGTCCGGTGAGGACGGGCGCCGCCGCCGGTCACGTGGGCTACTACCACGAGGCGATCCTCTACGACTCCGACGAGCACCTGCTGGCCGTGGTGCTGCCGTTCCTGCTCGGCGGCGTCGAGGCCGGCGAGCCGACCGTGGTGGGTCTCGGCGGGCGCAACGCGGAGCTGGTCCGCCGCGCCCTGCCCGCCGGCACCGAGGTCACCTTCCTGCCCGGCGGCGACGTCTACGCCCGCCCCACCTCGGCGATCCGCTCCTACCGGAAGCTGCTCGCCTCGTACGTGGCCGACGGCGCCCGGCAGATCCGGATCGTCGGCGAGCTGCCGCCGCCCGTGCTGGGCGCCACCTTCGACTGGTGGGCCCGCTACGAGTCGGCCATCAACCACGCGTACGACGACTTCCCGCTGTGGAGCATGTGCGCGTACGACACGCGGAACACGTCGGCGCGGGTGCTGGCGGAGGTGACGCGGACCCATCCCCGGGTGGCGCTGCCGGACGGCAGCCACGTGCCGACCGACGACTACACCGACCCGCCGACCTATCTGGCCGAGCAGCGGCTGATGCTGCCCGACCCGGTGCAGCGGACGGCGCCGACGGTCGAGCTGACCGACCCGACCCCCGCCGAGGCCCGGGACGCGGTACGCGCCGCCCACCGCGGCCAGCTTCCCGCCGACGGTGTCGACGACCTGGTCGTGTCGGTCAGCGAGGTGGTGAGCAACGCGCTGCGGCACGGGGTGCCGCCCGTGCGGGTGCGGCTGTGGAGCGCCGCGGACCGGATGGTGGTGACCGTGCGCGACGGCGGCACCGGCCCCACCGACCCGTACGCCGGGCTGCTGCCCGCGGGCAACGGCGCCGCCGGTGGCCTGGGCCTGTGGATCAGCCACCAGTCCTGCGACCACGTGGCGCTGCACCGGGAGGCCGACGGCTTCACCATCCGGCTGACCGCCGGGAACCCGCACTTCCCGGTCTGAGGCGGGGCGGGGCGGAAGCCGCGGGCCGACGGCGGTACCGTTGCGCCTCATCATGCCCTGCGGGGCGGTCATCCGCCGGCCTGGCGCTGGCGAACCGACGGAGGATGGCGCATGTCCAACGGCGAGGAACCGTTCGCACCCCACGACGACGTGTCCGCGCGACCGAGGTTCGACCCGGCGCTGCGGGGCTACGACAAACGCCAGGTGGACCGGTACGTCGAGCAGATGGACGGCGAGCTGACCGCCGTGACGGCCGACCGGGACCGGGCGTACGCGCAGGTCCGGGAGCTGACCGCGCAGGCGCAGCGGGCGCAGACCGAGGCCGCCGAGCTGCGCCAGCGCCCGACTCAGGTGGACCGGGCGTCCTTCCGCGACCTCGGCCCGATGGTCGACCAGATCCTCGACCTGGCCGAGAAGCAGGCCGGGCAGATCACCGAGGCGGCCACCAAGCGCGCCGCCGACCTCCAGGCGCAGGCGGAGAAGGTGCTGGCCACCGCGCGCGAGGAGGCGGAGCGGGAGCGGCACGAGCTGGCCGAGGAGCTGGCCACCCGCCGGGCCGAGCAGGAGAAGGCGGACGAGGAGCGGCGGACCGCCGCGCAGGCGGAGCTGACCGCGATCCGAGAGCTGACGGAGAAGCTGCGCACCGAGGGGCAGGCCGCCCACGACCGGGCCCAGCAGGAGGCGAAGCGGATCGCCGAGCAGAGCGCCCAGCAGGTCGAGCAGGCGCGCTCCGCGTCGGAGGCGCTGGTGAAGGCGGCGCGCACGCAGATCCAGCAGGAGGTGCAGGCCAACCGGAGCAAGGCCCAGCAGGAGCTGGCCCAGTGGCAGGCCACCATGGCCCGCGAGCTGGACGAGCGGCGGGCCGCCGCCGAGCAGGAACTGGCCGACCGGGCCAGCGCCGCCGAGCGGGACATCGCCGCCCTGGTCGCCGAGGCCCAGCAGTACGCCACCGAGGTCCGCGAGCGCGCCGACGAGGAGACGACGGCGCACCAGGAGCAGCTCGCCACGGTGCAGCAGGAGATCCAGCAGCGGCAGGAGGCCCTCACCCAGCTCCTGACCGAGCTGGCGACGGTCGACGAGCAGCTGGAGCGCACCCGCCGGGAGATCGGCACGATCGAGCAGCAGGGTGCCGCGCTGGAGGAGCAACTGGTCGAGGTGCGCCGGGATCTCGCCGCCGAGACCAAGCGGCTGGACGAGGCGCGCCGGGCGGCGGACCTCGCCGAGCAGCACGCCAAGGAGACCCGGGCCCGGGTGCAGCGGGAGGCCAAGCGGGTCGCCGACCTGGCCGCCGCGGCGGTCATGGCGGCCGCCGCGGGCGGCGTGGAGACGGCCGAGTACCCGCAGGTGGCGCCGCGTCCGATCGCCGCGCCCGCGGAGGCCGTCCCGGCGGTCGTGCCCGCACCGGCCGCGGTGCCCGCCCCGGTGGTGGTGCCGGCCCCGGCCGCGCTTGTCGACCCGGCCGCGCTGGCCGATCCGGAGCCCGCCGAGCCGGCCGACGGGGAGCGGCCTCGCGCCGAGCCGTTCCTGGAGCGGGCCTCCCTGGACCGGCCGAGCTTCGACGCGTTCGCGGTACGCACCCCGGCGCAGCGCCCCGCCCCCGACGCGGAGACCATCGGGGAGCCGGCGGCCGGTCCGGACGGCGGCGTGCCCGCCAACGCCTGACTCCCAGCAGCCCGGCGGACCCGCGTCGGCCGTGGAGCCGGCGGCACGCGCGGGTGCGGTCAGCGGGCGGCGAGGGCGGCGGCCAGGTCGGCGAGGTAGCCGGCCACCGGGCCCGCCGTGAGCACGCCGCTGCCCGCGCCGGCCAGCTCGTCGGCGGCGGGGCGCAACGCGGCGTGCAGCCGCGCCATGGTGGGCCGGTCCTCGAGGACGAGGGCGGCCCGGGCCGCGACGCAGAGCCGAGCCTCGCGCAGCTGGTCGTGCGGCGACTCCGGCAGGCAGCGGAGCGCGGCGGCCGCCTCGTCCCGCCGTCCCGCGGCGAGCAGCGCCAGCGGCCGGACCCACGGCGCGTACGGGCCGGTGGCGGTGGCGTCCACCAGCGCCGGAGCGGGGTCGTCGCCGGTGGACAGTCGCAGGCAGAGCAGGGCGAACGGCAGCAGCCCGCCCGCCATGCCGGGCATCTGGCCGGCGTCGAGCCGGACGGCCGCCGCGCGGTACGCCGCCTCGGCTTCGGCGCGCTGGCCCGTGACGGCGAGCCGGAGGGCGGCGTACCAGGCGGTGAAGACGCCGACCAGGGGCAGTTCGTAGCGGGTGGCGAGGCGGTCGGCGGCAGCCGCGTGGGCGTCGGCGGCGGCCAGGTCGGCGCGGGCGCACTGCGCCTGGAGCGCGATGAGGTGCCCGAGCACCTCGAAGGTGACCAGCCCGTGCCGGGCGGCCAGGTCGACCAGTTCGGCGCCGATGCGGGCGCGGTCCGGTGCCCGGCCGGCCCGGTCGAAGGAGTGCATGAAGCGAGCGTTGAGCGCGAAGGCCAGCAGCGCCGGGTCACCGAGCCGGCGGGCGATCCCCTCCGCCTCGGCGGCCGCCCGCCGGCCCCGGTCGCCGGTCTCGCCGCGCAACTCCAGGGCGAGGGTGCAGAGCAGGCGGCAGCGGCGGGCCGTCTGGTCGGTGGGGAGCGCGGCGAGGGCGGCCTCGGCGGCGGCGACGATGCGCCGGGACAGCTCCTCGTCGTCGTTGCGGGCCCAGACGGCCGGCACGTCGAACGCGGCCAGCACGTCCGCGGTGAGCCCGGGGTCGGCGAGCCGTTCGACGGTGGCGACCGCCTCGGCCCGCAGCCCCCGGGTCCGGTCGAGGTGGCCGGTGATCGCGAGGCCGCGACCCCAGCCGATGATCGCCGCCAGCCTTCCGCGTACGTCTGTCCCGCCGGCCCGGTCGTGGGCGGCGACGGCCTGCTGCCAGAGCCGGGCCGCCTCGTGCGGGTGGCTGTGCCGCTCGGCCCGTTCGGCGGCGGCAGCGGCGTACCGGGCGGCGCGGGTCGCGGCATCCGGACCGGGGGCCTGTCCGAAGTGGTGGGCGAGGGCGGTGACGTCGTCCGGCCGGAGCCGTTCGAGCGCCGCCCCGACGGCGGCGTGCCAGCGGGCCCGGCGCGGGGCGGACAGGTCGGTGTAGAGGGTGTCGCGGACCAGGATGTGGCCGAACCGGGTGCCGTCGGGGGTGAGGAAGCCGGCCTGCGCGGCCCGGTCCACGGCGTCCAGCATGGCCTCCTCGCCGGCCAGCGCGGCCAGCACGTCCGCGTCGAGGTCACGGCCGAGCACCGCGGCCTGCCGCAGCACCGTCCGGGTCGGCCCGGGCAGCTGCGCCAGGCGGTGCCGGATGACGTCCCGCACGCCGGCCGGGACGGTGTCCAGCGCGGCGGCGCCCTCGGCGGCGAGCAGCCGGGCCAGTTCCCGGGCGAAGAACGGGTTGCCGCCGCTGCGCCGGTGCAGCACCCGCACGGTGTCTTCGTCCGCGGGCCCGGCGACCGCCCGGACCAGGTCGGCGGTCTCCGCCTCGGCGAGCCCGCCCAGGTAGACCCGGACCGGTTCGGTGCGGGCGAGGCGGGCCAGGGCCCCGGTCAGCGCCGGCGTGATCCCGGTGGCCCGGTACGTGCCGACCACCAGCACCGGCCCGGTCACCGGCTCCGGCCCGGTGAACAGCGCGGTCAGCAGGTCGAGGGTGTCCTCGTCGGCGCGGTGCAGGTCGTCGAGGACGAGCAGCACCGGGCCGCGCCGCGCCGCCGCGCGGAGCCGGTCGCCCGCGATCCGGTGCAGGCGGTACCGGGCCACGGCAGGCTCGTCGCCGCCCGGCACGTCCTGCTCCGGCTCGGCCGGTTCCGCCGGTGCCGTCTCGTCGGGCAGGGCGGCGGCGAGCTGGGTCCACGGCCAGGCGGCCGGGGCGCCCTCGTACTCGGGGACCCGCCCGACGGCGCAGGTCCAGCCGGCGGCGGCGAGCGGGTCGGCCAGCGCCTCGACGAACACGGTCTTCCCCGCGCCGGCGTCGCCGGAGACCAGCGCGAGGGCGGGCCGGCCGCGCCGCGCCACCTCCCCGGCGAGCCCCGTCAGGCTCGCCAGCTCGGCCACACGCCCCACGAAGGGCCGCCGCTCCTCCGCCGCTCCCCCGGCGGCCACCGAGAGCCGAGCGGGCGGCGGGACCGGGGCGGGCGGCGTCGGGTCGAGGTGCGGGGCCTGGGCCAGGATGTCGGCCTCCAGCCGGCGCAGGCGGGGGCCCGGGTCCACCCCCAGTTCCCGGACCAGCACCGCTCGGGCGTCCCGCAGCGCGGCGAGCGCGTCGCCCTGCCGGCCGGCCTGGTAGAGGGCGACCGCGAGCAGCCGCCAGGTCTCCTCCCGCAGCGGGTGGGCGGCGGCCTGGGCGCGCAGGTCGCTCGCGGCCTCGGCGGCCCGGCCCAGGGCCAGCAGCGCCTCGGCGCGCCGCTCGACGGCGAGCATCCGCAGCTCGTCCAGCCGGTCGATCTCCGCCCGCGCCCAGGGCTCGCCCGCGAACTCCGCGTAGGCGGGGCCGCGCCAGAGGGCGAGCGCGTCGTCCAGCGCGGCCAGCGCCGGGCCGGCCCGCCCGGCCGCGAGCAGTTCTCCCGCCGCCGCGACGGCCGCGTCGAACCGGCCCGCGTCGACCGCCTCGGGGGCGGCCGCGAGCGCGTACCCGGGTGGGGCCGTGACCAGCAGGCGGGCCGGCTGCCGTGGCGGCCGGTCGGGCTCCAGGGCCCGACGGAGGTCGGCCACGAAGGTCCGGACCGCGCCGACCGCGCCCTCGGGCCGCTCCCCCCACAGGTCGTCGACGAGCCGGTCGACCGGCACCACCCGGCCCCGGGCGACCAGCAGGCGGGCCAGCACCGCGCGCTGCCGGGCGCCCTTCAGCGCCACCGGCCCGCGCTCGCCGGCCGCCACGAGCGGCCCGAGCACCCCGAAGGTCGTTCCGGGTACGCGCGGCGGGCTGGTCACCCCGCCCACTCTAGGCAGCCCGGTGCGCCCGTACCGGCGGCCGGGCCAGGGCACTCATCAGTTGCTGACCGGCCACTGACCGGCCCCGGGCAGGCTCGACGGGTACCCGATCGCACCCGGAGAGGACCTCTCATGATCAACGGATTCGCGCAGCACCGCGTCACCGTCGCCGACGGCGTCGCCCTGCACGCCGCGGTGGGCGGCAGCGGCAGCCCGGTCGTGCTGCTGCACGGCTTCCCGCAGACCCACCTCATGTGGCGGCACGTCGCCGCCGACCTGGCCGCCGACCACACGGTCATCTGCCCCGACCTGCGCGGCTACGGCGACAGTGACAAGCCCGCCGACACCGACGGCACGGCGTACGCCAAGCGGACCATGGCCGCCGACGTGGTGGCGCTGGCCCGGGCGCTGGGGCACGAGCGGTTCGCCCTGGTGGGGCACGACCGGGGCGCCCTGGTGGCGATCCGGGCCGGCCTGGACCACCCGGAGACGGTCACCCACCTGGCCGCGCTGGACGTGCTGCCCACCCTCGACACGTGGGAGGTGATGCACGGCGTCACGGCCGCCGTCGGCTTCCACCTCTACCTGATGGCCCAGCCGCCGGGCCTGCCCGAGCGGCTGATCGGCGCCGCCCCGGACGAGTTCTTCGGGCACTTCCTCGACCTGTGGGCCGGCGACCCGGAGGCGATCCCCGCCGACGTGCGGGCCGCGTACCTCCGGGCCTGCCGCGCGGCGGTGCCCTCGATCGTGGCGGACTACCGGGCGTCGGCGGGCGTCGACCTCGCGCACGACGAGGCGGACCGGGCCGCGGGCCGGGTGCTGCGGATGCCGGTCACCGTGCTCCAGCAGGACTGGGGCGCCGCGCTCGGTTTCGACGCGGCGGCGCGCTGGCGGGCCTGGGCGCCGGACCTGCGACACGTGCCGGTGTCGTACGGCCACTTCATGGCCGAGGAGGCGCCGGCCGAGGTGGTGAAGGAGCTGCGCGCGCTGCTGGACCGCTGAGAACGCACCCTTGCCTCGCACCGTGAAAGATGTAAATATTCGGATCACTTTACGTGTTGGAGTACTCACGTTCGGGGGTTGATCGACATGCGGAAGTTCTCCTCGGTGGCGGCGGCGGTCGCGCTGACGGTCGGCTGCACCGGTGTCGCGGTGGTGGCCGCCGCCGCTCCGGCGAGCGCGACGTGCAGCCACGCGCACTCCAACATCGACACCAAGTTCGGCACGCTCTTCAACGCCAGCAACGTCAACATCCGCACCGGCCCGCACACCAGCTGCGGCTCGCTCGGCTACGGCCAGCTCAGCCACAGCGTCGACTTCCACTGCTTCGCCAGCGGCGACCGGGTCAGCGCGAACGGGCACACCACCTACACCTGGACCTACCTGAAGGACACCACCACCGGGGTGTCCGGCTGGGTCGCCGACGCCCTCCTGGACAACCTCGGCAGCAGCATCGCCTGCTGACCGTCCCCGCACCACCCGCGCCGGGCGGGCAGGATGGTCCGGCATGAGCGAGCCACGCCTCTACCCGCCCGTCGAGCCGTACGCCACCCACCGGATCGCCGTCGGCGACGGCCACCAGCTCTACGTGGAGGAGGTGGGCACGCCGGACGGCGTACCCGTGGTCTTCCTGCACGGCGGGCCCGGCGGCGGCCTGGTGCCGGCGGCGCGGCGGTTCTTCGACCCGCGACGCTACCGCGCCGTGCTGTTCGACCAGCGCGGCGCGGGGCGCAGCACCCCGTTCGGTGAGCTGCGCGCCAACACCACCGGGCACCTCGTGGGCGACCTGGAGACGATCCGGGAGCGGCTCGGAATCGACTCCTGGCTGGTGTTCGGCGGGTCGTGGGGGGTCACGCTCGGCCTGGCGTACGCCCAGGCCCACCCGGACCGGGTCACCGGGCTGGTCCTGCGCGGGGTGCTGCTGCTGCGCCGCAGCGAGCGGAACTGGTTCTACCAGGGCGGCCTGCGCCACCTCCAGCCGGACGAGTGGGACCGCTTCGTGGCGCCGATCCCCGTCGCGGAGCGGGACGACGTGCTGGCGGCGTACCACCGGCGGCTGCACGGGCCCGACGAGGCGCAGGCGCGGGCCTGCGCGGTCGCCTGGGGGCGCTGGGAGGCGGTCAACTCCTCGCTGCGCCCCGACCCCGGGGTGCTCGCGCACTTCACCGCCGAGGAGCAGGCGCTGCCGATCGCCCGGATCCTGTCCCACTACGCCGTGCACGGCGGCTTCCTCGCCGAGTCGCAACTGCTCGACGGCGTGGACCGGATCCGCCACCTGCCCGCCGTGATCATCAACGGCCGCTACGACCTGTGCTGCCCGCCGGTGTCCGCCTACGACCTGGCCCGGCGCTGGCCCGAGGCCGAGCTGCGGATCGTGCCCGACGCCGGCCACTCGGCCGCCGAGCCGGGCATCGCCCGGGAACTGCTCCGGGCCACCGACCACTTCGCCGACCTGCTCGGCTGAGCCGGCTACGTCGCGAGCAGGGCCCGGATCGGGTCGGCGATGGCCGGATCGAGCGGGAACCGGGCCGCCAGCCAGTCGAGCGTGGCCCGGGCGGCCTCGCGGTTGTGCCGGTAGCCGGGCACCATGGCGGCCAGCGGCAGCACCTCCGGCGGGTACGCCTGCTCGACCCGGCGGCTCGGGTCGAACGGGTCCCGCCGGTGCGCCGCCGACGGCTCGCTGAGCCGCAGGAGGGCGAGCACCCGGTCCACCGCGTACGACTGGATGAAGCGCACCGCGGTCAGCCGTTCCCCGCGCAGCTCCCGGTGCAGGCCGACGTAGAGGTTGGTGAGCGCCTCGTTGAGGTGGAACTCGACCGTGTCGTACGGCGTGGCGGGGCGCGGCGCCGCACCGCTTCCGGCCAGCCCGGCCGGCGCGTCGGGGCGCTGCCACACCACCCGGGCGCCGGTGAACGGCAGCCGGGCCAGCTCGGCCACGGTGAAGACCGCGTACTCGACGAAGATCCCGTCGGCGTAGCGCGCCTTGCGGCCGTTGCGCTCGTTCGCGAAGCTGTACGCCACCGGGCACGGCGCGGCCAGCCAGTCGATCGAGTCGACGTAGTGGGCCACCGCGCCGTCGGAGACGACGAGGAAGAAGTCCAGGTCGGAGTGGTCGTCGAGCCGGTCCCGGTCGGCCCCGGCGGAGCCGAGGCCGAGCAGCGCCACGGTGTCCGGCCGGGTGGCGAGATGGGCGGCCAGGTCGTCGAGCCGACGCAGCATCGGGTGCATGCCGTCGCCCCTTCCGTGAAGAGTCGACGTTTCATCCCGTGCGGCCCTGCACCGCCGCCGGGGTCGCGACACCGATGCCGGCCATTCTGCGTCGGACCCCCGACACCGGACAAGTCACGGCTGTCCATCGGCGGGCGGCGCTGGCAAGATCGACCGGGTGACGGGTGCGCTGTTCGCGGTCAGTGACCTCCATGTGTCGTACGCCGAGAACCGCACCGTCGTGGACGGGCTCCGGCCGGAGTCCGGGGACGACTGGCTGATCGTGGCCGGCGACGTCGGTGAGGTGTTCGCGGACATCGAGCGGACGTTGCGGCAGCTCCGCGACCGGTTCGCCCGCGTCGTGTGGGTGCCCGGCAACCACGAGCTGTGGACCCACCCGACTGACCCGGTCACCCTGCGCGGGCAGGCCCGCTACGACGCGCTGGTCGGGATGTGCCGTGACCTGGGCGTGCTCACCCCGGAGGACGACTATCCGGTGTGGGACGGCGAGGGCGGGCCGGTCACCGTGGCGCCGTTGTTCCTGCTCTACGACTACTCGTTCCGCGCCCCCGGCACGAACTCCAAGGAGGAGTCGCTGCGGGCGGCGTACGCGGCGGGGGTGGTGTGCACCGACGAGATGCTGCTGCACCCCGACCCGCACCCGGACCGGGAGTCGTGGTGCTGGGAGCGGGTCACCGTGACCGAGCGGCGGCTGGCCGCCATCGACCCGGCGCTGCCGACCGTCCTGGTCAACCACTGGCCGCTGGTCCGCCAGCCCACCGACGTGCTCTGGTATCCCGAGTTCGCCCAGTGGTGCGGCACCGACCGCACGGCCGACTGGCACCTGCGGCACCGGGCCGCCGTGGCGGTCTACGGGCACCTGCACATCCCCCGCACCACCCACTACGACGGGGTGCGCTTCGAGGAGGTGTCGCTGGGCTACCCGCGCGAGTGGGGCCGGCGGGGCGGCGAGCCGCGGCCGATGCGGCGCATCCTCGGCGGCGCCTCATGATCGAGACCCTGCTCCCGCCGGCGGCGGTGCCCGTCGAGGCGTTCTCCGACATCCCCGGCGAGGCCCCGTACCCCGGCGAGGAGGACCTGCTCGTCCGGGCCGTGGAGGCCCGCCGACGCGAGTTCGTGACCGCCCGCCGCTGCGCCCGCGAGGCCCTGGCCCGCCTCGGGTACGCCCCGGCGCCGATCCGCCCCGGCCCGAAGCGGGAGCCGCTGTGGCCGGCGGGCGTGGTCGGCAGCATCACCCACTGCGCCGGGTACCGGGCCGCGGCGGTCGCGCGGGACACCGCGCTGGCCGGGCTCGGCATCGACGCCGAGCCGCACGGGCCGCTGCCGGACGGCGTCGCCGAGGTGGTCATGACGGCCGGCGAGCCGGAGTCGCTGGCCCGGCTGCGCGCCGACCGTCCGGCGGTGCACTGGGACCGGCTGCTGTTCAGCGCCAAGGAGTCCGTCTACAAGGCCTGGTATCCGCTGACCGGGCGCTGGCTCGGCTTCGAGGACGCCGAACTCTCCGTCGACCCGGCCGCGGGGAGCTTCACGGCCCGGGTGCTGGTCGACACCACCCGCGCGGACGGCGGGCCGCCGCTGGCGGTGCTGCACGGCCGCTGGCTGATCGCCGACGGCCTCGTGGTCACGGCCGTGGCCGTGCCCCGGCAGCCCTGATCCGGGTGACGGTCGCCGGCCGCGGGTGAGCGTTCTGCCTGACCTCCTACGAGCACAACGCGGTGCTGCGCCGCCGGCCGGACGGCGAGTTCGAGACGGTGCTGCACGACCCGCGACTGCTGTGGCCGGACACGATGTCCGTGGCCGCCGACGCCTCGGTGGTCCGCTCGACACCGGTGCGGCGGTCCAGCAGGTAGACGCTGTGCACGCCGGCGTAGTCCAGCGACGAGGCGACCAGGCCGAGGATGTGCGTCGGGGTGACGACGCCCCAGTACTCCCAGCGCTTGGCCCGGCCCCAGCCGCGCAGGTTCGCCCGGTGCAGCGGCCGACGGCTCCAGCCCACCGCCGCCGGGTTCAACCGCCCGTCCGGCCCGCACAGGTCGACCGGCTCGGTGATCTCCCGCTCGTGCGTCATCGACGCAGGCTACCGGCTCGGGCCGCGCCCGCGATCCGTCCCGGCGGTCAGCCGACCCGGTTCAGGTTCGGCCGGCCGGCACGGGCCCGCTGCCGGTCCGCGGGCACCCGCGGGCCGTCCACGGCGAGCATCCGGTCGGCCGCCGCCAGCCCGGTCAGCGCGGCGCCGTAGGCGGCCAGCTCACGCTGGAAGTGCTCCACCTTCGCGTACCAGAACTTCAGCTCCGGGTTCATGGCCTTGGCGTTGATGTACCCCACGATGTCGGTGTCCGGCGTGATGCCCCGGCGCGCGTAGCAGCGGTCGAAGGCCGCCTTGGTCCGCTCGTACCGCTCGTTCATGGCGGTGAGGCCGGCCTCGGCCTCCAGCAGCCGGTCGCGCAGGTACCGAACGTACGTGGGCGGGACGCCGGTCGGTGTGGGGCTGGGCCTCCGGTGACCGTCGGCGCCGTCGGGGAATGGCATGACCGCCCTCCTTCCTGCGGTCGAAGTGCAGTGACGTCCTTCTACCCCCGATTCGGCCGAATCATGCCGGGGTCCCGGCAGCCTGACCAGAGCCAGCGATATTGGTCGATGCTTGATATCGATGTAAGCCAATATGTAGGCTGGGCCGATCCCGCTCGACCCCGTCCCACAAGGAGAGTGAGCGATGCGTCTGCCCAAGGTCACCCGGTTCCTCGCCACCGTCGCCACCGCGGCACTGGCGGCACTGGGCGCCGTCACCGTCGACGCGGCGCCGGCCGCCGCAGCCGTCCGCAACGTCTGCTACAACACCAGTCAGGCCGGGCCGTTCGCGAGCTACGCCGTGCAGGCCGCCTCGATCTGGAACAACGCCACCAACAACATCAACATGGCGCAGTGCGGCTCGAACCTGATGATCTACTACACCTACGGCGGCGGCTCGTACGCCCAGCGCACGAGCCTCGGCAACGGCCGCGTGGTCATCGACTACTACCAGGCGCAGCAGTACTCGCCGCTGCGCATCATGACCCACGAGATCGGGCACATCCTCGGCCTGCCCGACAACTACAACGGCAACTGCGCCATCCTGATGTCCGGCGGCAGCGCCGGCACCAGCTGCACCAACCCGTACCCCAGCTCCACCGAGGCCGCCCGGGTCGACTCGCTGTTCGGCTTCGCCGCCCGCAGCGCGGTGACGCCGCAGGTCTTCACCGGCAGCTGGCCGGCACCTGCCACGGCGGGCGCCCAGCGCTGACCGGCGGAAACGACGACGCCCGGCCGGGCCGGCGGAGACGCCGACCCGGCCGACGTCGGTGGCGGTACGCGAGCGCCGAACTGCGGGTGCTGACCGGCATCGCCTCCAATCGATGGGACGGGTCCCGCCGCGGGCCCTCGGCGGGGCGACGCACCGCCCCGCCGAGGGGGTGACTCAGCGGCCCCGGGTGGCCTTGCAGATCTCCACCGGGAGGGCCGGCGCGCCGTCGACCGGCGCCGGGTCCTCGGGCGTGGCGGCGATGCCGCCCGCCGCGATCCGGTCCAGGGTGGCCAGCCCGGCATCGTCGATCGTGCCGAACACGGTGTAGTTCGGGCGCAGCGCCGAGTCGGACTGGACCAGGAAGAACTGGCTGCCGTTGGTGTCCGGGCCGGCGTTCGCCATGGCCAGGGTGCCTCGGGCGTAGAGGCGGCGGACCCCGGTCGGGTCGGTCGGCGCCGGCGGAAGGTCGGTCGGCAGTTCGTCGGCGTACCGGTAACCCGGCCCGCCCTCGCCGGTGCCGGACGGGTCACCACACTGGAGCACCTTCAGCGTCGGGTACGCGGTGAGCCGGTGGCACGGGGTCCGGTCGTAGAACCGGTGCCGGGCCAGGTGCAGGAAGCTCTGCACGGTGCACGGGGCCTGCTCGCGGTCGAGGGTCAGCCCGATCGGCCCCTGGTTGGTCCGCAGCGTGACCCGGACCGTGCCCCGGTCGGGCGTGTGGCGGGGGTCCGGCGGCAGCGGCACCGGCCGGGCGGCCGGCTCGTCCGGCGTCGGCGTGTACGCGCACGGGCCCTTCGTGGGCGCCGGGTCGGCGGCCGGCGCCGCGGACGCGGCGACGCCGCCGGTGGCGACCAACGCGGCGGAGATCGTCGCCACCCCGGCGAGGCGGGCCAGCAACGGCGGTACGGCGCGCGGTCGGGTTTCGCTCGACACGTGGGTCCTCCCTGGACTCGTGGTACCAGAAAGACCGGAGTCTATGGAGGCGGTGACCGGATGTCGATGATGGTCGACGCGAGTGCCCCCCGATCCAGGGCGCGCGCGTTGCCGTCGGCGCCCCGGAAGGTGACATGATGATGCGACCGAGCCGGTGCTCCAGGTGAGAAAGCGTGGGTTGCCCATGGCGTCCTTCCGGGCGAGGACCTCCCGCGAGCCGGGACGCACGGTGATCCGGCTGGCCGGCGAGTGCGACCTCGCCGCCCGCGAGCGGCTGACCGGCACGCTGCTGGCCGCCGTGGACGGCGCTCCGGTCGTGGTGGTCGACCTGGCCGCGGTCGAGTTCCTCGACTCGACCGGCATCCACGCGCTGGTGGCCGCGCACCACCGGGCGCGGGCGGCGGACGGCCGGCTCTACCTGGTCAACGCCGCGGGGGCGGTGGCCGCCCTGCTGGAACTCACCGGCGTCGGCGACCTGCTGCGGCATCCCGGGGACGGGGCCGGCTCGTGACGGCGGCGGCGGATGTGCCGCCCGCCGGGGAGCGGGCCCGTGACTGACCACCCCACCGCCCCTCCCGACACCATGCCCTACGACTGCGCGGCGGACCTGTCCGCCGTGCGGGCGTTCGCCTCGGCCCGCGCGCTGGCCGGCGGGCTGCCCGCCGCCCGGGTGGACCTGCTCGCGCTGGTGGTGAGCGAGCTGACCACCAACACCCTCCAGCACACCGACGGTGGCGGCTCGGTCCGGGTGTGGGTCGAGGCCGGGCAGCTGTGCTGCGACGTCGTGGACCGGGGCGGCCCGCGTCCGACGGCCGGCCGGATGCCCCCGGCCGACGCCGTCCGGGGCCGGGGGCTGGCCATCGTGGCGGCGTTCTGCGACGAGGTCGACGTCCGGCCGGGTCCGGCGGGGACGGTGGTGCGCGTCCGGTTCGACCTCTGAGGACGGTCAGGGCAGCACGCGGACGGCCAGGGTGCACGTGTCGTCGTCCGGGCTGGGCCGGTGCAGCGCCTCGCGCAGCCGTGCCAGCGGGCGTGCCCCGGGCTGACCGGAGAGCGCCGACAGGGCCGACCGCACCGCCGCCAGCTGGTCCTCCGGGTTGCCGGCGCGGCGTTCCACCAGCCCGTCGGTGTAGAGCAGCAGCACGTCGTCGCCGCGCAGCTCGGTGGTGACCACCGGGTAGCGGGTCCCGGGGTCGGCGCCCAGCAGCATCCCGGCGGGCCGACCGAGGTCGCCGGTCGCGCCCGCCCGGGACAGCATCGGCAGCGGGTGCCCGGCCCGGGCCCAGGCCAGCCGCCGGGTGGCCGGGTCGAAGACCGCGATCACGGCGGTGCCCGTGATGGCCAGCTGGCCGCAGAGCCGGTTCATGTGCCCGAGCAGCGCCGCGGGTTCGCGGATGCCGATCGAGAGCCACGCCACCAGCGCGAAGCGCAGGTGGGCCATCCCACTGGCCGCCTCCAACCCGTGCCCGGCGACGTCGCCGACCGCCAGGACGACCGACCCGTCCGGCAACGTCTCGGCGTGGTACCAGTCGCCGCCGACCCGCAGCGCGCTCTCCGCCGGCAGGTAGCTGACCAGCACCTCCAGGCCGGCCAGGGAGATGGGCTCGCGGGGCACCGGCTGGATGAGGTTCTGGAGCTGGGCGGCGAGGCGGTGCTCGGCCAGCGCGGTCGTCTCCCGGGTCCGCAACTGGTCGCTGAGCTGCTCGATGGCGCTGCGCGAGTTCTCCCGGGCGGTCACGTCCTGGACCACCGCGTAGATCTTCACCGGCGCGCCGCCCTCGTCGCGGGCCACGTCCGACAGGATCCGCAGGTACTTGACGGTCCCGCCGGCGCGGAACCGCACCGTGACGTCCGACGCGGCGCCGCTGTCGAGCGTCTGCCAGGCGGCCTCGCGCAGGCCGTGGTCGTCGGGGAGGAGCGCGGCGGCCTGGTCTGCCCGGGACAGCGGCCCGAGCGCCGGGTCGCGCTCGAAGATGCGGTACATGCCCGGGGACCAGTCGCTGCGGCCGGTCACCAGGTCGTACTCGGCCCAGCCGAGGTTGCCGAGCAGCTCGGTACGCGCCAGCCGCCGCCGGTGCTCGTCCAGCCGCTGCCACCAGACCAGCAGCCCGTCCAGCACCCGGTGCACGCTCACGTCGAAGACCGAGTCGGTGACGACGCCCGCGCCGTGCCCGGCGTACCGGAAGTCGGGCAGGTGGGCGGGCTCCCCGGTGGCCAGCACCTCGTGGTACGCCTGCCACAGCGGGCCGGCGACCATGCCCGGATAGAGCGCGCTGAGCCGCTGGCCGACGCGGTCGGCGCCCCGGCCGTGGAGGTCCCGCCCCTGGGCGCTCACGGCGGCGACCACGAAGTCCACGACCGCGCCGTCCGACGCCCGCACCGGCAGCAGCCAGGTGCAGCCGGCCGGGATCGTCGCCAGCACCTGCTCGACCGCCGCCACCATCGGGTCGGCGGTCGACCGGGACACCACCCCCGCGGGCGCGCGCGACACGGCCTCCTCTGCCATGCCGGCAGCGTAGCCACCTCCGGTGCGGCGCGGTGGATCCGAATGCGGTCGGCTCGTGAAAGTCGCTTGCCGCCCGTCGTGGACTCCGGCAGGTTGTGTCCATGACGTTCTGACGGACCGCACCCGACGTTCCCGGGCCGCGCCACGAGCCGCGCCGCCCTGCCGTCCGCCTTTCCTCCTTCGCGAGAAACGAGCGTCCTTGTCCGCGCACCCCTCCCGGCGGGAGTCCCTGCCGCCGTCCACCCCTGCCACCGTCTCCGTCTTCGCCTCCGCCGGCAGCTGGATCGAGTCCACGGCCCTCGACCAGTGCCGCCAGGTCGCCGCCCTCCCCGGCATGGTCCACGTCGCCGGCATGCCCGACCTGCACCCCGGCAAGGGCGCACCGATCGGCGCCGCCATGGCGTCGACCGTGCTCTACCCGTTCCTGGTCGGCTCCGACATCGGCTGCGGCATCGCCGTGTTCCCCATCGCGCTCCGGCGCGCCGTACCCGAGCGGCTCGCCGCCCGGTTTCCCGACCTGGACCGGGCGCTGGACCCGGAGCGGGACGCGGACGACCCGGCCTGGGCCGTCGTGGCCGGCGACATCCCCGCCGGTCACCTCGACGGCCTCGGCACGGTCGGCCGGGGCAACCACTTCGTCGAGCTGGCCCGGGTGGGCACCGTCCTCGCGCCGGAGCACGCGAGCCGGCTCGGGCTCGACGCCGGTGACCTGGTCCTCGTGGTGCACAGCGGCTCCCGCGGGCTGGGCGAGCGGATCCTGCGGGCGCACACCGAGGCGCACGGCGCCGGCCCCGCCCCCGACCCGGCCGCCTACCTGGCGCGGCACGACGCCGCGGTGCGGTGGGGTTCGCTCAACCGGCGGCTGCTGGCCGCCCGGGTCGCGCACGCCCTGGGGGCGGAGCCCACCGCGCCGATCGTCGACCAGTGCCACAACCTGGTCGAGGTCCGCGACGGGCACTACCTGCACCGCAAGGGCGCGGCCCCCGGCGACGGCCGGGACGTGCTCGTCGCCGGCACCCGGGGCACCCCCTCCTACCTGGTGGCCGCGCACGCCGGTCCGGCGGCCAACCACTCGGTGGCGCACGGCGCGGGCCGCAAGATGTCCCGCGCCGACGCGCTGCGCCGCGGCCGCGCCAAGCACACCGTCGAGGAGCTGCGCCGCACCCCGCTGGGCTCGGTCGTGGTGTGCGGCGAGCGCCAGCTGCTCTTCGAGGAGGCGCCCACCGCCTACAAGCGCATCGAGCAGGTGATCGACGACCTGGTCGCGCACGACCTGGCCACGCCGGTGGCCACCACCGTCCCGCTGGTCACCTACAAGACGCCCGACCTCGGCCCCCGGTCGGAGCGCCGGGACAACCGGCGCGGGCGGGGCCGGCCGTGACCGTCCACCTGCTCCTCTCCGCCGGTCGGGGCCCGCAGGAGTGCGCCTGGGCGCTGGCCATGCTGCTGCCCCGCCTGGAGGCCGACGCCGGCGGGCGGGGGCTGACCACCCGTCGGGTCGAGACAGTGCCCGGTGACCGGCCGGGCACCTTCCGGTCGGTGCTGGTCCGGATCTCCGGCGCCGACGCCGCGGCGTTCGCCGCCGGCTGGACCGGCACCCTGTGCTGGCAGGCGCGTAGCCCGTACCGGACCGGGAACGGGCGCCGGAACTGGTACGTGACCGCCCGGCCGTGCCAGGTGGACGCCCCGGTCTCGACGTTCGACGAAAGGGACGTCGAGGTGGTGGCCGTGCGCACCGGCGGACCGGGCGGTCAACACCGCAACAAGGCCAGCACGGCGGTCCGGGCCATCCACCGCCCCTCGGGCACCGTGGTCGTGGTCGACACCGAGCGGCAGTTCAGCCTGAACCGCCGGATCGCCGTCGACCTGCTGCGCCGGCGGATCGCGCAGGCCGACGAGGCGACGCGGCGCGCCCTCACCACCGACCGGTGGCGGGTCCACGACGAACTGGTCCGCGGCGACCCGGTCCGGGTCGAGCGCCCACGAGCCGGCGGGTGATCCGCGCTCCGGGTGGTTTCGGCGGGAGCGTCCCGGGTGGTGCGTCGCAGCGGAGCCTTCGGCGGCGGCGGACGTTCGCCGGCCTGCTGCCCGGGTAACCGCGTCGGAGCCGACCAGGGGCCCTCCCACGGGCCCCTCGCCCGGGGCTGACCGCCGGGCGATCCACGGAGGCCCCATGCTGCGACCACCGCTCACCCCGATGCTCGCCGTGCCGGTGGCGGAACTGCCCACCGGCCCGCACCTGGCGTACGAGCCGAAGTGGGACGGATGGCGAACCGTGGCGTTCCGCGACGCGGCCGGGGTGCGGCTGCAGTCCCGGGCCGGCCGGGACCTCACCGGCTACTTCCCCGACGTCACCGCGACGCTGCGGTCCCTGCCCGCCGGCACGGTGCTCGACGGCGAGCTGATCGTGTGGGCGGAGGGCCGCACCGACTTCGCGCTGCTCCAGCGGCGGGTGACCGCCGGGCGTGGACTCGCCGCGCTGGCCGACCGCCATCCCGCGCACTTCGTGGCCTTCGACCTGCTCAGCGGCCCGGGCGGGGAGCCCCTGCTGGACCTGCCGCTGGCCGAGCGGCGGGACCGGCTGGCGCGGCTGCTCGACGGCGCGCCCCCGGGACTCGTGCTGTGCCCGCAGACCGGGGACCTCGCAGAGGCCCGGGAATGGCTCCGGACGTGGACCGACGCCGGCGTCGAGGGAATCGTGGTCAAGCGGCGCGACGGCCGGTACGAGCCGGGGCGGCGGGGCTGGCAGAAGGTTCGCGCGCACCGCACCGTGGAGACCCTCGTCGGCGGCGTCACGGGGCCGGTGACCGACCCGGACACGCTCCTCGTCGGCCGGTGCGACGACCGGGGGCGCCTGCGCTACCTGGGGCGGACCCACCCGCTGCACCGGCAGCAGCGCCGCGAACTCGCCGGGCTGCTCCGGCCGGCCGCCGCGCAGGGCCACCCCTGGCCGGAACCGCTGCCCGGCGGGTGGACCGGCCAGCTGAACCCGGCGCCGCCGCTGCCGTACACGCCGGTGCGCCACGACCTCGTCGTCGAGGTGGAGGCCGACACGGCGTACGAGCACGGGCGCTGGCGGCACCGCGTCCGGCACCTGCGGCCCCGGCTCGACCTGGCCGCCGGCGACCTGCCCGTGCTCACCGACGGACCGGAGGCGTTGGGCGGTGACGGGGCGGACGGCGGTACGGGCGGTGTAGGCACGGGCCGGCCGGGTAGCCGCACCGGGTGAGCGACTGGCAGAGACTGCTCGTCCCCGACACGCCGCTGTGGGAGATCGCGCTCCGGGGCAGCGTGATCTACCTGGTGCTGTTCTTCCTCCTGCGGGTGCTGCTGAAGCGGGAGAGCGGCAGCACCGGCGTCACCGACCTGCTGGTCATCGTGCTGATCGCCGACGCCGCGCAGAACGGCATGTCCAACGACTACACGTCCATCACGGACGGCGTGCTGCTGGTCGCGGTGATCATCGGTTGGGCGTACCTGCTCGACCTGATGGCGTACCGCTGGCCCGCCGTCGCCCGGATCGTCCAGCCGGGGTCGCTGGTGCTGGTGCGCGACGGCCGCGTCCTGCGCCGCAACATGCGGCGTGAGCTGGTCACCGACGAGGAGCTGCACAGCCAGCTCCGGCAGCAGGGCGTCGAACGCCTTGGCGACGTCAAGGAGGTCCGGATGGAGTCCCAGGGCCAGTTCAGCGTGATCCCCCGCGACGGCGGCGGGCGCGACCGGGGCTGAGGCCGTTTGTTCCCGCGCGACCCGGGAAGCCGACGTCGGCATGGCGCGCGGAGCCGCAGATGGCCGAGGAACACGCCAAGCGGTGACGGCCACGGTGGGGCGCCGGCGCCCGACCGTCAGCCCACGGTGACCTGGGCGCTCCACTGCGTCATATGAACAGATGGTTAACGGCCTGTCTCTTGACGGCCGGTTGATGCACGCCATTGAATTTCGACGTGGTGAGCTGCCTCATCCGAGTGGCGTCCACATCGGCGGTCGGCGCGGGCGCGCCGACCGGGCGACGTCGCGCCCGCACGGGCCCGCGCGGCCGAGGGCCGGGGGCAGGGTGGACGGCGGGATGAGGGAGCGCCGCCGCCGCACGCTGATCAGCGCGGCCCTGCACGCGGTCTCCCACGCGGTCGCCGTCGTCTACTGCCTCATGACGCTCACCGGGCCGAACCGGGGGCTGATGCTCACGGCGTACGGCTGCGGCCTGGCCGCCGGCGTCGTGGGTTCCTGGGCGGCGACCCGGGTGACCACGAAGGCGTCCGGCTACCGGGTCTCGTTCACCCTCCTGATGATCACGCTGGTGGTCGCGGCGCTCGGCGCGCACTGGGACGGCGGGGTCACCTCGCCGGCGGCGCTCGGATTCGTGACCACGGCCGTGTTCGTGGCCGGCTACACCCCGCACCTGCGGCTCATGGTGGGGCTGGAGGTGCTCACCCTCGGGTCGTACGTCGTCGTGGCCGTCGCCGGTCCGCAGGCCCCCGCCGGTCACGTGTTCGTCTACCTGGCCGGCATGCTGGTCCTCGTCTCGGTCTGCTCCACGCAGACCCGGACCCTCGCCCGGCAGCGGTCCCAGCTGCGCGCCCTGGCGTCCCTGGACCCGCTCACCGGCGCCCTGAACCGGCGTGGCCTGGCCGAACTGGCGACGTTCCTGTTCCACAGCGGCTGCCGCCCCGGCCCGTCCCTGCTCTGCCTCGACCTGGACGACTTCAAGCTGGTCAACGACCGCCTCGGGCACGCCGCCGGCGACGACCTGCTCCGCCGCGTGGTGGCGACGACCCGGAACGTGCTGCGGGCCGAGGACGCCGTGGCCCGGATCGGCGGCGACGAGTTCGTGGTGGTGCTCGGCGACGCCGACCGGGACTCGGCGCGGGCCGCGGCGGCCCGGATCGAGGCGGCGGTCCGGGGGCTGGCCGGCGTCAGCGTCGGCTCGGCCACCGCCCCGTACGACGGCGACAGCCTCGACCGGCTGCTGCACGTCGCCGACCAGCGGCTCTACCTGGTCAAGCAGCAACGCCGCCGGACCGCGGGCCGGCTGCTCGCCGACGGCACCGGCCGTGGCTGACGGCTGCGCCTCCTCCCGGCCGGCGATGGTCCGGACCGACCCGGCACGGGCGTCCGGTGCCGGATACCGTTGCCGCGGCGCGGGTGACCGCGCCGGGCGGTCGAGCGGTGGGAGGGTCGGATGCGCCTGCACGTGGGCTGCGCCATGTGGACGCACAGGTCCTGGCAGGGGCGTTTCCTGGCGCATCCGCTGCCGGCCCACGAGCGGCTGCGCGCCTACGCCGAGTGGTGCACGGCGGTCGAGGGGAACACCACCTTCTACGCGACCCCGACCCGGGAGACGGCGGCGTCCTGGGCCCGGCAGACCGGTCCCGACTTCCGCTTCGTGCCCAAGCTGCCGAAGGTCGTCACGCACGAGCGCCGGCTCACCGGCGCCGACGCGGAGCTGCGGACCTTCCTGGACGCCGTCGAACCCCTCGGCCCGCGGGCGCACGCCCTCTGGGTGCAGCTGCCGGGCTCGTTCGGCCCCGGCGACGTGCCCACGCTGGCCCGCTTCCTGCGCGGCCTGCCCACCACCCACCGGTACGCCGTCGAGGTCCGCCATCCCGCGTTCTTCACCGACCCCGGCGCGGTACGCGCCCTGGAGGAGGCGCTCGCCCGGGTCGGCGCGGAGTGGATTCCCTTCGACACCACCGCGTTCTTCCGCACCCCGCCGACCAGCGACGCGGAACGGGAGGCGTGGCTGAAGAAGCCGCGCCTGCCGCTGCGGACCCGGGCGCTGACCGACCGGCCGATCGTCCGCTACCTGGGTCGGGACGACCCGGCGCGGACGGTCGAGGGCTGGCAGCCGTGGCTCGACGTGGTGACCGGCTGGCTGCGCGAGGGCCGCTCGCCGACCGTCTTCGTGCACACCCCGGACAACGCCGACGCGCCCGACCTCGCCCGCCGCTTCCACGACCAGGTCCGCGCACGCCTGCCCGAGGTCGCGCCGCTGCCCGAGCCGGCGCCGGCCGCCCCGTCGACGCTGTTCTGACCCGACCGCGCCCCGTCAGGCCGGCGCCAGCGGCAGCAGCACGACGAACCGGGTGTCGCCGGGTTCGGACTGCACGCGGATGTCGCGCAGTTCTAGGCTGAGGTGGCAGCGCCGGGCGTTGACCAGGGAGGGATCGCCATGAGCCAGACCGAGCGGACCGACTTCGCCGACGAGTGGAACATGGCCGAGGACGACGGCGTCCTGGACGCCTCGGACACCCTCGACGACGACCGGGTCGGCGACCCCCTCGACACCGGCATCGTCGCCGCGGACCACTGGACGGGGGCGAACCGGTTCGGCACCACCCCCGCCGAGGAGCGGGCCGGCGAGTCGCTCGCGCAGCTGCTCGCCCAGGAGGAACCGGACCTCGACCCGTACGCCGAGGCGGCCGACGACGAGGACGAGCTGACCCGCCGGGGCTACGAGCGGGAGGCGCGGACGGGGCGCCTGGTCGCCGACGACGCGGGCTTCGGTGAGGACGAGCAGGCGGACTCGGTCGCCTGGGACGCCGGCGTCGACGGCGGCGGGGCCAGCGCCGAGGAGGCCGCCATGCACCTGGTCGACGACCCGAACGGCCCGGGAGACGGCCCGCTGCGCTGACCCCTCCGGCGTCGCCTATCCGACGCCGGTGTTCCCCGCACGGCCGTCAGGTCGTTCACTGTCGCCACATCGAACCGGCGGAAGGGAACCCCGACATGACGATCAGCCACCTCAGCGTCGGTCACGGGCCGCACCGGGTGCTGGCCCTGCACGGCTGGTTCGGGTCGGCACGGGGCTGGGGCTGGCTGCCGGAGCTGGTCGACGTCGAGCGCTTCACCTGGGCGTTCCTGGACTACCGGGGGTACGGCGCGCGCGCCGACGTCGCCGGCGAGCACACCATCGCCGAGATCTCCCGCGACGCCCTGGCGCTTGTCGACTCCCTCGGCTGGGACACCTTCTCGGTGGTCGGGCACTCGATGGGCGGCAGCGCCGCCCAGCGGGTCCTCGCCGACGCCCCGGGCCGGGTGGACCGCCTCGTCGGGATCAGCCCGGTCCCGGCCGGCGGGGTGCCGTTCGACCTCCAGGGCTGGACCCTGTTCGACGGCGCGGCCGGCAACCCGGCGAACCGGCGCGCGATCATCGACCTCACCACCGGCAACCGGCTCTCCGGCCGCTGGCTCGACGAGATGGTCCGGTTCTCCCTGGCCCACTCCACCCCGGAGGCGTTCGGCGCGTACCTCACGGCGTGGGCGCGCACCGACTTCACCGACGAGGTGAAGGGCAACCCGGTGCCGGCGCTCGCCGTGGTCGGCGAGCACGACCCCGCGCTGGGCGCCGACATGATGCGTGAGACGTGGCTGCGTCACTATCCCAACGCCCGCCTGGAGGTCCTCGCCAACGCGGGGCACTACGCCATGTACGAGACCCCGGTGCGGCTGGTCACGGTGATCGAGGAGTTCCTCGGGCGGTGACGCCGGGGCGCCCGCTCACCGCACCGGCCGCCGGCCGCGGGTCGACACGAACTGGTACGACATCACGGCGAACCCCGGGTCCCGCAGCAGCCGGCGGAACGCCTCCAGCTGTCCCGGCGACAACCCGGCGTCGAGCAGTTCCGGCTCCAGCTGCCGCGAGTTCGTCCCGTACAGCGACGCACCGACGGAGCCGCCGGGCCAGCTCTGCGCGTGGGTGACCGTGTCCACCTCGACCAGCCCGGCCGCCACCAGTTCCCCGTGCACGTCCTGCGCCCAGGCCAGGTCCGCGCCGTGGCTCTCCAGAATGCCGAGCATCGCGTCCGTGACCTGGGCGAAGAGCTTCGCCGCGTCGTCGCTCGGCGCGGTCAGCACCCGCAGCGGTGCCGTGCAGTCGAACTCCTCGACCACCAGCCACCCGCCGGGGGCCAGGGCGCCGGCCAGCGCGGCCAGCACCCGCCGCCGCTCCGGCAGGTGCAGCAGCACGAGCCGCGCGTGGATCAGGTCGAAGGCGTCACCGGGCGGCGGCTCGGTACGCACGTCGTGCCGGCGTACGTCGAGGTTGTCGGCCGGGGTGAGACGCACGGTGTCGAGGTCGGTCGCCACCACTCGGCCGCCCGGGCCGACCGCCCGGGCCAGGCTGCGGGCGATCGAGCCGCCGCCGGCGCCGACCTCCCAGCACCTGCCGCCCGCCGGAAGCACCGGCGGGGCGATCCGGCGCGCGGTGATCGGATCCAGGAAGGACTCCAGCGCCCGCAGTTGGGGCACGGCCTCCGGTGAGCCGTTGTCGAAGGCGTAGTCGGTGTCATGGACGTGGGTCGGCATCGTTCCTCATCCCTGTCGCAGCGGGTCGGGTCAGGTGCCCGGCATCGGACCACAGCCCGGGCACCGGTCGGGGAGCCGGCGGCTCCGGGACCGCGGCGACGCTGAGCATCGCCGCCAGGACGTCCGGGTCGGCCCGGACCTCGTGCGCCGGCCGGTCGTAGACCACCCGGCCGTACTCCAGCACCGCGACCCGGTCGGCCACCTCGACGGCGTGCCGGAGCTGCTGCTCGACGAGGAGCACGGTGAGCCCCGCCCGGGCGAGCGTGCCGACGAGGTCCCGCACCCGGGCCGCCAGATCGGGGGCGAGGCCCTCGCACGGCTCGTCGAGCAGCAGCAGCCGGGGCTGGCCGAGCAGGGCCCGCGCGATGGCCAGCATCTGCTGCTCGCCGCCGGAGAGCTGGTCGCCGCGGTGGCGCAGCCGGGACCCCAGCCGGGGCAGCAACTCCAGGATCCGGGCCACCGTCCAGCCCTCGCCGCCGGGCGTCGCGGCCCGCCACGGCGCGGCGGCCAGGACCAGGTGCTCGGCCACCGTCAACCGGGAGAACACCCGGCGGCCCTGCGGCACGAGACCGACCCCGCAGCGGGCGATCCGGTGCGGCTGCCGGCCGGCCACCGGCACGCCGCCGACCTCGATGGCGCCGGAGTAGGGCCGCACCAGGCCGGCCACGGTGTGCACCAGGGTGCTCTTGCCCGCACCGTTGCGGCCCACCACGGCCTGGACGGTGCCGGTCCGCACGGCGAGGCTGACCTCGTGCAGCACCGTGCCGCCCGCGTAGCCGGCGCAGAGCCCGTCGATGCGCAGCATCAGGCAACCCCCTCGGCGTACGCCTCCCGGACCGGGCCGGAGGCGCGGATCTGGGCCGGCGTCCCGGTGGCGAGCGTCCGGCCGTCGCGCAGCACGGTCACCGTGTCGCAGAGCGCGTAGACCAGGTCCAGCCGGTGCTCGACCAGCAGCACGGCGACCGCCCGGGGCAGCGTCCGCAGGAACTCCACGAGCCACCCGACCTCGACGGCGGACAGCCCGGCGGCCGGCTCGTCGAGCAGCAGCAGCCGGGGCCGGCCGGCCAGCCCCATGGCGATCTCCACCTGCCGGCGCTGCCCGTGCGCCAGGTGTGCGGCGGGGACCGCGGCGATCTCGGCCAGGCCCACCCGCGCCAGCAGCGCGTCGGCCGTCCGCTCGGCCGCCCGCCGCCGCGCCGACGGGCGCCACCGGCCCGGCCGCACCGCCCGGGGCAGGGCGGCGACCAGCACGTTCTCCCGCACGGTCAGCGTCGACCAGACGGCGGGGCGCTGGTGGATCCGGCCGATGCCCCGGCGGGACCGGGCGGGCGGGCCCAGCCGCGTGACGTCCCGGCTGGCCAGCAGCACCCGGCCGCCGACGGTCCGGGTGGACCCGGCGAGCACGTCCAGCAGCGTGGTCTTGCCGGCGCCGTTCGGCCCGATGAGCGCGTGCCGCTGGCCCGGCATGATCCGCAGGTCGACGCCGTCCAGCGCGGCCAGCGACCCGTACCGGACGGTGATCCCGTGTGCGGACAGCAGCGGGGTCATGCGCGTACTCCCGTCGGCGTCGGGCGGTCCGGGGCGGGACGGCGGGCCGGGACGGCCAGGAGCAGCCGGCCGCGCGCCGGCGGCCGGGGGCCGCCGTCGGGGAGCAAATAGACGGCGGCGACGAACGCCAGCCCGAGCACCAGGGGTGCCTGCCCGGGAAGCACGCCGAACAGCCAGTCCCGGGCGGCCACGACGAGCGCGGCGCCGACCAGCGCGCCGCCGACCGAGACGGTCCCGCCGATCACCACCCCGAGCAGCAGCAGGGCGGAGGTGTCGAAACCGAAGTCGGCCGGGGAGACGAACTGCTGGGCCACCACGAGCAGGGAACCCGCGGCGCCCGCGAGCGCCCCGGCGGCCATGTGCATGCCGGCCACGTGGGCGGGCACCCGGTGGCCGCTGGCCCGCAGCCGCGCCTCGTCGTCCCGGCCGGCCCGCAGCAGCAGCCCGACCCGGGTACGCAGGACCAGCAGCACCACGCCGACGAGGACCGCGACGACCACCAGGGTGTACAGGTAGCGCGCCCGGTCGGTGGCGAGCACCGGCAGCCCCCACAGTGGACGTGCTGCCGGGACGCCGGCCAGCCCGTCGGTGCCGCCGGTCACCGACCGCCAGCGCCCGACGACGGTCACCGCGAGTTCGCCCACCGCCAGGGTGATCATCAGCAGCACCACGCCCCGCGCGGAGACCACCAGCGGCACGGTAACCGCGGCCAGCGCCGCCCCGGCCGCCGCCGCGACGCCCAGGTGCACGAGGCCCACGTCGGACAGGTGGCTGCCCACGACCGCGCTGGCGTAGGCGCCCGCCGCGTAGGGGGCGGTCTGGCCGAGGGTGGGCAGCCCGGCCACGCCGGTGAGCAGCGCGACGCTCACCGCCACCAGGCCGAGCGCCAGGGTGCGGGCGAGCAGCGCGACGGTGTAGTCGTCGACCGTCCACGGCGCCAGCACCAGCGCGGCCACGACCACCGCGGCGACACCGCGGCGCAGCGTGCCGAGGGCTCCCCGCCTCACGTCGCCCTCCGGGCCGTGGCGAGACCCCGCGCCCGTGCCGCGAGCACCGCGGCCATGGCGGCGAAGAGCAGGAACGGGGCGGCGGACGGGGCGAGCGCGACGCCCAGGGTCTGGATCTGCCCGACGGCCAGGGCGGCGAGCAGGGTGCCGGTCATCGAGCCGAGGCCACCGAGGACGACGACCACCAGGGACAGCAGCAGGACGGCGTCGGCGGTGTCCGGCCCGGGGCCGATGATCGGCGCGCCGAGCACGCCGGCGGCGCCGGCCAGCGCCCCGGCCGCCGCGAGCACGCCGACCCGGATGCGGGTCGGGCTCACCCCGAGGACGGCGACCATCTCGGCGTCGTCGACGGCGGCGCGGACCAGCATCCCGGCCCGGGTGCGGCGGACCACGAGGTGGAGCAGGCCCGCGAGCAGCGCGGCCACGAGGATGAAGACCAGCCGGTACGCCGCGTAGCGGTGACCGGCGACGACCACCGACCCGTCCAGCGCGGCGGGGACGCGCACCGGCGGGTCGTCCGGCCCGAAGGCGCCCACGAGCAGGCTCCCGCCGGCCAGTGCCAGCCCGAAGGTCAGCAGCGCCTGCGTGAGGTGGTTGCGCGCGGCGACCCGGGTGAGCAGCCCGGCGACCAGCGCGCCGGACGCGGTGGCGGCCACCACCCCGACGGCCAGCGCCAGCGCCAGGCTCGCCCAGCCGCCGTCCAGCAGCGCGGCCGCCGTGTAGCCGCCGATCGCGTAGAGCGTGCCGTGCGCCAGGTTCAGGATGCCGGCGACGCCGAAGCAGAGCACCAGCCCCGCCGCGGCGACGAAGACCAGCAGGCCGTAGGCGACCCCGTCCAGGGCGGGGACGACGTACGGGTCGAACCGGATGCCGGCGGCCACCGGGGTCACCCGCCGACGGTGGCGAGGTCGCCCACCACGGTGTTGGACAACGCCCGGCCGTCCTGGCGCACCTGGCGCAGGTACCACTTCTGCACGGGCGCGTGGGTGGTCGGTGAGAACTGCCAGGTGCCGCGCGGGCTGGCGATCTGCCCGAGCTGGGCGATGGCCGCGTTGACGCGTTCCGGCGTGGCCTCGTCCCCGGCCGCCGCGATGGCCCGGTCCAGCACGGCCGCCGCGTCGTAGGAGGCCATGGCGTACGTCGTCGGGGATCCGTCGTGCGCGGCCTTCCAGGCGGCCACGAACTCGCGGTTCTCCGCGTTGTCGAGGTCCGGCGAGTAGTTGAGCACCGAGTAGATGTCCCGGGAGGCCTCGCCCTGCGCGTCGAGCACCCCGCCCTCGGTGAGGAAGCCGGCGGCGTACAGCGGCAGGTCCTTCACCTCCGACTGGGCGTACTGCTTCACGAAGTCGACGGCCGCGCTGCCGGCGTAGAACGTGTAGACGGCGTCCGCACCGGAGGCCTTGATCCGCGCGAAGTACGGGGTGAAGTTGGTGGTCGTCGGGAACGGGGTGAAGGTGGTCTTCCCGTCCGGGTTGGCCAGCCGACCGCCGGCCCTGGCGAACGCCTCGGTGAAGCCGCGCAGCTCGTCCCAGCCGCCCTGGTAGTCCGGGCCGATGGCGTAGACGCTGCCCTTGACGTCGTCGCGGACGTGCTGGGCGATCGCCTCCCCCGGCTCGTCGGACAGGTAGGACGTGTGCCAGACCCGGGACACGTCCTTCAGCTCCGGCCGGCCGTTGGAGCCGACCAACGGCACCTTCGCCTCGTTGAGCAGCGGGTAGACCGCCGCCACCGAGCCACCGCCGACGATGCCGGTGAGCGCGACCACCCGGTCCTGCTTCAGCAGTTTCGTGGCGGCCGGCACGGCGGTCGCCGCGCCGTTGCCCTCGTCGGCGACGACGAGGTCCACCGTCCGGCCGCCGAGCTTGCCGTCGTGGGTGGACAGGTAGAGCTGGAAGCCGTCGCGGATGTCCTTGCCGACCGCCTGGTAGGTGCCGGACAGCGACGCCAGCAGGCCGATCTTGACGGATCCGCCGGAGCGGGCGCCGCCTCCGTCGTCGGCGCACGCGGGCGCGGCGAGCAGGACGAGGGCGAGCAGCGCCGCGGTGCGGGCACGGCTGCGCCGGGGAATGGTCAGGGGCATGGTCTTCCTCCGTGAGGGGTGGGGTGTCCGGCGTGGGGGCGCCGGAGCTCAGCGGCTGCGGCTCAGGGCCGCCCGCGCCGCGGGGGTCAGGGCGTCGCCGATGCGGTTCGCCAGCTCGGTCATCTCGTAGGAGACCTTGCCGACGTCGCACTGCGGGTCGGCGAGCACGAGCAGCGAGGCGCCGTCGTTGAAGGCCATGGAGAACATGAAGCCGCCCTCGAGCTGGGTGACGTTGGAGATCACCGCGCCGGCGTCGAAGAAGGCCGCCGCGCCGCGGAGCAGGCTCACCAGCCCGCTGCCGGTGGCCGCCAGCTGGTCCGCCCGATCGGGCGGGAGCCCCCGGGTCGCGGCCACCATCAGGCCGTCGCTGGAGATGGCGATCGCATGGCTGACCTCGGTGGTGCGCGAGGCGAAGGCATCCAGCAGCCAGCCGAGATCCTGATGGTCGGTCACGTGCACTCCCTGTCGGATCAGTTGTTGACCAGGTTGGCCCGGCGGCCGGCGACGCCCCGGGCGTACGCGGCCATCGCGGTGGCCACCCGAGCCGGGTCACGGTGCTCGGAGCGCTGCCGCGGGACGGTGACGCCGCCCGGCACCAGGTGCTGCTGCGGCTGCCGCTTGGGCAGCCCGGAGGTGGTGGTGCCGGCGGCCTCGGGCGAGTCGGCCCGGGCCGCCGTACGCCAGGCGTCGTCGGCGGGGGTGGCCCACGACGTGCCGTTCCCGTCGGCCGGACGGTCGGCCTGGAACCAGTGGTTGACCTGGTTAAAGATGACCAGTTCCTCGGTGGGCGCGGCGGCGCGGTCCGGCGCGGGCGCGGGCCGGAAGACCGGTGCCACCGGCAGCGCCTGCTCGGCGGGCGGCCTACCGGCCCACGGCTCCGGCGCCGCCCGGTATGGCGGCGCGACGGTGCTCCGCGCGGCCCGGCGGGACGGCCGGGTGGGCGTGAGCAGGAACTCCTCCGGGGGCAGCGGCCGGATGATCGTGCCCGGCAGCGCCACCTCGGCGATGGTGCCGCGGCGCGGGCCGGGCCGGAGCTGCACGGCCACGCCGAGCCGCGCGGCGAGCTGCCCCACCACGACCAGCCCCATGGCCCGCACGGCGGCGACGTCGATGGCGGGCGGGCGGGCGAGCAGGTCGTTGAGCTGTTGCCGCCGTTGCGGGGACAGCCCCACGCCCTCGTCGCTGATCTGGACGATCACCCGGTCGCCCAGGCCGCGGCCGGTCACCCAGGTCTCGGTCTCCGGCGGCGCGTAGCCGGTGGCGTTCTCCATCAGCTCGGCGAGCAGGTGGACGACCTCGTCGACGGACTCGGCAGCGACGGCGACGTCACCGTCGACCAGGCCGAGGCGGATCCGGGCATAGTGCTCGATCTGGCTCTGCGCGGCCTGGAGCACCTGTTGCAGCGGCACGTCGTGGTGGCGGACGCGACCGACGCCGACCCCGCCGAGCACCAGGAGGCTCGCGTTGATGCGTCCCATCCGGGTGGCCAGGTTGTCCAGCGTGTAGAGCTGGTGCAGCCGGTCGGGGTCGGTCTCGTCCTGCTCGACCTTGTCGACCTGGGCCAGCACCGCGTCGACCAGGCGCTGCTCGCGCCGGCTCAGGTGGATGAAGATCTCGGCGGTGTTGGCCCGCATCACGGCCTGCTCGGCCGCGGTCCGCACGGCGGCCCGGTGCACCGCGGTGAAGGCCTGCCCCAGCTCGCCGATCTCGTCGTCGCTGGACGGCTCCAGCGCGTCGGCGGCCTGCCGCCGGGCCAGCTCGTCGGGGTCCACGGTGGAGCTGTCCGGGTGCTGGAGCCGGGCCACCACCTGCGGCAGCCGCTCGAACGCCACCGCGTTCGCCGCGTCCCGCAGCCGGCGTAGCCGCCGGGTGATCTGCCGGGCGACCGCCCAGGTGACCAGCGTGGTGAGCAGCAGGGCGACCAGGGTGGCGGCCGCCTCCACCGCGGTGCGCCGCCGCTGGTCCGCGTGTGCGGCGCGGACGTCGTCGAGGACCGCCGCGTCGACCCGCTGGCGCAGCTCGGCCAGGCGCACGGACCACTGCCGGGTGGCGGTCACCCAGGTGTCCAGGTCCAGCTCCAGGCGGCCACCTGCGACGGTCCGGGACACCTGGTCCTGCATCCGTTGCAGCAGCAGGGCGCTCTCGCCGCTGCCGGCCTGCTCCCACCAGCCCCGCCAGGCGGGCCGGGCGAGGGCCAGGAAGCCGAGGCTCGACTCGGTGATGCCCGTGCGGGCGGCGGTGATGTCCTGCTGCATGGCGGGGGTCAGCTGGTGGGCCGCGACCGCACGCAGGACGGCGACCTGCTGCTGACCGACGGCCTCGGCCACCTCGGACAGCGCCGCGGAGGCCCGGATGCCGTCGGCGATCCGGGCGTTGACCACGCCGAGGGTGACGTGCTCGCGGAGGCTCAACAGGTCGGCGATGACGATCCGGTAGCTGAAGGTCATCGCCGACACCGAGGCGCGCTCCGCGGTGCGTACCTGGGCGCGCAGCGGCGGCAGGCCGGCCAGCGCCGCGTCGATCCGCGGCAGTACGGCCTGGTCGGCGGCGGCGCCGGGGGGCAGCTCGGCCCGCTGGCGGCGGTAGTGGGCCACGGCGGCGTCGGTGGCGGTGGTGGCGTCGGCGAAGGCGTCCTGCTGCTCCGGCGCGCCCCGGGTCAGCAGGTCGGCGGCGGCGATGCGCTCGTGTTGCAGCCGGTGGGCGAGGTCGCCCGCCTCGGCCCCGAGCTGCGCCAGGAGGCCGAGGTCGCTGGCGCGGGTGGTCTGGCGCGCGCTCTCGGTCAGCGCCAGGCCGGCGAAGCCCAGCACGGCGACCAGCGGGGCCGCGACGATGAGGCGCATCCGGGCGGCGATCTTCCAGGCGCGGCGGCGGGTCGGGTAGGGTCGGGCCGCGTGGGACCTCGTGCTCGACACCAAGGCTGACTCCCCGCACTCATCTACAAGGTTCGATCTGCATTTGCGGATTGCACGTCTCATTGCGCCGGAAGCCGTGCGCCCAGACCAGACCTGACAGTGGTACAAACAGCCCGTACCAGCATCTGTACCCAGAGTTGGCGATTCCGACGGCCGCGCCGCCCCGGTGCGGGCCTCGCGGCGTCAGCCCCCGCCGGGCGACGGCGGCGGCCCGCCGGCCTCCGGTTGGCTGAGCACCTGGCCGATCAGCTCCCGCAGCTCGTCGATGGCCGCCACCACCGCCTCCGGATCGCGCGCGTCGCGCCGCACGGCCGGGGCCGGGTCGAGCTGTGCCACCTCGCCGAACCGGGGCCCGCGCCGGCCGTCCGCGGCCAACTGCTCCGCCGCGACCTGGGGCCACAGCGCGGCCAGCCGGCCACCGGTGCCGAGGACCTCGTCGCAGCGGACGGCGAACTCCTGGCTGCCGAACCGGCGACCGGACTCGACGGCGGCGACCGTCTCCCGGCTGAACCGCACCCGCTCCGCCAGCGCCCGCTGGGTCAGCCCCTGCCGGGTCCGCCAGCGGCGCAGCTCCGCGCGGAACCGGTGGCTGGCAGCGCAGTGAGCGGCGCTCGACGGGGGCGTGCGATCCATGTGCTCACCTTCGCGACGCCGGCTCGGCATCGGCATCAGATCGGGGTGGGGTGATGACTGGGCATTCGCAGGGGACAATTCTTAACCGATCGGCGGACGGGTGTGAAGACGCGACTCCGCTCCGTGACCGCGTCCGCAGGTCAGCGCCCGGCACGGCGGAGCGGGTCAGGCCGCCGGACGCTCGACGGCGGGCGTCGCCCGGCCGCCGGACGGCACGGCCGGGTCGATGACCACCGGCAGGCTCCGGTGCGCCCGGAACGCCACGTTGGGGTGGTACGACCGGCGGTGGCCGGGTGTCAGCCGCAGCCCGGGCACGGCCGCGGCGAGCCGGGTGAGCGCGATCCCGGCCTCCAGCCGCGCCAGGGCCGCGCCGATGCAGAAGTGCGGCCCGTGCCCGAAGGAGAGATGGTCGTTCGCGTCGGGCCGCGTCGGGTCGAACCGGTCCGGGCGGGCGAACACCGCCGGGTCCCGGTTCGCGGCGCCGATGAGCAGCAGGCAGCGCGCCCCGGCCGGGATGGTGACGCCACCCAGCGTGACGGGCCGCCTGGTCACCCGCAGCCAGCCGTCGATGGCGGGCGCGAAGCGCAGGGTCTCGGCGAGGAAGGCGGGGACCCGGTGCGGCTCGGCCGCGATCGTCCGCCACCGGTCCGGTGCGGAGAGCGCCTGGTCCAGCGCGTGGGCGAGCAGGCCGGCCGTGGTCTCGTGCCCGGCGACCAGGAGGTTGAACACGATGCTCGACACCTCGGCGACCGTGAGGATCTCGTCGTCGCCGTCCCGGTACGCGAGCAGCCGGTCCACGTAGCCGTCACCGGGCGGGCCACTGTGGAGCGAATCGCGGTCGAGCCGGTCGCGCACGAGCGCCTGGCAGTAGCGCCAGAACTCCAGCAGGCCCCGGGCGAGCCGCACCTGTTCCGCCGGATCCGGACGCCCCCAGACCAGGGCGATCTGGCCGTCCGCCCAGGCCCGGACCCGGGCGATGTCCCGCTCCGGCACGCCGAGCAGGTCGAGCAGGACCAGCAGGGGCAGCTCGGTGGTGAACTCCCGGACGAGGTCGACCTGTTGCCCCGCGCGGGCGACGAGGCGGGACACCAGTTCGTCGACCCGGCGCCGGACGATCCCGCCGTACCGCTGCTCGACCCGGTCGGCGGTGTTGGCGAAGGTGGCCCGCAGCGCCCGGCGGGTCCGCGGGTGCGCCGGAGGGTCGGCGGCGGCCGTGGTGGGCGGGGCGTCGATGCGCCTGATGACGGCCAGAGCCTCCGGGCAGACGTCATAGACCGGCGCGAGGGTGAGCGCGTTGCCGAAGCTCCCGGCGTCGCCGAGCGCCCGCCGCACGTCGGCGTGCCGGGTGATCAGCCACAGCCCGAGGTCCTCGTCGTGGTGCACCCCGCCCGAGGAGTCGAGCAGCCGCCCCCACACCTGCGCCGGGTCGGCGAGATACGCGCCGGCGAACGGATTCCACCGCATGACCGCCTCCTGAATGGCGACCCGGCGACCCGTCGGGGTGCCGGCGCCTCTCACGGTGCGCCCCTCGGCCAATTACGTCAAGATTAGCCAACGTCAATGAAATTGCATTTATCCGTGCGCGCCAATTCCTTGCCCGACTGCAATTTGCGGCTTGCCCGTTGCGCCTTGACACCTGCCGTGAGCAGCCCTGACAACGCTACGTGAAGCGGCATGAATGAGCGCTGCCAGCCTGACCTCTCCATTGAACAGAATGCGGTATTCACAGCAGCCGGCGCAGCAACGCCACCAGGGCTGCGGCGTGAACACCGTCCGGATCCAGGTCGGGCCGGAAGTCCGCGATGCTCAGGCCGAGCAGCCGGGGCGAGGCCAGAAGCGGCGCCAACAGGTCGGCCAACTGCCCGAGGCCCGGTCCGCCGGGTTCCGGATAGGTGACGGCCGGCATGGCGGCCGGATCGAGGACGTCGCAGTCGACGTGCAGCCACACTCCCCCGTCGACACCGGCGAGCACCGCCGCGGCGCGCTCGCCGCACGCCCGCGGCGCCTCGACGACCGCAGGGGCGTCGATGCGCCGGATGCTGCCGGGCACCCGGGCCACCTCGGCGGCGGCCTCCGGATCGAGGTCCCGGGTGCGGTGGCCGACCAGCACCACGTCGCCGGGCGCCACGAGCGGCGCGGACACCCCGGCCGGCGCGGTGAGCCGCTCGGGGCCGGAGCCCGTGAGCAGGGCCAGGTCCATGTCGGCCGTCTCCCCCGTCGGCGAGGCGACGCCGTCGAGGAAGTCGGGATGCCCGTCGACGAACCACAACCCGACCCGGTCGCGGCTGCGGCGCAACCACGGCAGCACACCGAGCAGCAGGCTGCAGTCACCGCCCACCACCAGCGGCCGGCGGCCGGGCCGGCGCCGCGCGGCGTCGTCGAGCCCGTCGGCCAGCACCCGCGCCGCCCGGGCCGTCTGCCGCAGCGCGCGTACGCCGGTGGCGTCGTCCCGCCGGGCGTCGTCGATGACGATCGGCACGTCCCCGGCGTCGTCGGGGACGAGGTCGGACAGCCCGGCCGCGCGCAGGGCGGCCGGCGCGAGCCGCTCACCCCGGCCGAGCGCCGAGCAGTCCCACGGCGCCCCCACCAGATACCAACCCGGCGCTGTCACCCTCCCATCGTGGCATCCGCCGCGTCCGGGAGCGGCGGTACGGACGCCTCCCCACCCCCGGCAGGAGCGGGGCTGGGCGGCCGCGTGCCAGGATGCGGGGCATGCGTGCAGTGATCTTCGACAAGTTCGGTGCCCGGCCCGAGGTCCGCGACGTCCCGGATCCGGTGGCGCCGGCCGACGGCGCCGTCATCCGGGTGGAGGCGACCGGGTTGTGCCGCAGCGACTGGCACGGTTGGCAGGGGCACGACCCCGACATCCGCCCGCCGCACGTCCCCGGGCACGAGTTCGCCGGTGTCGTGGCGGCGGTCGGCGCGGGCGTCCGCGGCTGGCGGCCCGGCGACCGGGTCACCGCGCCCTTCGTCTGCGCCTGCGGGCGGTGCCCCGCCTGCCTGGCCGGCGACCAGCAGGTCTGCGAACGGCAGACGCAGCCCGGCTTCACCCACTGGGGCTCGTTCGCCGAGTACGTGGTGGTGCGCCAGGCCGACGTCAACCTGATCCGGCTCCCCGACGAGCTGGACTTCCCGACCGCGGCGGCGCTCGGCTGCCGCTTCGCCACGGCGTTCCGTGCCGTGGTGAGCCAGGGACGGGTGGCCGCGGGCGAGTGGGTGGCCGTGCACGGCTGCGGCGGCGTGGGCCTGTCGGCCGTCATGATCGCGGCGGCCTGCGGCGCGCGGGTGGTGGCCGTCGACATCTCCCCCGGCGCGCTGGACCTCGCCCGGCGCTCCGGCGCGGCGGTCTGCCTGGACGGCGGCGCGCTCACCGGCCCCGGCGCGGTGGCCGCGGCCGTCCGGGAGGCGACCGGCGGCGGCGCCCACCTGTCCCTCGACGCGCTGGGCAGTCACGCCACCTGCGCGGCGTCCGTCGAGAGCCTGCGGCGACGCGGCCGCCACGTGCAGGTCGGCCTCCTCCCGGCCGCGCAGGGCCGTCCGGCGCTGCCCATGGACCTGGTCATCGCGTACGAGCTGGAGCTGCGCGGCAGCCACGGCATGGCCGCGCACGCCTACCCGGAGCTGCTCCGGCTGGTCACCGCCGGGGTGCTACGCCCCGGCGAGCTGATCACCCGCACCGTCGGCCTCGACGAGGTGCCGGACGCGCTGACCACGATGGATCGGCCCACGACCGGCGGCATGTGCCTCATCGCCCCGCGCTGAGCCGGCGTCGGCACCGCCCGGGGCTGCGGTGGGGCGGTGCCGCTGCCAGAGTGAGGGCATGTCGGAGATCAGTGCCAGCGATTCGAGCGACGACAACCCGCCTGTGCGCATCGAGCCCTACGACGACCGATGGCCCGAACTCTTCGCCGAGGAGGCCGCCCTGATCAGCCGGACCATCGGTCCCTGGATCACCGGCGGCATCCACCACGTCGGCAGCACCGCCGTGCCCGGGCTCGCCGCCAAACCGGTCATCGACATCATGGTCGGCGTCGCGGACCTCGAGTCGTCGCGTCCCTGCATCGAGCGGTTGAAGCCCTTGGCGTACTGCTACTGGCCCTACCGCGCCGAGGTCATGCACTGGTTCTGCAAGCCGCGCCCCAGCAACCGCACCCACCACCTGCACCTGGTGCCGACGGGCTCACCGCGCTACCTCGACGTCCTGGCGTTCCGGGACCACCTTCGCGCGCGTCCCGACGCGCGCGCCGACTACGAAGCGCTGAAGCGGGACCTGGCCGCCCGCCACCCGAACGACCGGGAGGCGTACACCGAGGGCAAGACGGACCTGATCGGGCAGCTGACGGAGGCAGCCCGGGCGGACGGCCGCGGACCGGTCCGGCGTCGGGACTGAAGCGCTTCCCCGACCCCGACCGGTCCGCGGCCGGGCGGCTCAGCTGACGGTCACCGAGACGGTCCGCGGCGGCTGCTGGAGCTGCCCGTAGTTGTCCACCCCGCGGATCGTCACGGTGTACGTGCCCGCCGGGATCACCGGCGAGGTGTACGCGAAGTTCGACCCCGGGGAGCCCGGGCTGGTCAGGAACGACGCGATCCACGGGAAGTTGCCGGGGGTGCTCGGCGTGCTGAAGGTGCCGGCGGCGTTCATCCCCTGGCCCGCGGCGTTGGAGATCTGGATGTCCACGCGGAGCATCCCGACGTCGTCGACGGCCCGGCCGGTGACCACGATCCGGCCGCCGGTGTAGGCCTCGCCCTCGACCGGGGTGATGCTCGGCTCCAGCCGCGGGTCGAGGTCACCCGGGTAGACCAGGTACCGGGCGGTGGCGCCGGAGGTGGAGCCGTCCTGCTGGCCCGCCGTGTCGACGGCCCACGCCTCGACGCTGTACTCGCCCTTGGTGGGCAGGTCGATCGACAGGTTGAAGGCGGTGCTCGTCGCGCCCGGCGCGGCCAGCGTGGCGTTCACCGTGGCGAAGGCGGCGGCCATGGTGCCGTTCGGCTGCACGTACCGGCCGGTGTCCAGGTCGCGCAGCGCGACCCGGACGCTCTGCACGCCCTTGTCGTCGGTCGCCGTGCCGGCCAGGTTCAGGTGCAGCTGGTCGACGTTCTGCTCCACCCCGGTGAAGCTCAGCCGGCCGTCCGGGAACGCGTCGCCGGGCACCTGCGCGGTGACGCTGAGCCGGCCCGAGTTGGTGCCCGACGTGGTGAGGCCCAGGCTGTCGGTGGCCCGTACCCGGAAGTCGTAGACACCCGGGGTGAGCGGCACCGTGGTGTAGGACCAGTTGTACGACGCGGCGCTCAGGTTGGTCGGCGAGATCCGGTAGTAGGCCGCGACCGAGTCGGCGCCCCACGTGCCGTCGGCGGCCAGCGCCTCCCGCGTGGTGGTGTTGCGCAGGTAGATCTCGACCGACTTCACTGCGTCGTCGTCGTTGGCGGTGCCCGCGAAGGTGATCGCGGCGCCGGGCGCGACGGTGACCGGTGCGGCCGCGGTGGGCGGGGTCATCGGCACGGGAGCGCTGATGGCCACCGTCGGCGGGACGCCGGTCGACGAGACGGTCCAGTCCCGGGTGTCGCCGCGCAGGTCGCTCTGGCCGGTGGTGTCGACCGCGGTGGCGGTCATCTTCCACTGGCCCTCGATGGGCAGGGCCACCTCGAACTGCCAGGTGGTCGACAGCGCGCCGATCACGTCCGGCTCGCCGCGGAAGGTGTTGTAGACCGCGGCGACCGTCCCGTCGTCCTGGAGGTAGCGGTTGTCGGGGGTGCGGAACGAGTAGATCAGCGAGCTGACGCCCTTGTCGTCGGTCGCGGTGCCGGTGGCCACGAAGCTCTTCGTGGCGAGCAGCCCGGCGGTCGGGGAGTCGATCCGGGTCGACGGCGGCAGGTCGTCGAAGCGGAACGCCTCGATCTTCTTGACGGCCTTCGTGGCGTCGCCGACGCCGTCACGGCCGAACGTCTTCGCCTGGATCTGGTAGACGCCGGACGGCAGCGACACCGGGAGCGTCCACGTGGTCGAGGCCGTGTTCGGGGCGGCGACCGTGGCGTTGATGCTGTTGGCGGCGCCCCACGTCTTCAGGTCGTCCTGAAGGAACTGGCTCGTGTTGCGGTTCTGGATCTCGATCTGGACCCGGCTGACCCCGGCCGGCGTCAGCGCCTGGCCGCCGAGCGTGAACGACTCGTTGGCCGGCTTCACGGCGCCCTCGATGGGCGTGGCGATGGTGGTGTCGACCGCGGACGGCGCCGGCGCCCTGGACTGGTCGAAGAAGCCGACCCGGCCGACGGTCTTGCCGCCCTTGACGTTGCCGTCGCCGCCGACGAGGAGGCCGCGCGAGGTGGCGAGCATGGCCTTCTCGCCCTCGTACGAGTTGGAGCCGGGGTTCCACTCCAGCGCGGTGCCCGTCTTCGGGTCGAGCGCGCCGAGGTGGTCGCGGCGGACCACCTGGTCGCCGAGGCCGTAGCCGCTCAGGCCCTGGCCGGTGCCGTACCCGACGTTGTCCAGCCCGGGCCACGGGACGTTGGAGGTCGGCGACTCCTGCCAGCTGAAGTGGCCGCCGACGTACACGGCGGTGGCGGTGATGGCGACCGAGTAGACGCTGTCGAAGTGCCGGGACACCCAGAGCGGCTGGACGTTGTCGGCGCCGGTGAGCGGGTACGCGATCGCGGTGTCGTTGATCGGCGGCCGGTCGCCGCCCGAGCCGCTGGTGACGACGAAGTAGGAGTCGTCCGGCGCGATGTCACCGGCGAACACCCGCTGGATGCCGCCGACGAAGGAGAGGTTGTCCTCCCACAGCCGGGTACGCCACGGCAGCAGCGCCTTCGTGGCGGTGCTGATCAGCGCGACGCCGTAGCGGTCCTGGCCGGCGATCTGCCGACCGGTGTGGACGACGAGCAGCTTGCTCCGGTCGTGGGTCAGCTTGAGCTGCTGCACGGTGAGCATGCCGCCGACGCCGATGCCGCCGGTGAGCGGCAGGTTGAAGCCGGCGTCCACGGCGCCGGTCGTCGGGTTGAGCGCGACCAGGCCGGGGCGGCTCACCCCGTTCACGGTGCTGAACTGGCCGCCCACGTAGACCGCCGTGGGGCTCACGGCCAGCGCGGTGGCGCGGGCGTTCGCGGTCGCCGTGAACGCCGCGATCGGCGCGCCGGTGGTCGGGTTGAGCTTCACGATCTTCCGCTTCGCGACGCCACCGACCGTGTTGAAGGAGCCCGCCACGTAGAGCGACAACCCGTCGGGCGACGCCTCGACGGCCTCGACCGAACCGTCGAAGGTCGGCTTGAAGCCGGTGTCGACCTTCCCGGTGTCCAGGTTGTACGAGGCCAGCGACTTCTGCGCGATGGTGGTCCCGCCGACGTTGGCGATCGAGGTGAAGGTGCCGGCGATGAAGACCCGGTTGCCGATCACCTCCAGGTCCTTGATCTCGCCGTTGGTGATCCGCGGCGTGTCGGTGCGCGGCACGCTCGGCACCAGCCGGGTGTCCCCCGGCACGACCTGCGCCGCGGTGGCGACCGTGCGCGCCGCGCCGAGCGCGCTGCCGCTGCTCATCGCCTCGGCGCCGGTCCGCACGGTGGCGCCGGCGTCCGTGGCGGTGAGCTTGGTCGCCACGGTGCCCGCGACCGCCGGTACGCCCATCACCACGACGGCCCCGGCGACCAGACCCGCGACGGTGCGACTCCAGACCTGCATCCAGTCAACTCCCTGTGAACGCCCGAGACGGCACCACCGGGTCGGTTCCCGGCAACGTCCACCCGCCCGCGTGCCGGACGTCACGGTAGAAGGCAAGGTCTTTTCGCGGTACCGCGCCGCACCGGGATTCCACCGCACGGCATCAATTCCGGCCGCACCGGCGGGCGGCGCCCCCAACGGATCCAGACCCGCTCCCCCGATCGGATGGCGGGGCCCTGCTCAGCGGACCCCCGCCCACCTGATCGGCGGATCAACCGGCCGGGTCGACGTGGTCGCGCCAGGAGTGCCGCGGCTCGTAGCCCAGCACCCGGCGGGCCTTGTCGATGCTGAGCAGCGTCTCGTGCTCGCCGAGTTTCCCGCGGACCTCGACGCCCGGGTAGACCTCGGCCATCAGGTCGGCGCTGGACCTGTTCATCACGGTGTCGGCGTTGGCGATGATGAAGACGTCGGCGCCGGGCCGGTCGTGGGCGAGCGCCCGCTCGACGGCCTGGGCGCCGTCGCGGGCGTCGATGTAGCCCCAGAGGTTCCAGCGGCGCAGCTCCGGGTCGGCCTGGAAGGAGGGGAACCCCGCGTAGTCCTCGACGTCCATCACGTTGGAGAAGCGCAGGCCGACCATGACCAACTCCGGGTCCCAGCGGCAGAAGTGCCGCGCCATCTCCTCCTCGAGGGCCTTGTTGAGCGAGTAGGTCGACTCGGGCCGCGGCGGGTACTCCTCGTCGACCGGCGCGTACGGCGGCGGGGTGTCGAACGGCAGCCCCAGCACCGTCTCGCTGGACGCCCAGACCACCCGCTTGATGCCGGCCGCCCGGGCCGCCGCGAAGACGTTGTACGTGGCGGCCGAGTTGTTGGCGAAGGTCACGGCGTTGGGCAGCAGCCCGGGCGCCGGCACCGCCGCCAGGTGCACCACCGCGCCGACGCCGTCGGCGTGCTCGTCGGCGCCGCCGGTGAACGCCTCCACCACCTGCCCGTAGTCGGTGAGGTCGACCAGGAGGAACTCGCCGTCGACGTCGCGCGGGTCGCGCCCGCCGGCGCGGTCCACCGCGAGCACGTCGACGCCCACCCCGCGCAGGTGCGCGACCACGGCGCGACCGAGCTTTCCGGCGGCGCCCGTGACGACGACGCGCGTGGGGAGGGTGGACGGCACAGGGTCGGTCATGGACCCATCCTTTCCTGCCGCGCCGGGCGCCGCACGCGCGGCGCCCTCGCGCGCCGGCAGATGACCGGTTTCGGCGGGGTGCTGGGCGTCGAGCTCACGGCCGGGCGGGCGGGGGCCGCCGGGCTGCTGGCCGGGCTGACGCTGGCCAAGCGGGCGGCCAGCCTGGGCAGCGTCAGCACACTGGTGGTGCACCCAAGGTCGATGTGGGCGGGGATCGTGGACGCGGCGCAGCTGGCCGCCGCCGGCATCGGCGACGGGCTGGTCCGCGTCTCCACCGGCATCGAGGACACCGCCGACCTGGTCGACGACTTCCTGGCGGCGCTGGACCGGGTGCCGGCCTGACGCGCCGGGGTCCGTCGGTGCATGGTCCCGGCCGCAACGGGAATCGGAGTGCCGCCAGCAGCACCGACGGAGGCAGGAGCCAGCCATGACGGACCTCTCGCCCACGGGACCGCCGCCGCAGGCGGGCGACGGCGGCTTCGCCGTCGTGGAGATGTTCACCTCGCAGGGCTGCGAGAGCTGCCCGCCCGCCGAGGAGGTGCTGACCGAAATCGAGCGGGACGCCCGGAACCGGGGCGAACCGGTGTTCGCCCTCGGCTTCCACGTCGACTACTGGGACCACCTGGGCTGGCCCGACCCCTACGCCGCCGCGGCGTACACCGCGCGGCAGGAGGCCTACGCGCGGGCCTTCGGCACCGGACACCTCTACACGCCGCAGATGGTCGTCAACGGGACCGCCGAGTTCGTCGGCTCCGACCGCCGGCGGGCGGCCGAGGTCATCTCCTCCGCGCTGTCGGCGCCGGCCGTCACGCCGCTCGCCCTGTCGGTCGGGGACGCGGGCGGTGGGCACGTGACGGTGGACTACCGGGCGCAGCATCCGCCGGCGCGGGGCATTTTGCACGTGGCCGTCGTGGAACGCGGCCTGGAGAACGACGTCCCCCGGGGCGAGAACGCCGGGCGCCGGCTGCGGCAGGACAACGTCGTGCGGGCCTTCACCTCGGTGGGCCTTGACGCCATCGACGCCGACGAGGGGCGGGTGGACCTCACGGTGCCGCCCGACCTGGATCCCCGGCAGGCGTCGGTGGTCGGCTACGTGCAGCAGGAGGGTGAGCGGGCCGTGGTGGGCGCCGCGGCCGTCGAGGTGTCCCGCTGAGACCGCGTCACGGCCCGAACGTGAAGACGTACGCCCGGAAGCCGGGCTGGTCGGTGACCAGGGTGAGCAGGTGGTCGTCGCGGGACGCGCCGGCGACCAGCCTGATCATGGCGGCCCGGTCGACCGGCGCCACCGAGTCCGGGCCCACCGCGGCGCCCCGCTCCGCGCCGATCGGCTCCCCGTCGAGCAGCACCCGGAGCGTGGCCCGCCCGGCGTGTCCCGGGTGGACCACCAGGTTCACCTCGCCGGCGTTGAAGGGCAGCGCCAGCTCGCCGATCCCGGAGTTGAGCTCCACGTACTCGCCGCCGCTGAGCCAGTCACCGGTCACGCTGAACGAACCCGGCACCCCCCGGTCGGCGCCGAGGTAGGTCTCCGGCGTGATGCCGACGTAGCTGGGCTCCCCCGTGGTGGCGAACGCCGACACCTCGGGGCTGACCGGAGGCAGCGGGGTGCCCGGCGCCGTCATCTCCAGCAGCCGCCGGATCTCCGACTCGACCCGCTCGTAGTCGCCCTCCCCGACCCACCGCCGCACGAACCGCCCGTCCGCGTCGAAGAGGTACTTCGCCGGCCAGGCGTCGTTGCCGAGGGCCCGCCAGAAGGTGAAGTCGTTGTCGAGCGCGATGGGGTAGGTGAGTCCGTGGTCGCGGATCGCCCGGTCGATGTTCTCGGCGTGCCGGCCGAACTCGAACTCGGGCGCGTGCACCCCGACGACGGTGAGGCCGAGGTCCGCGTAGTCCCGGTGCCATGCCTTCACGTAGGGCGCGGTGCGGATCCAGTTGATGCAGGTGTACTCCCAGATGTCCACCAGGACCACCCTGCCGTGCAGGGCGTCGGGGGTCAGCGGGGGCGAGTTCACCCACCGCTGGACGTCGATCGGGGGGATCTGCCGCGCCATGCCAAGGAGGCTAACCGCGCGCCGGGGCGGGACGAGGCGGAACGGTGACTACACGCCGGGCCGGGGCCGTGCCGCTTGCCTCGGGCCGGACGGGGTACTCCGCTGCGCCGGTCTACCGGAGGGCGGCCGGGTCGTCCCACGCGCTCACCGAGGAGCAGGTCTGATGAGCACCGTCCCGTCGAGGCGCCTCACGCCGAACGTCGCCCTCCTCCTGCTCGCCTCGATCATCGTGTCCTTCGTCGCCGCGGCGACGGCCCCCAGCCCGCTGTACGGGATCTACCAGGGGCGCTGGCACTTCTCGCCGATCACCACCACGGTGGTGTTCGCCGTCTACTCCGTCGCGGTGCTGGCCACCCTGCTCACGGTCGGCAAGCTCTCCGACCATGTCGGCCGGCGGCCGGTCCTGCTCGCCGCCATCGCGGTCCAGATGATCTCGCTGGTCATCTTCGTCTTCGCCGGTGGCGTACCCACGCTGGTGGCCGCCCGCGTCGTGCAGGGCATCGCGGCGGGTGCCGCCACCGGCGCGGCGGCCGCCGCCATGCTGGACGTCGACCGGTCCCGCGGCACGCTCGCCAACTCGATCTCCCCGGGCATCGGCACCGGGGTCGGCGCCCTGCTCTCCGCGCTGCTCGTCCAGTACCTGCCCGCGCCGACCCGGTTGGTGTACCTCGTCCTGCTCGTCGTCCTGCTGGTCCAGGGTGTCGGGGTCGTGCTCATGGCGGAGACGGTCACGCCGATGGCGGGGGCGCTGCGGAGCCTGCGGCCGGAGATCCGGCTGCCCCGCGCCGTACGCGGTCCGATGCTGGTCGTCGCCCCGGTCGTCTTCGCCGTCTGGGCGCTGGCCGGGTTCTTCGGCGCGCTCGGCCCGGCGCTCGTCCGCGCCCTCATGAACTCCTCGATCGTGGCCGGGGGCCTGAGCATCTTCATCTTCGCCGTCTTCGGGTCCGTCACCATCCTCGTGCTGCGCGACCGGGCGGCGCGGACCGTCATGCTCACCGGCATCACCGCACTCGTGCTCGGCATGATCATCACGCTCGTGTCGGTGTCCGCCGATTCCATCGCCGGCTTCTTCGTCGGCCTCGCGTTCGGTGGCGTCGGCTTCGGAGGAGGCTTCCAGGGCAGCCTCAAGACCGTCACACCACTGGTGGAGGCGCACGAGCGCGCCAGCGTGCTCTCCCTGCTCTACATCGTCTCCTACGTCGGCTTCGGCCTGCCCACCGTCATCGCGGGCTTCCTCGTGGTCCACGGCGGCGGCCTGCGCCGGACCGCCGAGGAGTACGCCGTCGCCGTCATCGTGCTCGCCGCGGTCGCGCTGCTCGGGCTGCGTGGGACGGCCCGGCCGACCCGGGTGAGCCCGCGATAGCGTCCAGGTGATGCACAACCCGCCCGGACCAGCCGCCCTGACCACGGCCGAACGTGCGATCGACGCACGCTTCCGCGCGATCCTGGCCCGGCTGCCCCGGCACGGGCCGGCCGGCTGGCTGACCGAGTTCGCGGTTTTCGGGCTGAAACAGGCCTGGGCGTGCGTCTTCGGCGGGGCGATGCTGGCGGTCATCTTCGCGGCGCATCTCTGGTATCCGAGGGACCCGGCCTTCGCCCGCAACGACTTCCTGACGCTCGCCGCGGTCGCCATCCAGATCGCGATGGTGGCCGGGCGCCTGGAGACGCTGCGCGAGCTGCGGGTGGTGGTGCTGTTCCACCTCGTCGGCACGGTCATGGAGTTGTTCAAGACGCAGGTCGGCTCCTGGTCCTACGCCTCCGACGGCCTGCTGATGCTCGGTGGGGTGCCCCTGTTCAGCGGCTTCATGTACGCCGCGGTCGGCTCCTACCTGGTCCGGGTCAACCGGCTGTTCGACCTGCGTTTCACCCACTACCCGAGGCGCTGGCTGACGGCTCTGCTGGCCGCCGCGATCTACGCCAACTTCTTCACCAACCACTACGTCTTCGACGTGCGCTGGCTTCTCATGGCCGCCGTCGCGCTCGTGTTCGGGCGCTGCGTCATGCAGTTCCGCATCTTCCGGCTCCGGTGGCGCATGCCGCTGCTGCTGGCGTTCCTCCTCGTCGCCTTCCTCATCTGGCTCGCCGAGAACATCGCGACCTGGTCGAACGCCTGGCTCTACCCCAGCCAGCTGGGCGGCTGGCACCCGGTCGCACCGGCGAAGCTCGCCTCCTGGTTCCTTCTCATGATCATCTCGGTGGTCCTGGTCACCTGGATCTCGCCGCCCCAGCCGCCCGACGACGGGCCGCCGCCCACCGTGCGCCCGGACGCCGCTACCCGGCGGCGACGGACACCGGTGCGCTGAGCCGGCCCTCGTTCCCGCTGCGGTCCAGGCCGGCGACGCAGTAGGTGAGCGGCCCGCCGGCCGGGGCGGCGGGGTCCACCCAGTCGCGCCCACGGGTGGTGCCGACGAGCCGGGCCGCGTCGCCGTCCACCCGGTAGACGGCGAAGCTCACGGCGTCGTCGCCGCGCCAGGTGACCCTCACCCCGCCGGTGTCCCTACGCGCCCCGGTGATCGCGGGCGCCGGTGGCGGGGCCGCCGGCAGCTGCGCCATCGTGGGCAGCAGCGCGGGCGCGGCGTAGTGCGCGTCGCTGTACCGGCTGACCGCACCGAGCTTGTCGGCGCGCACCTGCCGGGCGCTGAAGTGGACGCTCCCGCTGACCCCGTGGCGCCGGTTCAGGGCGAGCTGGCGGTCCAGCTCGCCGGGGTCGCGCCAGGCCCCGCGCTCACCCACCCGGTAGTCGGCCTGGCCGATGTAGAGCTGCACCCGGGTGCCCCGCACCGTGGCCGCCCACCAGGGCAGCAGCTTGGCGTAGTCGGCCTTGCCGAACCCGATGTGCCAGTAGAGCTGTGGCACGACATAGTCCAGCCACTGCTGCCGTACCCAGAGCCGGGTGTCGGCGTAGATGTCGTCGTAGCTCTGCAGGCCCGCGCTGGCCGAGCCGGCCGGGTCGGTGCGCTTGTTGCGCCAGATGCCGAACGGGCTGATGCCGAACTTCACCCACGGCTTGATCGCCTTGATCCGCTCGCTCATCTCGCGGACCAGGGTGTTCACGTTGTCCCGGCGCCAGGCGTGCTTGTCGGCGAACCCCCGGCCGTGGCGGGCGAACGCCGCGCCGTCCGGGAAGTCCTGCCCGGCCTCCGGGTACGGGTAGAAGAAGTCGTCGAAGTGCACGCCGTCGACGTCGTACCGCTGGACCGCCTCCAGCATCGCGTCCTCGACGAACCGGCGGGCCTCCGGGATGCCGGGGTTGAAGTAGAGGCGGCTGCCGGGCCGGTCGGCGCTGGGGTAGGTCACCACCCAGTCGGGGTGCCGCCGCAGCGGGTGGTTCGGCGCGAGCTGGTCGACGCGCGGGCCCGGCCCGCCCACCGTGGCCGGTTGGCCGCCCCGGTACGGGTTGAACCAGGCGTGGAACTCCAGGTTGCGGGCGTGCGCCTCGGCGACCATGAACTCCATGGGGTCCCAGCCCGGGTCGCGGCCGTCGCGGCTCCCGGTCAGCCACTCCGACCACGGCGCGTAGTCCGACGGCCAGAGGGCGTCGCCGCTCGGCCGGACGTGCACGAAGACCGCGTTGTGGTGGCGCCGCACCGCCAGGTCCAGCCAGCCCCGGAACTCGGCCCGCGCCGTCTCGGCCGGCAACCCCCGGCGGCTCGGCCAGTCGATGTTGTTCACCGTGGTGATCCACATGCCGCGCAACTCGCGGGTCGCCCGGGCCGGCCGGCCGGCGCAGTCCGTGCCACCGCCCGCCGCGCCGGCGGTCCGGCCCGCGCCGCCGGAGGTTGGCGTACCACCGTCGATGACGACCCGGTCCCGCAGCGACCAGGCGCCGAGCGCGGCGGCCATCGCGAGCGCGACGACCACCGCGACGAGCGCCCGGGTGCGGCGGCGGGGAACGGGCGGGGCGGACGCATGGGCGGGGGGCATCGCCCCAGTCTGCCAGCGCCCGCGCGAACCGGCCGGAACCGGTTCTCCACGGTCGGCCCACACCGGACGGCGGCGTGGGCCGGTCCCGTGCGGACCGGCCCACGCTGCTCGGAACCGCGGTCGCCTCAGCCCTGGATGAGCGAGGCGCCGTAGTAGGTCAGGGACCCGATCTGCGCGTCACCGACCGGCCGCAGGAGCGGGGCGTACCAGACGGTGCTGGACCCGTTGGGGCTCACGCCGGGGCAGACCGCCGTGCCGGTCACCCCGGCGGAGACGGTGCCGCGGGCGTCGACCCGCCCGTCCGAACGGTACGAGTACACCGGCCCGCCGCTGTCGCCCGGCGCGGCCGCGCAGCCCCCGGCGACGATGTGGTTGGCCTGCGTCACCGGCCCGATCACGTAGCCGACGTTGACGAACTGGTTCACCACGCTGACCCGCAGGCTGCAGTGCTCACCGCTGGAGGAGCCGCCGGTGCAGACGTAGTTGCCGACGTAGTCCGAAGCGGCGCCGCCCACCCCGATGCTGGTGGCGGCGTTGTACGCCCCGGTGTAGATCCGGCCGCCGGCCGAGACCCGGATCATCAGGGTGTCCCGCGGGTTGTTGTCGTTGATGATCGGACCCATGGTGTTGGTGGGGCCGCCACCGTCGTACGCGACCTGGCCGTTCGCCCCGCAGTGCCCGGCGCTGAGGATCTGGCGGGCGTCGTTCCAGTACACCCCGAACCCGGTGGTGCAGCCGCCGCCGGCGTAGTACCGCGCCCCACCCCAGTACGGGGCGAAGTCGTTCTGCCGGTTGAGCAGCGTCGGGCTCGACGCGGTGGTCACGCTGAGCGGCAGCCGCGCGGTACGCAGGACGTCGCGCTTGCCCGACGCGAGCGCCTTGCCGGTGACGGTCACCGCGAGCCCGCTGCCGTCGACCTTGGCGGCCACCGAGACGGCCCGCGGGTCGGCGGCGAGCCGCTGCGCCTCGGCGACCATCTCGCGCTGGTGGAACCGGGCCGGCTTGAACGTCACCGGTACGGAAAGCCGCCTGGCCAGGTCACGGACGGAGCCGGGCACGGCGCCCTTCCAGTAGACGGTGAGCCTGCGGTCCTCCGGCGCGGCGACCACGCCGGCGAAGCCGTCGCCCCGGGCGGCCGTGATCTCGCCGGCGGCGGCGTTGAGCCGGTCCTGTACGGAGAACAGCTCACGCCAGCTGGCGAACCCGCCCGGCACGGCCTCCGCCGGCTGGGCCGACGGGGTGACCGGCTTGGCGTCGGCCACGGCCGGGGATCCGAGCGCGCCGGTGGCGACGATCGCGGCGGCCAACGCGACGATGGTGCGGCGCATGACCGTACCCCCGCGTCCGCCCGATGTCATTTGACTCATAGGGATTTACCTCCTGAACTGAGAGCCGCCGGGGCGACAATCTCCCCGGTCGCCTCGAATTCTGCGGCGGTGAATCCCATTCACCAGGCTCTTGCCACCAAACAGACTCAGCCATTTACCGCACTGGGTGCAACGTGCGACCATTGCCGGTTCCCGGCTCCCCCTACTCGGGCTTGACCAGGAAAGATGCTCAACTGTGGATGGATTCCATAAACTGTTTCTCGTCTTTTTCGGGGATTCTTACCTGCGGATTTAACCGCTTTTTCACGAAGCACATCCGACGCTCCTGCCGTCGACACCCGCCCTATGTCGCATCGCCGACATCGCGCGATCTGCGGCACCACATCCAGGTCGCTCCGGCAGGTCCGGCCTTCTGCCCACAGGCGATTTCGTTGTGAGACGTGGCCTGCGTCGTGTCGGGTGGCCACATGCCGCCCGATACCGTGAGACCCCGCTTTCCGCGTTCCTCGCCCTACTGGCCGGTGGTGAGCCATCCGCTGCTGCGACGGGTCCTGCCCGGGCTGGCGGTGTCCGCCCTGGGCGACGGCATGGCGCTGGTCGCGGTGACCTGGCTGGCGTTACAGCTGGCGCCCCCGGCTCAGCGTGGCATGTGGACAGCGGTCGCGGTGGCGGCGTACACCCTGCCCAGCGCCGCCGGAACCATGATCTTCGGCCGGTTCCTGGCCGGCCGGAGCGGGGCCCAGCTCGCCGGCTGGGACGCGGTCTTGCGCGCGGCCGCACTCGCGGCGATCCCCGCCGCCCATCTTGCCGGGGCGCTCAGCATCGGCCTGTACGTGACCCTGCTCGCCGCGTCCTCGCTGCTGCACTCGTGGGGTTCCGCCGGGCGCTTCACCCTGGTCGCCGAAATCCTGCCCGAACGAGATCACCTGCCGGCCAACGCGGTGCTCGCCATCCTCGGCCAGGTCGCCACCATCGTCGGTCCTCCGCTGGCGGGCATCCTGATCGGTGCGGTCGGTCCGGTCTGGGTGATCGCGCTCGACGCGGTCACCTTCGCCGTCCTGGCCCTGACCTACCGCCTCGCCGTCCCGGAGCACGGGAGGGCAGACCCGACGCGAGATGCTCCGTCCCGCACGGCCGGCTTCGGCATCATCCGCCGCAACCCGGCCCTGCGCGGCCTGCTGGTGCTGACCTTCGGCTTCTTCCTCCTCTTCGGCCCGTTCTACGTGGCCATGCCCGTCCTGGTCACCGAGGACCCGCACGGCTCCGCGACGACCCTCGGGCTGTACTACACGGCGTTCGGCGCCGGCTCCCTCCTCGGTGGTGTCGCCACCGGCTACCTGCACCGCTGGCGGCTGTGGCCCACCACCATCGGCATCGTCCTCGGGTTCGGCGTCGCCATGCTGCCGCTCGGCCTGGCCGCGCCCGTCGGCCTGTCGCTGCCGGCCTTCGCCCTGGCCGGCCTCATCTGGGCTCCCTACCGGTCCACGTCGATGGCGCTGTTCCAGCGCAGCACCACCACCGCGAAACTCCCGCAGGCCCTGGCCGCCAACGGGGCTGTCATCGTGCTGGCGGTGCCGCTGGGCACCATGCTCGGTGGCCCGCTGACGACCGGCATCGGTGCCCGTCACACGCTGCTGCTGTGCGCCGCGGCGACCATCGCCCTCGGCGTGGTGGCCGCCGGACTCGCCGTCCTCCCCCGCGACCGTCCGGGACCGACCGTCCGGCACGGTGACGACGACCTGCTCGGTCCAGGGCAGCCGACCGGAGCGGCGTCGCCGCGGCAGCCCGACGGAGACGCGGCGGGCGGGCCGGGCCGGGCCGGGCCGCCGCGAGCGGATATTCGGAACGCAGGTAGCCTCTTTTTATGGGCGGTTTCGGGCCCCCGGCCGACATCAACTGGACGAGGGCCGAACACGCGCGGGGTGAGTGGTCCCCGCTTCTCTCCCGTGAGTTCACCGCCGCCACCATCACGGAGCTGCGGCATGCCGTCGCCGCCCGGGTCGCGGCGGTGGGGCTGACCGGCGAGCCGGCCGAGAACTTCGTCCTGGCCGTCCACGAGCTGGCCACCAACGCGGTACGCCACGGCGGCGGGGTGGGCCACCTGCTCCTGCGGCGGCAGGGCGACGTCCTGCGCTGTGACGTCGACGATCAGGGTGCGGGTGCCGGCGCGCCGCCGATCCGGTTGTCCCCTGGCGACGAGGCCGGTGGCCGGGGCCTCTGGCTGGCGGATCAGCTGGTCGACTCGCTGAGCCTGCACCGTCGCCCTGACGGCATGACCGCCACCGTCACCATCGGGCTGCGCTGACCACACCCGCCCGTGTACGCGGGGCTCCCCGCGTACCCCGGTCGCCCTGCCGGCGGCGGCCCGGCGGTGTGCCGGGCACACCGCCGGAACCGGGTCAGGCCGCCAGGGCCGCCTCCCGCACCACCTCGGGGGCGCCCGACCGGGCGGCGTCGGCCGCCGTGTCGTCGGGCTGCTCGTGCGCGGCCCGCTCGGCCCGGACCCGGGCCAGGTAGTGCGCCACCTCGCGGTCGACCCGCTGGTCGTCCCAACCGAGGACCGGGGCCATCAGCTCCGCCGCCGGCCGGGCGGCCGCCAGGCCCCGGTCGAAGCTCTCGATCGAGATGTGGGTGCGCCTGGTCAGCACGTCCTCCAGGTGCAGCGCCCCCTCGGCGGAGGCCGCGTAGGTGATCTCCACCCGCAGGTAGTCCTCGGCGCCGTCGAGCGGCTCGCCGAGCGTGGGGTCCTCCCGCAGCAGCGCCAGCACCTCGTCCACGGCGGCGCCGTAGCGGTGCAACAGGTGCTCCACGCGCTCCACGTGCAGGCCGAACTGCTGGGCCAGCCGGCGCCGCTGGTTCCACCGCGCCACGTGGCCCTCCGCGCCGTGCAGCGGCACCCGGTCGGTGCACGAGGCGGGGACCCCGCCGCCGAGGCCGCGCACGGCCTCATCGACCGCGTCGCGCGCCATCACCCGGTACGTCGTGTACTTGCCGCCGGCCACCATCACCAGTCCGGGCGCGGGGCTGAGCACGGTGTGCTCGCGGGACAGCTTCGCGGTCGCGTCGGACTCGCCGGAGAGCAGCGGGCGCAGGCCGGCGTACACCCCCTCGACGTCGTCCCGGGTCAGCGGGGTGGCCAGCACCTGGTTGACGTGCTCCAGCAGGTAGTCGATGTCCCGGCTGGTGGCCGCCGGATGCGCCTTGTCCAGGTCCCAGTCGGTGTCGGTGGTCCCGATCAGCCAGTGGCGGCCCCACGGGATCACGAACAGCACGCTGGTCTCGGTACGCAGGATCAGGCCGGTGCGGGACCGGATCCGGTCGCGCGGCACCACGAGGTGGATGCCCTTGGAGGCGCGCACCTGGACCTGGCCGCGCTCGCCCACGAGCGCCTGGCTGTCGTCGGTCCACACCCCGGTGGCGTTGATGACCTGCCGGGCGCGCACCTCGAACACCCGGTCGGTCTCCAGGTCGTGCACCCGCGCTCCGGTGACCCGGGCACCCTCGCGCAGGAACCCCACCACGCGGGCCCGCGACAGCGGATGCGCCCCGTACGCGGCGGCGGTGCGGACGAGGAAGGTGACCAGCCGCGCGTCGTCGACCTGGGCGTCGTAGTACTGCAGGGCGCCCACCAGCGCCTCGGGCCGCAGCGAGGGGCAGGCGCGCAGCGCGCCGCGCCGGGTCAGGTGCCGGTGGGCCGGCACCCCGCGCGCGTGGCTGCCGGAGAGGCTCATCGTGTCGTAGAGCAGCACGCCGGCTCCCGCGTACAGCCGTTCCCAGCCCCGGTGGCGCAGCGGGTAGAGGAACGGCACCGGGCGGACCAGGTGCGGGGCGAGCCGCTGCAGGAGCAGGCCCCGCTCGCGCAGGGCCTCGCGGACCAGCCCGAAGTCGAGCATCTCGAGGTAGCGCAGGCCGCCGTGGATCAGCTTGCTGGACCGGCTCGACGTGCCGCTGGCCCAGTCGCGGGCCTCGACGAGCCCGACCGACAGGCCGCGGGTGACGGCGTCGAGAGCGCAACCGGCGCCGGTGACGCCGCCGCCGATCACCAGGACGTCCAGTTCCTGGCCGCCCCCGAGCGCGGCCAGGGACCGCTCGCGGGCGGCCGGAGACAGTGTCGCGGAGTGCATCCGTCTTCTCTTTCTTCGAAAGGGGTGGGGGCGGCCGGCGGGGGGCGCCGGCCGCCCGGATCCTTGGGTGGGGGACGGGTGGCGCGGCGTCAGCCGACGTCGACCCAGTCGAGGGTGCGCTGGACCGCCTTCTTCCACCGGGCGTAGCCGGTCTCCCGCTGCTCCGGCGACCAGGCCGGCTGCCAGCGCCGGCTCTCGTTCCAGTTCTCGCGCAGCTCGTCGGTGCTCTTCCAGAACCCGACGGCGAGGCCGGCGGCGTAGGCCGCGCCGAGCGCGGTGGTCTCGGCGACCACCGGCCGGCTGACCGGCACGCCGAGGATGTCCGCCTGCAGCTGCATGCAGAGATCGTTGACGGTGACGCCGCCGTCGACCTTCAGGCACTCCAGGTGCACCCCGGAGTCCTGCTCCATGGCCTCGGCGACGTCCCGGCTCTGGTAGCAGATCGACTCCAGGGTGGCGCGGGCGATGTGGGCGTCGGTGTTGAACCGGGACAGGCCGACGATCGCGCCGCGGGCGTCGGAGCGCCAGTACGGGGCGAACAGGCCGGAGAACGCGGGCACGAAGTACACGCCGCCGTTGTCCTCCACCTGCCGGGCCAGGATCTCGCTCTGCGCGGCGGTGCTGATGATCTTGAGTTGGTCGCGCAGCCACTGCACCGCCGACCCGGTCACCGCGATCGAGCCCTCCAGCGCGTACACCGGCGCCTCGTCGCCGAACTGGTAGCAGACCGTGGTGAGCAGTCCGGCCTTGGACCGCACGATGTCCGTACCGGTGTTGAGCAGCATGAAGTTGCCGGTGCCGTAGGTGTTCTTCGCCTCGCCCGGCGCGAAGCAGACCTGACCGACCGTGGCGGCCTGCTGGTCACCCAGGTCGCCGGTGATCGGGACCGGGCTGCTGAACGGGCCGTGCGGCATGGTGCTGCCGTACGAGCGGGGGTCGGAGGACGGCCGGATCTCGGGCAGCATGGCCCGCGGGATACCGAAGAAGGAGAGCAGCTCGTCGTCCCAGTCCAGCGTCTCCAGGTTCATCAGCATGGTGCGGCTGGCGTTGGTGGGGTCGGTGACGTGCACGCCGCCCTCGGTGCCGCCGGTGAGGTTCCACAGCAGCCAGGTGTCGGTGTTGCCGAAGACGGCCTCGCCGCGCTCGGCCGCCTCCCGGACCCCGTCGACGTTCTCGAGAATCCACTGGATCTTGCCGCCGGAGAAGTACGTCGCCGGCGGGAGGCCGGCCTTGCGCCGGATGACGTCGCCCTTGCCCTCACGTTCCAGCGCCGAGGCGATCCGGTCGGTACGGGTGTCCTGCCAGACGATGGCGTTGTAGTAGGGCCGGCCGGTCCGGCGGTTCCACACCACGGTGGTCTCGCGCTGGTTGGTGATGCCGAGCGCGGCGAGGTCGGGGCCGGTGAGGCCGTGGGAGTTCATCGCGGTCTGGATGACCGTCTGGGTCCGTTCCCAGATTTCGAGCGGGTTGTGCTCGACCCAGCCGGCCTGCGGCAGAATCTGCTGGTGTTCGAGCTGGTGGCGACCGACCTCGTTACCGCCGTGGTCGAAGATCATGAATCGGGTGCTGGTGGTGCCCTGGTCTACCGCGCCGACGAAGTCAGCCATGCGGGGGTCTCCTTCCGGGAGGCGAAATGTGGGTCGACGGGTCAGACGCGGGCGAGCTCGGCGTCGGCCGGAGTGGCCTCGGTGGCCAGGGTGCCCGGCTCCGGAGCGTCCTCGCTGGGCAGGAAGCGGCCGACGATCAGCTCGTACAGGCCGGCGCCGATCACGCCGCCGACGAGCGGCCCGACGATCGGCACCCAGAAGTACGGATAGCCGCTGGCGTCCTGGAAGGCCGTTTCGTACCCGGTCAGGAACGAGGCGAGGCGGGGGCCGAAGTCGCGGGCGGGGTTGATCGCGTACCCGGCGTTGGCGGCGAAGGCCATGCCGATCGCCACCACGATCAGGCCGACGATCAGCGGGGCGAGGTTGCCGCCGGGCAGCGAGTTGCGGGCGTCGGTGACCGCCAGGACCAGGAACAGCAGGATGGCGGTACCGATGATCTGGTCGCGCAGCGCGCCCCACTCGCTCACGCCGGCGCCGGGCAGGGTGGAGAAGACGCCCTGGCTCTTGATCGTCAGGCCCGGGTCGAACCGGGACAGCACCTCGCTGTAGTTCCAACGGATGATCAGGGCGGCGACGAACGCGCCGGCGGTCTGGGCCAGCGCGTACGGCATCACCTTGCGCCAGGAGAAGCCCTTGAAGACCGCCAGGGCGACGGTGACCGCGGGGTTGAGGTGGGCGCCGCTGATGCGGCCCGCCACGTACACGCCGAGCGTGACGCCCAGGCCCCAGGCCCAGGCGATGCTGTCGAACTCGCCCGTTCCCGCCGCGGCGACCTGGGCGACCACGCCCACGCCGAACAGGATGAGGATCGCGGTGCCGGCGAACTCGGCGGCCAACTCGCCGACGAGTCCGGGGACTTTCACACGTTGCGTCATGTGGTGCCTCCAGAAAACGGTGGGGGTGGCGACCCTGGCTCGGGGGAGAGCGGAGGGCCGTTGATCACGCTGCGGTGTCGGGCGTCATCGTGCGGTGAACCGTAGGAAACGCCGCGAGGTCGGGTCAACGAACCCCGGTCGACAATGTCGAACACTGTTGCGACCGGCGGAACACCGCTAGCATTCCGCCCCATGCCGGGTCAGGTGCAGTCCATCGCGCGTGCCGCGGCGATCCTCCGCCTGCTGGCCAGCAGCTCAGGCCGGCTTGGCATCGGAGAGATCGCCCGCTCCCTCGACCTGCCCAAGGGCACCGCGCACGGCATCGTCCGCACCCTCCAGGACGTCGGCTTCGTGGAGCAGGACAAAACCTCCGGCAAGTACCAACTCGGCGCGGCCCTGCTGCACCTGGGCACCAGCTACCTCGACGTCAACGAGCTCCGCTCCCGCTCGATCAACTGGGCCGACCCGCTGGCCGCGCGCAGCGGCGAGGCCGTCCGCATCGGCACCCTGCTCGACGGCAAGGTGCTGGTGGTCCACCACGTCTTCCGGCCCGACGACACCCTGCAGACGCTCGACGTCGGGTCCCTGCTCCCCCCACACGCCACCGCGCTCGGGAAGGTCCTGCTCGCCTACGACGTCGGCGCCGCCAACGCGGTGCTGCAGGGCGAACCCGAGCCGTACACCCGCCGCACCCTGGTCACCGCCCGGACCCTCAGCCGGGCCCTGTCCGAGATCCGGGACAACGGCTGGGGCACCGAGATCGAGGAGATGACCCTCGGCGAGGCCGGTATCGCCGCGCCCATCCGCGGCTACGGCGGTCTCGTCGTGGGCGCGATCGGGCTCTCCGGCCCGGTCGACCGGGTCTGCGACGGCAAGGGCCTCCCCCGACCCACGCTCGTCGCGTACGTCCGCGACGCCGCCCGCGCGGTGTCCCGCGATCTCGGCGGCGCCCGCTGGTGATCCGTCCACCCTGCCCCGCCACCCCCGCGCCAGAGAGGACGATGACATGACCGACAGCTACGTCGTCTCCATCGACCAAGGCACCACCTCGACCCGCTGCATCGTGTTCGACCGCCGCGGCAACCTCGTGTCGGTCGCCCAGCGCGAGCACCAGCAGCACTTCCCCCGGCCCGGCTGGGTGGAACACGACGCGCTGGAGATCTGGCGCAACGTCGGCAAGGTGGTGCCCCGGGCCCTCGCCGAGGCCGGCATCGGCGCCGACCAGATCGCCGCGATCGGCATCGCCAACCAGCGGGAGACCACCGTGGTGTGGGACCGCCGCACCGGCGTCCCGGTGGCGCCCGCGATCATCTGGCAGGACACCCGCACCGACGCGCTGGTGGAGACGCTGTCCCAGGCGCCCGGCGCCGAGGACCTGCGGGAGCGCTGCGGGCTGCCGCTGACCACGTACTTCTCCGCCCCGAAGCTGCGCTGGCTGCTGGACCACACCCCCGGGCTGTACGAGCGGGCCGAGCGTGGCGAGGTGCTCTTCGGGACGATGGAGAGCTGGCTGATCTGGAACCTCACCGGCGGTCCGGACGGCGGCCTGCACCTGACCGACGTGACCAACGCCAGCCGCACCATGCTGATGGACCTGCGCACGCTGCGCTGGCACCCCGACTCGCTCGCCTTCTTCGGCATCCCGGCGGCCATGCTGCCCGAGATCCGCTCCTCGTCGGAGGTGTACGGCACGGCCACCGCCGTCCTGCCCGGCGTGCGGATCGCCGCCGCGCTCGGCGACCAGCAGGCCGCCCTGTTCGGCCAGACCTGCTTCGCGCCCGGCGACGCCAAGTGCACCTACGGCACGGGCAGCTTCCTGCTGCTCAACACCGGAGCGGAGCCGGTGCACTCCCACCACGGGCTGCTCACCACCGTCGGCTATCAGATCGGCGGCGAGCCGGCCGTCTACGCCCTGGAAGGTTCGATCGCGATCACCGGCTCCCTGGTGCAGTGGTTCCGCGACCAGTTGGAGCTGATCAGCACCGCCCCGGAGATCGAGACCCTCGCCCGAACCGTCGACGACAACGGCGGCTGCTACATCGTGCCCGCCTTCTCCGGACTGTTCGCGCCGCACTGGCGCAGCGAGGCACGCGGGGTGATCGTCGGGCTCACCTCGTACATCACCAAGGGGCACCTGGCCCGCGCGGTGCTGGAGGCCACCGGCTGGCAGACCCGCGAGGTGGTCGACGCGATGAACGCCGACTCCGGCCTGGAACTGACGGCGCTGCGGGTGGACGGCGGGATGACCGCCAACAACCTGCTGATGCAGTTCGTCGCCGACGTGCTCGGGGTCCCCGTGGTGCGCCCGATGGTCGCCGAGACGGTCTCGCTCGGCGCGGCGTACGCCGCCGGGCTCGCGGTCGGCTACTGGGCCGACCTGGAGGGGCTGCGCAGCAACTGGCACCTCGCCGCCCGCTGGGAGCCGGAACTCGACGACGCGATCCGCGCCGAGGAACGGGAGAACTGGCAGCGCGCGGTGGAGCGCACCTTCGGTTGGATCAAGCCGGAGGCCCGGGCCGCCAACGAATGAGCTGCCCCGCCGAACCCGTCGGGGCAGGGCCGGTTCAGGCGGTCGGCAGGAGTGGACGCATGAAGGTCCGGTCGTAACGCACCACACAACCCGACTCGTCGCGGATGCGGTCGGCCGCGACGAACTCCGGGTCCTCGCCGAACCGTGCGCGGTAACGCTCGTACGCCGCCAGGCTCTCGAAGCTGAACAGCGCCTCGGCCCGGTCGCTGGCGCCCTCGGCGGGCAGGAAGTAGCCGTGGTGCACGCCGCCGTGCTTGGCCACCAGGCGCATCCACTCGCAGGCGAAGCGTTCGAACGCCTCGATCTGCGCGGGGTCGATGGTGTAGTGCACGACGCAGGTGATCACGGCCCCACCCTACGGGCCACGCCGGCACTCACCGGGCGAGTGCCGGCGTGGCCGGGACGGTCACTCGCAGCCCAACGCCCCCTCGTAACCGCGCGGTACGCTGCCGGCGGCGACCTCGTCGGCCGTCTCCCAGAACACCTCCGGCCAGTCGCCCTCGGCGTTCATCTGGTGCAGCACCTTCCAGTTGTGGCTGCTGCGCAGCGCGTCGGCGGCCCGCCGGAGGGCGGCGTCGTCGCCGGCCCGCCTGGCGCGCTGCCATTCGGCGATCCAGCCACAGCCGACCCGGGACGTGACTCGGGCGCCGAACTGGTAGGCGTCGTTGGTGCCGAGGCCGGCCAGCGCGGCCCGGTCGAAGTCCGGGGGCAGCGGGATGTCGGCCAGCACCTTCGCGGCCTGCTCGTCCACGCGGTCCGGAGTGACGATCTCGGGCGGGAGGGCGGCCAACCAGGTACGCACGTCGACGCGGACCACGTGGGCGAGGATCCGGTCGAACTCCGTGCGGTCGCCGCCAGCGGCGCGAATCTCGACGAAGACGCCGTCGCGTGGCCGGAGCATGACCGCGAAGTCGTTGGCGCTGTAGCGGAACACGTCACCCGGCCAGCCGTCCACCTTCACCGCCTCCGGGTCGCTCACGTGGCGCCGGTCCGCGTGGTAGCCGTCGTACTGGTCCGCCGGGTACCAGTTCATGTCCAGCTGCCGTTTGCCATTGCGGAACCCGATGGTGCCCTGCTTCTCGGCGAACCCGTACACGTTGGTCACCTGCCAGCCCGGCTCGTCGACGAGCAGCCGCGGGTTCTCCTCGGCGGCCTTCAGCGCCACGGGCGAGAACACGACCGACGTGGTCGGCCCGGCGCTGGTCGGCCCGACCGTCTCCGTCGGAGCCGCCTGACGGTTCTCCGGAGGCGCGCCGTGGACGGTGACCACGGCGAGGACGCCGATGAGCGCCGCGGCCGCGGTCAGCGGGCCGGCGAAGCGGCGGACCAGGCCGCGGTTCGGCCGGGAGCGCGGCTGTGGTGATTCGACGACGCGATCGAGCGTCGGTTCGGACATGATCTCCTCCAGGAGAGCCTGCTTCGCCCCGTCGAGGTGCCCGATGACATCGGGTCGGTAGGGGTCGGCGTCTCGGACCATCCGGTCGAGGTGCTCCTCGGTCATCTGCCCTCCTTCGGGGCGGGTGCGGTCACGACGTCGAGTACATGTCCGGGTGGGCCGAGGTCGTCACCGACGAGTTCGCGCAGCCTGGCTCGCGCCCGCGACAGGCGGGTACGGACCGCGGCGGGGCTCACCCGCAGGACCTCGGCCGCCTCGCGCGGTTCGAGTCCCTCCCAGACGGTGAGCAGCAGCACCTCGCGGTCCAGCTCGCCGAGCCGGGCCAGCGCGGCCTGGACGGCGAGCCGTTCGGGCACCTCACTGCCCGGGTCGGCGCCGATCGCCGCGGTGATCCGTTGGCGTAGCCGCTCCCCCAGCCGCTGCCGGCGTACGCCGCCGCGGTGGTGGTTGGCGAGCACGCGGCGGGCGACACCGTACAGCCAGAGCCGGGCTTCGCCGTCGGCCGGCAGGTCGCGTCTTCGCCGCCAGGCGACGAGGAAGGTCTCGGCGACGACGTCGGCGGCGTCCTCGGGGTGCGCGACGCGCCGCAGGGCGTACGCCAGCAGCGGCTCGAAGTCGGCGGCGTAGACCCGTCCGAAGTGGTCCTCGTGCTCGTTCCCGGAGCTCACGTTCATCCCATGTCCGGTCAGGTGCCCATCGTGACAGGCCGGGGACCGGAAGAATGACGAAATCGGTCAGGCGGGACGTAGCCGGGTGCGCCGGTTCTTGCGGCCCGCCTCGTACGCGGCCCGGGCGGCTCGCCCGTCGGCGGTGGTCGAGACCTCGGCGACCGGCACGTCCCACCAGGCGCCGGCGTCCGGGCCGGCCTCGAACCGGTCGGTCGGCACGTGCACCACCGTGGTCCGGGTGGCCGCCGTCGCCGTCGCCAGCGCCGCCCGGAGCTGCGCCATGGTCGACACCCGGATCAGGTCGGCGCCGAGGCTGGCCGCGTTGGCGCCGAGGTCGACCGGCAGCGGCTCCCCGGCGCGGTCGGTGTAGGCGGTGCCGAGCCGGTGCGCGCCGACGCTCTCCGACAGCCGGCCGATCGAGGCGAAGCCGGAGTTGTCGACCAGCACCACGACCAGCTTGACGCCCTCGGCGACCGCGGTGGCCAGCTCGCTCGGCAGCATCAGGTAGGACCCGTCGCCGACCAGCACGAACACCTCGCGCTCGGGCGCGGCCAGCTTCACCCCGATCCCGCCGGCGATCTCGTAGCCCATGCAGGAGTAGCCGTACTCGACGTGGTAGCTCTTGGGGTCGCGGCTGCGCCACAGCCGGTGCAGGTCACCGGGCATGGACCCGGCGGCGCACACCACCACGCCGCGAGGGCCGGCGGCGTCGTTGACGGCGCCGATCACCGCGGTCTGGGTGGGCGACGCGTCCGGGTCGGCGTGCCGGGCGGCGTCCGCCACGGCCGTCCACCGCTCGCGCAGCCGGGCCACCGACTCCCGGTACGCCGGCTCGGTGTCCCAGCCGGCGCAGGCCGCGTCGAGGGCGGCGAGGCTCTCCCGGGCGTCGCCGACGACCTGCGTGCCGGACAGTTTCGCCGCGTCGAAGCCGGTGACGTTGAGGTTCACGAAGCGTGCTCCGCCACCGAAGAGGGTGCCGGAGGCGGTGGTGAAGTCGCTGTAGCGGGTGCCCACCCCGATCACCACGTCGGTGCCGGCCGCGATCTCGTTGGCCGCGGTGGTCCCGGTGACGCCGACCGCGCCGAGCGCGAGCGGGTGGTCGTGCGGCAGCGCGCCGGTGCCGGCCTGGGACTCGGCCACCGGCACCCCGTGCTCCTCGGCGAACCGGCGCAGCACGCCGGTGGCCCCGCTGTAGATCACCCCGCCGCCGGCCACCAGCAGCGGCCGGCGGGCCGTCCGCACGATCGCGGCCGCCCGGTCCAGCGCCGCCTCGTCGGCGCGGGGGCGCGGCACGTGCCAGAGCCGTTCGGCGAACAGCTCGTCGGGCCAGTCGTACGCCTCGGCCTGCACGTCCTGCGGCAGCGCGAGGGTGACCGCGCCGGTCTCGGCCGGGTCGGTGAGCACCCGCATGGCGGCCAGCAGCGCGGCCGGCAGTTGTTCCGGGCGGTTGATCCGGTCCCAGTAGCGGGAGACCGGCCGCAGCGCGTCGGTGACGCTGACGTCGTAGGAGCGGGCGTCCTCCAGCTCCTGGAGCACCGGGTTGGCCACCCGGGTGGCGAAGATGTCGCCGGGCAGGAGCAGCACCGGCAGCCGGTTGATGGTGGCGCCGGCGGCGCCGGTGACCAGGTTGGTCGCGCCGGGGCCGATCGAGGTGGTGCAGGCCAGGGTGCTGAGCCGGTCGGTCATCCGGGCGTACGCGGCCGCCGTGTGCACCATGCCCTGCTCGGTGCGGCAGAGGTGGTACGGCAGGTCGGCGCCCGCGCCGGCCAGGGCCTCGCCGAGCCCGGCGACGTTGCCGTGGCCGAAGATGCCGAAGCAGGCCGGAACGAGCCGCTGCCGCCGCCCGTCGCGTTCGGAGAACTGCCGGGACAGGAACGTCACGAGCGCCTGCGCGACCGTCAACCTGGGCATCACGCCTCTTTCGTTCCGGGCCGGGTCAGCGGCAGCCGCGGGTCCACCGGCCGGCCGGCCCAACTGCCCCGGATCCAGCCGTGTCGGGGATCGTCCACACAGGCCATCGTCCGGGTGGCGCCGGGTCCGGCCAGCACGTTGAGGTAGTACAGGTCGTAGCCGGGGGCGGCCATCGACGGGCCGTGGTAGCCGTAGGGGACGAGCACCACGTCGCCGGTGCGCACCTCGGCGAGCACGTCGATCGGCCGCTCGGCGGTGCCGTAGACCCGCTGGTAGCCGACCGGACCCGCACCGGGCTCGCCGCCGGCCACCTCGAAGTAGTAGACCTCCTCCAGCGCGGCCTCCACCCGCCCGTCGTCGTACGTGCGGTCCTGCTCGTGCTTGTGCGGCGGGTACGACGACCAGTTCCCGCCGGGCGTGAGCACCTCCACGGCGACGAGCCGGTCGCAGTCGAAGGCGTCGGGCGCGCAGAAGTTGTTGACCTGCCGGCTGGCCGGCCCGGCGCCGCGCAGTTCCACCGGCACGTCCCGGGCCGCGCCGTAGCGGGGCGACAGCCGGCGGGTGGCCCGCGCCGACGGCAGCGCGAAGCGTCCCGCGCCGCGGATCGTCACGTCGGCGTCCCGGGGCAGGTAGGCGAAGTCGGTGACCGCGGCGAACACCGACTCACGCCCGGTCAGCGCGAGCCGCAGCCCGTCGCAGTGCACGGTGGCGGCGCCGGCCAGCGGCAGGACCAGCATCTCCTCGTCGCCGGTGGCGAAGCTGACCTCGCCGCCGGCGGGCAGGGTGAGCACCCGCAGGCCGGCGTAGGTCCAGCCGGCCCGCTCGGGGGTGACCTCCAGCGCCCACGGCGCCCGGACCGTGCCGCCCCAGGGCAGGTGCCCGTCGCCGGTCCTCACGCGTCCTGCCCGGTGGGCAGCAGCGAGCCGGCCAGGTCGACGGCGGCGGCCACGTCGTCGTCGGGCGGGTAGAGCAGCGCCCGGCCGACCACGAGGCCGCGCACGCCGGGCAGCCGCAGCGCCCGCGACCACCGCGCGTAGACCGCGTCGGGCGCCTCCACCGGGTCGCCGCCGAGCAGCAGGACCGGCAGCGTGGTCGCGGCCATGACCTGCTCCATCTCGTCGACGGCCGGCAGCTTCAGCCAGGTGTACGCACTGGTCGCGCCGAGCGCCTGCCCGACGCTGACGCCCTTGATGACCGCCTCGGGGCGCAGGTCGGCGCTGACCCGGCGGCCGTCGCGGGTGACCCAGAGCGGCTCGACCAGGGCCACGGTGCGGTGCGCGGCGAGCGCGGTGACCGCCCGGGCGCACGCCTGGAGGGTCGAGGCGGTGCCGGGGTCGTCCGGGTCGATCCGGCAGAGCATCTTGCCGCCGTCGTAGCGCATGGCGGCGATGCTGTCGGCGTCGTAGGCGGTGAACCGGTCGTCGAGTTCGAAGGTGGCGCCGGACAGCCCGCCGCGGTTCATCGAGCCGATGGCCAGGCGGTTCTCCAGCGCACCGAGCAGCAGCAGGTCCTCCAGGACGTCCGGGGTGCCGAGCACGCCGTCGACGCCGGGCCGGGACAGCGCCACGCGCAGCCGGTCGAGCAGGTCGGCCCGAACGGCCATGGCCATCGGCCGGTCGCGTACCCCGAGGGCGCCGCGGGCCGGGTGGTCGGCGGCGATGACGAACAACGGCCGGCCGGGTTCGGGCCAGGGCCGGCGGGTACGGCGGGCGGCGGCTTCGGCGATCGCCTGCGGCCGGTGCGCGCGGGTGCGGGTCAGCGCCTCGTACTCGGTGCTCACCGGTCTTCTCCTGTCAGGACGGCGGTCGACGACGCCGGACCCGGCGCGGCGCCCCCGGCGATCGCCTCGGTCTCGGCGTAGTCGGGCATGGCGGCGGAGCAGGCCAGGTGGGAGGCCACGATCGCCCCGGCGGCGTTGGCGAAGCGCAGGGTCCGCTCCAGCGGCCAGCCGCGCAGCAGCCCGAGGCAGAGCGCGCCGCCGAACGCGTCGCCGGCGCCGAGCCCGTTGACCACGTCGACCGGCACGGGCGGCACCCGTACGCTCTCCTCCGCGGTGCGGGCCAGCACGCCCGCCGGTCCGAGCTTGACCACGGCGAGCCGGGGTCCGCGTTCGAGCAGCAGGTCGGCGGCCCGGTCCGGGTCGCGGGTGCCGACGGCGATCTCCACCTCGTCGAGGTTGCCGACGGCGACGGTGACCCGGGGCAGCGCCTCGGCGACGGCCGCGGTCGCGGTCGCCGGGTCGGGCCAGAACATCGGCCGGTAGTCCAGGTCCAGCACGGTGTGCGGGCGGCCGGCCCGGGCGGCGAGCGCGGCCGCGTGCGCGTCGCGGCTGGGCTGCTGGCACAGGCCGGTGCCGGTGAGCCAGAAGACGCGGGCCGAGACGATCGCGTCGAGGTCCAGTTCCTCGGGGCGGATCTGGAGGTCCGGGGCGGTGGGGGTGCGGTAGAACCAGAGCGGGAAGTGGTCCGGCGGGAAGATCTCGCAGAAGGTGATCGGGGTGGGCAGCCCGTCGACCGGGCGGACGTGGCTGTCGTCCACTCCGAACTCACGCAGCGCCCGGTGCACGTAGTCGGCGAACGCGTCGGCGCCGGTGCGGGTGATCACGCCGGCGCGCAGTCCCTGCCGGCTGGCCGCGACCGCCACGTTGGTGGGGCTGCCGCCGAGGAATCTGCCGAACGTCTCGACCTCGGCCAGCGGCGTGGCGACCTGCAACGGATAGATGTCCACCCCGACCCGGCCGATGGTGAGCACATCGAGCATGCGGCGCCCTCCGTCCCGGCGGCGTCGGCGTTCCGCCAGCTCGATCCCGTCCCTGATTGGTAACAGTGCCTCATGAGTTGTGTCAATGTGTTGTCATGACATCTGCCCTCTGCGCTGGGTGAGCGCTTCGGTACAGTGACGGCCGTCAGCACGCCCGATCCCCGCAGCCGCAGCGAGGAGGTTTCCGTGACCGGCCCCGAGATCGCGGTCGACCGCAGCAGCCCGGTCCCGCTCTACTTCCAGGTCGCGGAGCAGTTCGCCGCGGCGATCCAGCGCGGTGACCTGGCCCCGGGTGACCGCCTGGACAGCGAGTTGCAACTGGCCGACCGGCTCGGGTTGTCCCGGCCCACCGTGCGCCAGGCGATCCAGCACCTCGTCGACAAGGGACTGATCGTGCGCCGGCGCGGCGTGGGCACCCAGGTGGTCCGGGGTGAGGTGCGCCGGGCCGTCGAGCTGACCAGCCTGCACGACGACCTGGTGCGCGCCGGGCAGCGGCCGTCCACCTCGGTGCTGGAACTGGCGACGGTGGCCTGCCCGCCGGCGGTCGCCGAGGCGCTCGGCCTGCCACCCGGCGGCGAGGTGCAGCACCTGCGCCGGCTGCGCTTCTCCGACGGGGAGCCCCTCGCGCTCATGGAGAACTGGCTCCCGGTCGACCTGCCGCGGCTCACCATGGCGGCCCTCCAGGCCGACGGCCTCTACGCGATCCTGCGCGCCGGCGGGCGGCGGATCCGCGGCGCCCACCAGCGGATCGGGGCGCGGGCCGCCACCGCCGCCGAGGCGCAGATGCTGGGCGAGCGGCGCGGCGCGCCCCTGCTCACCATGACCCGCACCGCGTACGACGACCAGGGCCGCTACGTCGAGCACGGCGCGCACATCTACCGGGCCAGCCGCTACTCCCTCGAGGTGACCGTCGCCGAGCGGTGACGGTGGATGTTTCGCGCTCATTTCAGTGACAGGTATTTACGTCGTAAAGCTGTCATGACATTGTGGCCGCAAGCACCGCCGGCGGCGGACGTGCGGCCGGCGGGACGACCCCGCGAGTCTCTTCGAAGTCACTCCTTGCGAAGGGAAACAGCCCATGTCAGCCAAGCCGAGACGCGCGACGGGCGCGCTCGCCGCGCTCACCGCCGTCGCCCTCGCCGCCACGGCCTGCGGCGGCTCCGACGAGCCCGCCGGTAAGGACGCCAAGAACATCACCCTCACCATTTCCGCGAACTCCATCGTGGGCGGTAAGAACTCCGCCGGCGCGGAGTGGATCGAGAAGTGGGTCATCCCCAAGTTCGTCGAGGCGCAGAAGGCCAAGGGCGTCACCGCCAAGGTGACGTTCGTGCCCAGCGGCGTCGACGACGAGCAGTACAAGACCAAGCTGGCCCTGGACCTGCGCTCCAAGGGCGGCGCCGACGTGATCGCCGTCGACGGCATCTGGGTCGGCGAGTTCGTCCAGGCCGGTTACCTCAAGCCGCTGTCCGAGGTGGCCGGGAAGCAGGCCGACTCCTGGGAGGGCTGGTCCCAGATCCCGGAGACCGTGCAGGGCCTCGGCTCGTTCGAGGACAAGCGCTACGGCATCCCGCTCGGCACCGACGGGCGGGTCCTCTACTACAACAAGAAGCTCTTCGCCCAGGCCGGCCTGCCCGCGGACTGGCAGCCGAAGAGCTGGCAGGAGATCCTCGACGCCGGCACGAAGCTCAAGGCGCTGCCCGGGGTGACCCCGATCCAGATCAACGCCGGCACCGCGATGGGCGAGGCCACCTCCATGCAGGGCGCGCTGCCGCTGCTGGTGGGCGCGGGCGGCGAGATCTACAAGGACGGCAAGTGGGCCGGCGCCACCCAGCCGGTCAAGGACATGCTCGACTTCTACACCAAGGTCTACGGCGGCGGCCTGGGCGACCCGAAGCTCCAGCAGGAGGCCAAGGGGCGCGACAAGTCGTTCGCCGAGTTCGCCGCCGGCAAGATCGGCATCCTGGCCGAGGGCGACTACTTCTGGCGCAGCGTCATCAACCCGAAGAGCGGCATCGCCAAGATGGCCGACCGGGACACCACGGTGGGGTACGCCATGATCCCCGCCAAGCAGCCCGGCGCGGGCATCCGCGGCCAGGACTTCGTCAGCATGTCCGGTGGCGGCGTCCGGGTGCTCAACCCCAACTCCAAGTTCCCCTCGCAGGCGTGGGAACTGCTGTCGTTCATGCACTCCGCCGAGGCGGTCAAGGCCGAACTCGCCGGCGAGGCGCGCATCACCGCCCGGCAGGACGTCAACAAGGAGGTCCTCGCGGGCGACCCGATGCTCAGCTTCGTCACCGAGAAGGTGCTGCCGCTGACCGCGTACCGGCCGCCGCTGGCGGTGTACCCGCAGGTGTCCGTGGCGCTCCAGGAGGCGACCGCCGCGGCCGCCTCGGGCAAGAGCGCCGACGAGGCGGCCGCCGCGTACCAGAAGAAGGTCGAAGGGTTCGTCGGTGGTCCAGGTAACGTCACCTCCTGACGAGGTGGTCGAGGGAGCGCGCCCGGTCACGGGCGCCTCCCCCGCCCCCGACGCCGCCGGCCTCGGCCGGGCCCGGGCCACCGGATTCCTCGTCCCGGCCATGGTGCTCATCCTGGTCTTCCTCGTGGTCCCGGCCGCCTGGACGATCTACCTGGGCGTCACCAACTACCGGCTGACCGGCCTGGCCGCCGCCCACCCCGAGGTCGTCGGCCTGGACAACTACACCCAGGCCCTCGGCGACGAACGGTTCCGCACCTCGCTGCTGCTGACCCTGCAGTTCGTCCTCGGCTCGGCGGTCATCGGCCAGGCCGGTCTCGGGTTCGCCATCGCGTTCGCGCTGCGCGACCGCCGCGGCCCGCTGCGCCGGTTGGTCGAAGGGTTCGTCCTGCTCTCCTGGATCCTGCCCAGCTCGGTGGTCGCCTTCCTGTGGATCGCCCTGCTCGACCGGGACGCCGGCACGCTCAACGCGCTGCTCGGCATCCCCGGGACGGCCTGGCTGCTGGACCACCCGATGCTGTCGATCATCGTGTTCAACACCTGGCGCGGCACCGCGTTCTCGATGATGCTCTACGCGGCCGCGCTGGAGAACGTCCCCCGCTCCCACCTGGAGACCGCCCGGCTGGCCGGCGCCTCGACCTGGCAGCAACTGCGCGACGTGGTCTTCCCCCGCATCCGCGGGCACGTGCTCACCAACCTGCTGCTGATCAGCCTCTGGACGTTCAACGACTTCGCGCCGTTCCTGATCACCGCCGGCGGGCCCGAGCAGCGCTCGGAGATTCTGCCGGTCTACGTCTACAAGGTGGCGCTCTCCGGCGGCGAGCTCGGCTTCGGCGCCGCCATCTCGTTCGTCATGCTGCTCATCAACCTGGTCATGGCGCTGGTCTACCTGCGCATGCTGGGCCGGCGGAAGGAGGCGGCGTGACCACCGACACGGCGCCCGCGCCCACCACCGGGTCGACCCGGCCCACCGTCGCAGTACGCCACCTGCTCGCCCAGATCGGCCGCTACACGTTCCTCTGCGCCGTGCTGGGCTTCTTCGCGCTGCCGCTGCTGTGGCTGGCCACCGCCCCGTTCGACGACACCCCGACGGTGACGGCCTCGCTGCCGCGGTTCACCCTGGACAACTTCCGCGCGCTGCTCGACAACCCGTACGCGCTGAGCTCGCTGCTCAACTCGGTCTACCTGGCGGCCGGCACCGCGGCGCTGGTGGTGACGTTCGCGGCGCTCGCCGCGTACGCGCTGAGCCGGGTGCGGGTGCCCGGCCGCGACGCGCTGCTCTACGGGCTGCTGCTGCTCTCGTCGATCGTCACGGGCACCGCCACCATGGTGCCGCTGTTCGAGCTGGCCTTCCGGCTCAACCTGATCGACTCCCGGCTCGGCGTCATCCTGATCCTCAGCGGCGGGCTGTTGCCGGCGGCCATCTTCATCCTCAAGGACTTCATGGACTCCACCCCGACGTCCTACGAGGAGTCGGCGCGGGTCTTCGGCGCCAGCCCGTTGCAGATCATGCGGCACATCGTGGTGCCGCTGGTCCGGCCCGGCCTGGCCACCGTCGGGGTCTGGGCGGTGGCCAACGTCTGGGGCAACTTCCTGGTGCCGTTCCTGCTGCTGCGCGGGCCGGACAAGGCCCCCGCCGCCGTGATCATGTACACCCTCTACACCGAGGGCGGGCAGGCCGACCTGCGGCTGCTCTCCACCTTCTCGCTGCTCTACTCGCTGCCGGTGGCGCTCATGTTCGTCTTCGTCAGCAGCCGGTACGGGTTCCGCTTCCACGGAGGGATCAAGCGCTGATGTCCGCCATCACCATGCGCGAGCTGACCAAGGTCTACCCCAACGGGGTACGCGCCCTGGACGCCCTCGACCTGGAGATCGCCGACGGGGAGTTCTTCGCCCTGCTCGGCCCGTCCGGTTGCGGCAAGACCACCCTGCTGCGCACCATCGCCGGGCTGGAGGTCGCCTCCGGCGGCAGCGTGCGGATCGGCGAGCGCGACGTCACCAACCTGCCGCCGGGCAAGCGGGACGTGGCCATGGTCTTCCAGGACTACGCCCTCTTCCCGCACATGACCGTGCGGGACAACATCGCCTACCCGCTGCGGATCAAGAAGGTCGACCGGCGCAGCCGCGGCAGCAAGGCCGCCGACACCGCCGAGGAACTCGGCCTGTCCGGGCTGCTGGAGCGCCGCCCCGGGCAGCTCTCCGGCGGCCAGCAGCAGCGCGTCGCCCTGGCCCGGGCGATGGCCTGCCACCCACAGGTGTTCCTGCTCGACGAGCCGCTGTCCAACCTCGACGCCCGGCTGCGGCTGGAGGCTCGGACCTTCCTCAAGCGCCTCCAGCGGGAACTCGGCGTCACCACCGTCTTCGTCACCCACGACCAGGCCGAGGCGCTCGCCCTGGCCGACCGGATCGCCGTGATGGAGGGCGGCCGTATCCGCCAGGTCGGCACGCCCACCGAGGTGTTCCGCCGCCCCGCCAACACCTTCGTGGCCGGCTTCATCGGCTCCACCCCGATGAACCTCGTCGACGCCCGGGTGCACGGCGACGAGCTGGCCGTGGGTTCGGCCCGGCTGCCGCTGCCCGACGACGCGCACGGCCAGGTCACCGACGGCGAGCGGCTGGTCTACGGCATCCGCCCCGAATACCTCGACTACTCGCCCACCGCCGTTCCGGGCGCGCTGACCGGCGAGGTCGTCGTCGTCGAGAACCTGGGCAGCGTCTCCCTCGTCTCGCTGGACGTACCGGCCGACGACACCGGCGCGGACGGCTCCGGCGCGGGCGACGCCGCCGGCGCGGAGCGGACCAGCGTGCAGGTCGTCGTGGCCGAGGGCGCCGAGCCCGAACCGGGCGACACCGGCTGGGTGGCACCCCGTCCCGGCCGGTCGCTGCTCTACCGGGACGGCACCCTGGTGACCGCCACCGCCACGGCCGAGGTGCCGGCCCCCCGCGCCGGCGCCGCCGTCCGGAGCTGAGCATGGTCGTGCACCGCGGCAGGTGGACCCTCCAGGACCGCGTCGACGGCGTGCTGCGCAGCCTGCCGGTCACCGTGGCGCCCGGCACCGCCGCGCTCACCGTCCGGCTGGACTACCCCCGCGAGGCCGGGGTGCTCGACCTCGGCTGCGTCGGACCGGACGGCTTCCGCGGCTGGTCGGGCGGGGCCCGCGACGGCTACACCGTCGCCGCCGACTGGGCCACCCCCGGCTACCTGCCGGGCGAGCTGGAGCCCGGCGAATGGCAGGTGCTGCTGCGGTTGCACCGCATCCCACCCGAGGGCCTGGACTACGAGGTCACCGCCACCACCAGCACCACGCCTGAGCCCGCGCCACCCGCGCCCGCGGCGCCACCCCGCCCCGACCGCCCACCGCGCCGCGACCTGCCCGACGTCGACGGCCGGCGCTGGCTCGCCGGTGACCTGCACGCGCACACCGTGCACAGCGACGGCGCGCAGACCATCGACGAGCTGGCCGCGCTCGCCGCCGGACGTGGCCTGGACTTCCTCGCCGTCACCGACCACAACACCGTGAGCCACCACCCGTGGCTGCCGGACGCCTCCGCCCGCTACGGCATCACCCTGCTGCCCGGCCAGGAGGTGACCACCGACCGGGGGCACGCCAACGTCTTCGGCCCGGTGGGCTGGGTCGACTTCCGCCGGCCGCCGGACGAGTGGCTCGCCGCCGCCCGGCGCGGCGGCGGGCTCATGTCGGTCAACCACCCCCTCGGCGGCGACTGCGCCTGGCGCCAGCCGCTGGCCGAGCGGACCCCGCTGGTCGAGGTGTGGCACTCCGGCTGGTGGGACCGCACCTGGGGCGCCCCCCTGTCCTGGGCGCGGGCGTGGCGGCCGGACATCGTGCCGATCGGCGGCAGCGACTTCCACCGCCCCGGCGACGACGCGCTGCCCGGCTCCCCCACCACCTGGGTGCTCGCCGACCGCCACAGCGCACCCGGCGACGCCCTGCTGGACGCGCTGCGCGGCGGCCGTACCGCCGTCTCCGCCGACCCCGACGGGCCGCTCCTGCTGCGTGTCGGCGACGAACTGCTGGCGCTCGACGCAGACGGCGCGCTGCTGGCCTACCCGGACGGGCGGCACCGGCTGGTCCGCGGCGACCGGTGCCTGCTGCCGGCCGGCGACGGACTGCACGTCCTGGAGTCCCACCGCATGGAGGTGATCGCACTGTGCAGCTGACCGGACGCACCCGGGTGGCCGGCGCCCCCGTCAACTACGGCATCTACCGGACCACCGACGCACCCGTCGGCCCCGACGACCTGCTCGCGGCACTGGCCCGCGACGGCTACACCGGGGTGGACTCCGGCCCCATCGGCTATCTCGGCACCGGCGAGACCCTCGCGCGGCGGCTGGCCACGGCCGGCATCGGGCTGGCCGGCGGCTGGGTCGACCTGCGTTTCGCCGACCCGGCCGGCTTCGCCGCCGACCTGGTGCAGCTCGACGCCGCGCTCGACGTGTTCACGGCCGCGCCGGCGGACGACGCCCGGTTCGCGCCCCGGCCGACCCTGGCCTGCCCCGGCAACCCGGCCCGGATGGCCCGGCCGGGGACCCCGACCGACCTGCCGTCGGCGCTGCCCGCCGCGGCCTGGCCGGACTTCGCGGCCCGGGTGCAGCAGGCCGCCGACCGGTGCCGCGACCGCGGCCTGGAACCGGTGTTCCACTACCACCTGGGCACCGACGTGGAGACCGAGGCGGAGGCCGACCGGCTGCTCGAACTGACCGACATCGCCATCTGCCTGGACACCGGGCACCTGGCGCTGGCCGGCGGCGACCCGGTGGCCGCGGTGCACCGCTGGGCCGGCCGGATCGGCCAGGTGCACCTCAAGGACGCCGACCTCGCCGCCCACGCGCGGGTCCGCGCGGCCGGCGGCGGGCTCATGGACGTGGTCGCCGCCGGCGGCTTCTGCGCACTGGGCCGCGGCGACGTCGACCTGGCCGGGGTGCTCGCCGGCCTCGACGAGATCGGCTACACCGGCTGGCTGGTGGTCGAGCAGGACGCCCCGGAGGACGGCCGGGACCTCGACCGGATCCGTGCCGACCAGCACGCCAACCGGCGGTGGCTCGAGGAGGCGCTGGGATGACCGAGCCGGGCAAGCGGATCCGGATCGCGGTGGCCGGGCTGGGCATCATCGCCCGGGCCGTACACCTGCCGTTGCTGCAACGCCGCGGCGACCTGTTCGAGATCGTCGCGCTGGCCGACCTGTCCCCGTCCCGGGTGACCGAGCTGGGCGAGCGGTACGGGGTCGAGCCCGCCCGCCGCTACACCGACGCGACGCGGATGGTGACCGACGGCGGTTGCGACGCCGTGCTGCTGGCCACTTCCGGCTCGCACGGCGAGCTGGCCGCCCTGGCGCTGCGCGCCGGCCTGCCGGTGCTCTGCGAGAAGCCGCTGGCCTACACGCTCGCCGAGACGGCCCGGCTGAGCGAGCTGGGCGCCGGCGGCGCCGGGCTGATGGTCGGCTACATGAAGCAGTACGACCCGGCGGTGGCGGAGGCCGCGCGGCTGCTGGCGGAGCTCGGCGGAGCGGAGCGGGTGCACGCCGTGGAGGTGACCGTGCTGCACGCCGGCGGCGACCGGCAGCTGCGCTTCGCCAACCTGTCCCCGGCCGTCGGGGACGTGCCGGCCGAGGAGGTGGCCCGGCTGTCCGCCGCGGACCGGCGGCTGCTCGACGCCGCCGTCGGCACCGATCCGGGCGCGCGCACCCTCTACCAGATCCTGATCAACAGCATCTCGCACGACCTGTCCCTGCTGCGGCTGTTCACCGGCGCACCGGCCACCGTGGAGCAGGTCGCCACCTGGCCGTTGGCTCCCGACGGCCCGGCCGAGCCGTCGGTGGAGGTCAGCGGGCGGCTGCCGGGCGGCGCCCGCTACGGCATCCGGTGGCTCAACCTGCCGGACTATCCCGCCTATCGGGAGACGGTCACCCTGCATCACGCCCGGGGCTCGCTGGAGCTGGTGTTCCCCTCGCCGTACCTGCTCAACGCGCCGACCACGCTGACTGTCGTGGACGAGCACGGCGGCGGCGAGCGGCGCGCCGCGTACCGGTCGGTCACCGAGGCGTTCGAGCAGGAGCTGGTCGCGTTCCACGCGATGGTCACGGCGGGCACCGCCCCGCTGACCGGCATCGCCGAGGGCGCGGCCGACGTACGGACCAGCCAGCAGGTGGTACGCCGCTACGGTGAGCTGACCGGGGCGGCGATCGGCGGAGAGGCGGCGAGCTGATGACGCGACCGACCGAGATCATCGTGGTGCCGCACACCCACTGGGACCGGGAGTGGTACGAGCCGTTCCAGCGGTTCCGGCTGCGGCTGGTGGCGCTCCTCGACGACGTCTTCGACCGGATGGCGCACGACCCACGGCAGCGGTTCACCCTGGACGGGCAGCTCGCCGCGGTCGACGACTACCTGGAGGTCCGCCCGGAACGGCGGGAGCAGGTGGTCGAGCTGGTCCGCGCCGGCCGGCTGTCGGTGGGCCCCTGGCAGATCCTGCTCGACGAGTTCCTCTGCTCCGGCGAGAACATCGTCCGCAACCTGGAACGGGGGCTGGCCCGCAGCGCCGACCTGGGCGGCGCCATGCCGGTCGGCTACCTGCCCGACATGTTCGGCCACATCGCTCAGATGCCGCAGATCCTGGCGGGCGCCGGGCTGGCCCACGCCTGCGTGTTCCGGGGCGTGCCCGAGCGGGTGCACCAGCACGCCTTCGCCTGGCAGGCGCCCGACGGCACCACCGTCCGCACCCAGTACCTGCCCGGCGGCTACGGCAACGCGGCCGGCCTCATGGAGGACGCCGCGCAGGTCACCCGCCGGGCCGGCGACCTCGCCGACCGGCTGGCCGGGTGGCGGCCGGCCGGCGACGACACCCCGGTCCTGGCCATGTACGGCACCGACCACGCCGCTCCGGCGCCGGACGCCCCCGACCTGCTGGCCACCGCCGACCTCGACGGCACCCGGCTGCGGCTGGGCACCCTGGCCGAGTACTTCGCCACCCAACCGGCCACTGTCGACGGCCTGCCGGTGGTCCGCGGCGAGCTGCGCTCACACGCGCGGGCCAACATCCTGCCCGGCGTGATCTCCGTCCGCGCCCACCTCAAGCAGGCCATGAACCGCGCCGAGCGGCGCGTCGAGCGGTACGCCGAACCGCTCGCCGCCCTGACCCACGACGGGTCGGTGCAGCGCTTCCTCGACATGGCCTGGACCCGGCTGATCGACGCGAGCTGCCACGACTCGGTGACCGGCTGCGGCTGCGACGAGACCGCCGAGCAGGTCGCGGCCCGGCTCGCCGAGGCCGACCAGCTCGGCAGGGCGGTCTGCGACCTGGTCGGCGCGCGGCTGGCCGCCGCCGTGCCCCGGGACGGCTACCTGCTGTTCAACCCGACCCCGGCGGCCCGTACCGCCCTGGTGCGGCTGGACGTCGAGGTGCCGGCCGACGGCGGCGTGACGCTCGCCGACGCCGCCGGCCGCAGCGTGGCCGCGCAGGTCCTCGACCGCAGCCGCACGGTGCTCGCCGACGACGTGGTGCCGGCGGCCGACCTGCCGGCCGTGCTCACCCGGGTGCACGGCCGGGAGCTGTACGGCCAGGAGGTCACCGCCTGGTCGGTGTCCCCCGACGACGCGACCCTCACCTTCGAGGTGGCCCGACACGGCGACCCGGCCTTCGACGTCGAGGACGTGCGACTGGCGCTCGCGGCCGCCCAGGCCGACCGGTGGCGGGTACGGATCCTCGCCGCTGCCCGGGCCACCGTCGCCGCGCTTGTCGACGTGCCACCGCTCGGACAGGCCGCGGTCCGCCCGGCGCCGCTCCCGGCGACCGCGACGCCCGCGTCCGCCCCGGTCACGGTGGCCGGCCGCGGCCTCGACAACGGCCTGCTCCGGGTCGCGGTCGCCGAGGACGGCACGCTGGCGCTGTCCACCCCGGACGGGGTGACCGTGGACGGGGTGGGCCGGATCGTCGACGGCGGCGACGTGGGCGACAGCTACAACTACGCCCCGCCGGCCGCCGACGAACTGGTCGACAAGCCGCGGGCGGTGCGGACCGTGGTGCGCCATGACGGCCCGCTGGTGGCCGTCCTCGACGTGGTACGCGAGTACCGGTGGCCGGTCGCCGCGGACGTCGACGCCGGCTCCCGCGCCGTGGACCGCGAGCCGATCACCGTGACCACCCGGGTCGAGCTGCGCCGCGGCGAGCCCTTCGTCCGGCTGCGCGTCGAGTTCGACAACCGCTGCGACGACCACCGGGTCCGGCTGCACCTGCCGCTGCCGTCACCGGCCGACACCTCGTACGCCGAGGGCCAGTTCGCCGTCGTGGCGCGCGGCCTGACCGCGGAGGGCGGTGGCGGCGAGGTGCCGCTGCCCACCTTCCCGGCCAACGGGTTCGTCGCCGCCGGCGGTTCGGACGGCGCGCTCGCCGTGCTGCTGACCCAGCCCACCGAGTACGAGCTGACCGACTCCGGCCGCGAGCTGGCGGTCACCGTGCTGCGGTCGATCGGGATGCTGTCGCGCAACCGGCACGCCCTGCGCGACGAGCCGGCCGGGCCGCAGCTGCCGACGCCCGAGGCGCAGTGCCGCGGCGCCCGCACGGTCGAGCTGGCGGTGCTGCCCTACCGGGGTGCCTGGCACGAGGCCGGGGTGCTGGCGGCGGCCGAGGCGTACCGGCACGAGCTGCTGGCGTTCCCCGGCACCGCCGACCCGGGCGCCGCGCTGCCCGCGCCGGCGGTCGGGCTCTCCGTCGACGGCGCCGGCGTCGCGCTGACCAGCGTCCGGGACCGGGCCGGCCGGACCGAGGTCCGGCTGGTGGCGCAGACCCCGGCGGACACCACGGCCGTGCTCGGCGGCGCGACCGTCCGGGGCGCGTGGCGGGCCGACCTGCTCGGCCGGGCCGGCGAGCCACTCACGGTCGACGGCGACGGGCTGGTCCGGCTGCCGCTGCGGGCCTGGGAGATCGCCACGGTGCAACTCGACAGGTCCTGACCGGGCGCCCCGAGAGACCTTGCCGGCCGATGCTCAGGCCGGTACGTCGGCGGTGGCCGGCAGGGTCAGCCGGACCACGCAGGCGTCGGGCGCGCCGAACGGCTCCAGCACCGCGCCGGTCGGCGGGGCGCCGGCCTGGTCGAGCACGCCGCGGACCACGCCGACGTGCAGCGCGCAGATCGCGTCGGGATTGCGGTTGACCAGTTCCAGGAACGGGCAGGTGTGCAGGCGCACCTCGATCGTCCCGTCGGCCGTCTCGTGCCGGCGGGGGTTGAAGCCCAGCCCGCGCAGCACGTCGAGCAGGGTGTCGACCGGCTTCCCGCCGGGGGGCGTGGCGGCGGCCAGGTGGCGTCCCCACTGGTGGCCGGCGCGGGTGGCCTCCGCCCGCGCGTCGCCGTGGTCGCGGCGGGACAGGTGGTCCAGCAGCGCGGCGGCGAGCGCCCGGTACGGCGCCGGGGCGGGAGCCTCCGTCGTGGCCGCCCGGTAGCGCCACGCCGGCCGGCCGGGCTGCCCGCCGCTGGCCCGCGCCTTGGCCAGCAGCCCGGCGTCGACCAGCCGGTCGAGGTGGGCGCGGGCGGTCGACGGGTGCAGCCCGGTCCGCTCGACCACGTCGGCGATGGTGGCGCCGGCGCCCGCGGTGCGCACGATCTCCAGGATCGAGGCCCGGCTCGCGGTGCCCAGCGCGCGATGGCGGTGGAGGTCGATGGTCTCGCCGGTCGGCCCGGTTCTCGGGGTTTCCACGGTTCCAACGTTACAACGTCGTTTGACCGCAAAACCCGCCGCCCGCTGCCCCGCCGGGCCGTTCGGCTCTGCCCGTGGCGGTTACCCGGCCGCAGGCTGGAACCGTCACCAACTGAGGAGGAGCCGTGTGCAACTACTGCGGCTGTCGGCAGTTTCCCCTGATCGGCCGGCTCTCCGCCGAGCACGAGGCGATCACGGACGCCGCCGAACACGACGACATCCACGGCGTGCTCGGCGCCGTCGACCGGACCGCCCCGGACTGGCCGCCGGTGCTGGCCGCCCTCGACCGGCTGCACCGGCACGTGGACAACGAGGAACACGGCCTGTTCCCCGCCGCGGTGATCGCGCTGCCGATCCCGGCCTGGGACCGGATCACCCCGGCCGCCGACGCCGCCCGGTGAACCTCCCGGGGCGGCGGATGCGGTCCTACCGATGATCTCGGGACCTTCGGCCCGGTTCGAGGGAGGTATCCCGCCGGCAGGATGGCCGCGACGCAGCACGACAGAAGCTATCGAAGGAATGAGGCGTATGTCGCGAGCGACCGAGAGTGCGGAGCGGGCGCTGCTGGCGGTGGGCGGCCTGGTGCGCCGGGCCGAGGTGTCCGCCGACGGCCGGACGCTGCACCAGATCGGCGGCCGGGAGGCGGACGCCTTCTACCGGGACCGCTGGTCCTACGACAAGGTCGTGCGTTCCACGCACGGGGTCAACTGCACGGGCTCGTGCTCCTGGAAGGTGTACGTCAAGGACGGCATCATCACCTGGGAGCAGCAGCAGACCGACTACCCGAGCGTCGGGCCGGACCGGCCGGAGTACGAGCCGCGCGGCTGTCCCCGGGGCGCCGCGTTCTCCTGGTACACCTACTCCCCCACCCGGGTGCGTTACCCGTACGCGCGGGGCGTGCTGGTGGAGATGTACCGGGAGGCCAAGGGCCGCCTCGGTGACCCGGTGGCCGCGTGGGCGGACATCCAGGCCGACCCGGAACGCCGCCGCCGCTACCAGAAGGCGCGCGGCAAGGGCGGTCTGGTGCGGATCACCTGGGACGAGGCGCAGGAGATGATCGCCGCCGCCCACGTGCACACGATCGGCGCGTACGGCCCGGACCGGATCGCCGGCTTCTCCCCCATCCCGGCCATGTCGATGGTGTCGCACGCCGTCGGCGCGCGGTTCGTGTCGCTGCTCGGCGGGTCGATGCTGTCCTTCTACGACTGGTACGCCGACCTGCCCGTGGCCTCCCCGCAGGTGTTCGGGGACCAGACCGACGTCCCCGAGTCCGGCGACTGGTGGGACGCCTCCTACCTCGTCATGTGGGGCTCCAACGTCCCGGTGACCCGTACGCCGGACGCGCACTGGATGGCCGAGGCGCGCTACCGCGGGCAGAAGGTCGTGGTCGTCAGCCCCGACTTCGCCGACAACGTGAAGTTCGCCGACGAGTGGATGCCCGCCCAGCCCGGCACCGACGGCGCCCTCGCCATGGCGATGGGCCACGTCGTGCTCAAGGAGTTCTTCGTCGACCGGCGCACCCCGCGGTTCGTGGACTACGTGCGCCGCTTCACCGACCTGCCGTTCCTGGTGACCCTGGAGCCGGGCGCGGACGGCGCGTACCGGCCGGGCAGGTTCCTCACCGCGGCGGACCTCGGCGACACCGGCCGGGAGTCCGCCTTCAAGACGGTGCTCTGGGATTCGGCCACCGACGCCCCGGCCGTGCCGCGCGGCAGCCTCGGGCACCGGTGGGGCGAGCAGGACGGCCAGTGGAACCTCGACCTCGGCGACCTGGAGCCGGCCCTGACCTGCCTCGGCGCCGGCGCGGCGGTCGAGGTGGAGCTGCCCCGCTTCGACACCGACACCCCGCAGGTGCTGCGCCGTGGCGTGCCGACCCGCACGGTGGACGGTCAGCTGGTGACCAGCGTGTTCGACCTGCTGCTGGCCCAGTACGGGGTGGCCCGGGACGGGCTGCCCGGCCAGTGGCCGGCCGGCTACGACGACGTCGCGGCGCCGTACACGCCGGCGTGGCAGGAGCCGCTCACCGGGGTGCCCGCCGCGCAGGTGGCGCGGGTGGCCCGGGAGTTCGCCGACAACGCCGAGCGCTCCGGCGGCCGGTCGATGATCCTGCTCGGCGCCGGCACGAACCACTGGTTCCACTCCGACGCCACCTACCGGGCGATCCTGGCGCTGGTGACGCTCACCGGCTGCCAGGGCGTCAACGGTGGTGGCTGGGCGCACTACGTGGGGCAGGAGAAGTGCCGGCCGGTGACCGGCTGGCAGCAGCTCGCGTTCGGGCTGGACTGGGTGCGCCCGCCACGGCAGATGATCGGCACCGCCTTCTGGTACGTGCACACCGACCAGTGGCGCTACGACACGTACTCGGCGGACGTGGTGGCCTCGCCGACCGGCACGGGCGCCTTCGCCGGGAAGCACACCATGGACCTGCTGGCCCAGTCCGCCCGCTCGGGCTGGATGCCGTCCATGCCGACCTTCGACCGCAGCCCGCTGGACCTGGCCGACGAGGCCCTGGCGGCCCGGCCGGACGACCCGGCCGGCTGGGTGGCCGAGCAGGTCGGGGCGGGGCGGGTGCGTTTCGCCTGCACCGACCCGGACGCGCCGGAGAACTGGCCGCGGGTGCTCACCGTGTGGCGGGCCAACCTGCTCGGCTCGTCGGCCAAAGGCAACGAGTACTTCCTGCGCCACCTGCTCGGCACGGCCGCCAACCTGCGCGCGTCGGAGGCGCCGGAGGAGCTGCGGCCGAAGGACGTGACCTGGCGGGACGAGGCCCCCGAGGGCAAGCTCGACCTGCTGCTGAGCCTCGACTTCCGGATGACCTCCACGACGCTCTTCTCCGACATCGTGCTGCCCGCCGCCACCTGGTACGAGAAGCACGACCTGAGCAGCACGGACATGCACCCGTTCGTGCACGCGTTCACCCCGGCCATCAACCCGCCGTGGCAGACCCGGACCGACTTCCAGGCGTTCCACGGCATCGCGAAGGCGTTCTCCGCGCTGGCCGCCACGCACCTGGGCGTACGCAAGGACCTGGTCGCGGCGCCGCTGCTGCACGACACGCCGGACGCCATGGCCACCCCGCACGGCCGGGTGCGCGACTGGGCGGTGACCGGTGAGCCGCCGGTGCCCGGCCGCACCATGCCGAAGCTGGTGGTGGTGGAGCGCGACTACGGGGCGGTCGCCGACCGGATGGCCGCCCTCGGGCCGCTGATGGACTCCCTGGGCACCACCGGCAAGGGGGTGGCGGTCGACGTCCGCCCCGAGGTGGCGTACCTGCGCGGCAGGAACGGCGAGGTGCGCGGCGGCACGGCCGCCGGGCGGCCGTCGCTGGCCACCGACGTGCACGCCTGCGAGGCGATCCTCGCCCTCTCCGGCACCACCAACGGCCGGGTGGCCACCGCCGGCTTCCACGACGTGGAGAAGCGCACCGGCGTACGCCTGGCCGACCTGGCCGCCGAGCACGAGGGCAAGCAGATCACCTTCGCCGACACCCAGGCCCGCCCGGTGCCGGTGATCACCAGTCCGGAGTGGTCGGGCAGCGAGCACGGCGGCCGCCGCTACTCGCCGTTCACCATCAACACGGAGCGGCTCAAGCCCTGGCACACGTTGACCGGCCGGCAGCACTTCTTCCTCGACCACGACTGGATGCACGAGGCCGGCGAGGCCCTGCCGATCTTCCGCCCGCCGCTGGACATGCACCGGCTCTTCGGCGAGCCGAGGCTGGGCCGCAACGGGGAGTTGGAGATCACCGTGCGGTACCTCACCCCGCACTCGAAGTGGTCCATCCACTCCGAGTACCAGGACAACCTGATCATGCTGACGCTGTCCCGCGGCGGGCCGACGATGTGGATGAGCGAGGCCGACGCGGCGAAGATCGGCGTACGGGACAACGACTGGATCGAGGCGGTCAACCGCAACGGCGTGGTGGTCTGCCGGGCGGTGGTGACGCACAAGATGCCCGAGGGCACGGTGTACATGTACCACGCCCAGGAGCGGGTGATCGACGTGCCCAAGGCCGAGGTCAACGGCCGGCGCGGCGGCATCCACAACTCGCTCACCCGGCTGCTGGTCAAGCCCACCCACCTGATCGGCGGGTACGCGCAGCTGTCCTTCGCGTTCAACTACCTCGGCCCCACCGGCAACCAGCGCGACGAGGTCACCGTGATCCGCCGCCGCTCCCAGGAGGTGCAGTACTGATGCGGGTCATGGCGCAGGTCGCGATGGTCATGAACCTCGACAAGTGCATCGGCTGCCACACCTGCTCGGTCACCTGCAAGCAGGCGTGGACGAACCGGTCCGGCGTCGAGTACGTCTGGTTCAACAACGTGGAGACCCGCCCCGGGCAGGGCTACCCCCGCACGTACGAGGACCAGGACCGGTGGCAGGGCGGCTGGACGCGGACGCGCTCCGGCCGGCTCAAGCCCCGTTCCGGCGGCCGGGTGAAGAAGCTGTTCAGCATCTTCGCCAACCCGAAGCTGCCGTCCATGCAGGACTACTACGAGCCCTGGACGTACGACTACGAGCACCTGCTCACCGCGCCGGCCGGCGACGACATCCCGGTGGCCCGGCCGAAGTCGCTGCTCACCGGCCAGGACACGAAGATCACCTGGAGTGCCAACTGGGACGACTCGCTCGCCGGCGGCAACGAGATCGCCGCCGGCGACCCGGTGCTCGCGAAGGTCTCCGACCAGGTGAAGCAGGAGTTCGAGAAGACGTTCATGTTCTTCCTGCCGCGCATCTGCGAGCACTGCCTCAACCCGTCGTGCGCGGCCTCCTGCCCGTCCGGGGCGATCTACAAGCGGGCCGAGGACGGCATCGTGCTGGTCGACCAGGACCGCTGCCGCGGCTGGCGGATGTGCGTCACCGGCTGCCCGTACAAGAAGGTGTACTTCAACCACCGCACCGGCAAGGCGGAGAAGTGCACGTTCTGCTTCCCGCGCATCGAGATCGGTCAGCCGACCATCTGCTCCGAGACCTGCGTCGGCCGGCTGCGCTACCTCGGCCTGATGCTCTACGACGCCGACCGGGTCGCCGAGGCCGCCGCCGTCGAGGACGAGCACGACCTCTACGACGCGCAGCGGTCGGTCTTCCTCGACCCGCACGACCCGCAGGTGGTCGCCGCGGCACGCGAGGCGGGCATCCCCGACGACTGGATCGACGGGGCCCAGCGCTCGCCGGTCTGGGACCTGGTCATGCGGTACGAGGTGGCGCTCCCCCTGCACCCGGAGTACCGGACCATGCCGATGGTCTGGTACATCCCGCCGCTGTCGCCGGTGGCCGACGTGCTCCGCGAGACCGGCCACGACGCGGAGGAGGCCGGCAACCTCTTCGGCGCCATCGACGCGCTGCGCATCCCGGTGGAGTACCTCGCCGAGCTGTTCACGGCGGGCGACCCGGAGCCGGTGCGCGGGGTGTTGAACCGCCTCGCCGCGATGCGCGCCTACCAGCGCCGGATCAACCTGGGCGAGGCCCGCGACGAGTCCATCGCCGCCGCCGTCGGCATGACCGGCGACGAGATGGACGAGATGTACCGGCTGCTCGCCATCGCCAAGTACGAGCAGCGCTACGTCATCCCCGCCGCGCACGCCGAGGACGCCCACCGGCTGGAGCGGCTCGCCACCGAGTGCAGCCTCGACTACGAGGGCGGCCCCGGAATGGGCGGCGGCGGCCCGTACGGCCAGGGTCCGTTCGGGGAGTCCTCCGGCACGCCCGTGCCGCTGCAGGTGGAGACCTTCCACATGCTGCGCGACCGGCAGACCGCCGAGGGCTTCACCGATCCCGGCGACGAGCCGCGCCGGGTCAACCTGCTCAACTGGGACGGCAAGGGCACCCCGAGAGGGCTCTTCCCACCCCGTCGCCCCGGGTCCGACCACGCCGACGGAGGTGACCGGTGAGCCAGCCGACCTGGCGGCGGGTGGCCGCCCGCGCGGCGTCCCTGCTGCTGCGCTATCCCGACGACGAGGTGCTCGCCGCGCTGCCGACCGTGCGCGCCGCCCTCGACGGCCTGCCGGCCGAGGTGGCCGCCCCGCTGCGCGAGGTGGTCGCCCACCGGGAGGCGACCGCGCCCGTCGAGCTGCGGGCCGCGTACGTGGAGCTGTTCGACTTCCGCCGCCGCTGCTGCCTGCACCTCACGTACTACACCTGCGGCGACACCCGTCGGCGCGGCGAGGCGCTCGTCGGCTTCTCCGGCGCCTACCGGCGGGCCGGGCTCGCCGTCGTCGGCGGCGAGCTGCCCGACTTCCTCCCCGCCGTGCTCGACCTGGCCGCCGCCGACGACGGTGGGTGGCGACTGCTGCGGGACAACCGCGTCGGCCTGGACCTCCTGGTCGAGGCGCTGGGGCGGGAGAGGTCGGTCTACCGGCACGCCGCGGCCGCCGTACGCGAGATGCTGCCGCCGGCCCAGCCCGCGGACCTCGCCGCCGCCGCCCGGCTGGCGCGCACCGGCCCGCCGGTGGAGCAGGTCGGCCTGGAACCGTTCGGACTCGTCGACACCACACCGGGAGGCCGTCGATGAACACCCTGCTGTGGGTCGTGTACCCGTACCTGGCCCTGGCTGTCCTGGTCGGTGGCCTGATCTGGCGCTACCGGTACGACAAGTTCGGCTGGACCACCCGCTCGTCCCAGCTCTACGAGAGTGCCGTCCTGCGGTGGGGTAGCCCGCTGTTCCACTTCGGGGTGCTGATGGTGCTGGTCGGTCACGTCGGTGGCCTGCTGGTGCCCAAGTCCTGGACCGAGGCGGTCGGCGTCACCGAGCACGCCTACCACCTGACGGCCGTGTTCGTCGGCACCGTGGCCGGCCTCTGCACGCTGATCGGGCTGGGCATCCTGATCGCCCGGCGGCGGCTGACCGGGCCGGTCTTCGCCGCCACCACCCGCAACGACAAGGCGATGTACGTGGTGCTCGCCGGGGTCATCGTGCTGGGGTTGCTGGCCACGGTGCGGGCCAACGTGGTCGGCGACGGCTACGACTACCGGGAGACCGTGTCCCCGTGGTTCCGGTCGCTGTTCTATCTCAGCCCGGACCCGGAGGTCATGGCGGACGTGCCGGTCGGCTTCCAGATCCACATCCTGGCCGCCTTCGCGCTCTTCGCGTTCTGGCCGTTCACCCGGCTCGTCCACGCCTTCAGCGCCCCGGTCGGCTACGCCACCCGCCCGTACGTGGTCTATCGCAGCCGCGACGACCGGCCCGGCCTGCGGCCGACCCGGCCCGGCTGGGAGGGCCCGCCGCGGCTACCCACCCCGCGCGGCGACCGCAGCCGCTCACGCCGCTGACCAGCACGACGACCCACGGAGGGCAGCGATGAGTATCGCCCGTGACAGCGCAGCATCCGCCACCACGCCGGCGCCCGGTGCGGCCCGCGCCGGCACGTCCACCCCGGGCAGCTCGCAGGCGACGCTCCAACTCGCCCTGGCGACGCTCGGCTTCCTGGTCAACTTCTGGGCGTGGGCCCTGCTGGGTCCGCTCGGCCCGGGCATCAAGGAGCGCCTCGACCTGAGCTTCGCGGCGCAGTCCCTGCTGGTGGCCGTGCCGGTGGTGGTCGGTTCGCTGGGGCGCGTCCCGGTCGGCGCCCTCACCGACCGGTACGGAGCGCGCGTGGTGTTCCCGCTGGTCACGCTCGCCACGATCGTGCCGGTGCTGACCCTGAGCGTGGTCTCCTCCTACCCCGCGCTGATCATCACGGGGTTCTTCCTCGGCATCGGAGGGACCGCCTTCGCCGTCGGGGTGCCCCTGGTGTCCGGCTGGTACCCGCCGGCACGGCGCGGCTTCGCCATCGGTGTGTTCGGCGTCGGCATGGGCGGCACGGCGATCGCCAACTTCACCACGGTCCGGCTCGCCGACACCTACGGCGCGCGGACGCCGTTCCTGCTCGTCGCGGCGATCCTCGCCGGCTACGCGATCCTGTCGTTCCTGCTGCTGCGTGACGTGCCGGGGCGGGCCCGGCCGACCGGGTCGGCCTGGCAGCGCCTCAGCACGGTCGGGCGGCTCACGGTCACCTGGCAGCTGTGCTTCCTGTACGCGGTGGGCTTCGGCGGGTTCGTGGCGTTCAGCGTGTACCTGCCCGCCTACCTGCGCACCGCCTACGGCCTCGACGCCGGGGACGGCGCGCTGCGTACCGCCGGGTTCGTGGTCCTCGCCGTGGCCGCCCGACCGCTGGGCGGCTGGCTCTCCGACCGGCTGCACCCGGTGCCGGTGCTGGTGTGGTGCTTCGGCGGGGTGGCGGCCTTCGCGGTGGTCCAGGCGTTCCAGCCCACCCTGATGCCGGTGGGTACCGTCGCGTTGCTCGGGATGGCGGTGCTGCTGGGCGCGGCCAGCGGCGCGGTGTTCGCCCTCGTCGGCAAGGTCGCCCCCGCCGACCAGGTGGGTGCCGTCACGGGTCTGGTCGGCGCCGCCGGCGGCCTCGGCGGATTCGTCCCGCCGCTGGTGATGGGCTGGGTCTACGGATCGCAGGGCTCCTACGCCATCGGCCTCATGCTGCTCTCCGACGTCGCGCTGGCCGCCGCCGTGTTCACCGCGGTGAAGATGGCCGGCCTGGCGGCGCGCGAGTCATGAGCGCGGCGATGCCGGCGGGCGCGCTGGAACGGCACCTCGCGCGCCCTGCCGGCCTCGCGCCGCCACCACCTACCGCGGGCGCGGGGCGGCGTTGTCGAGGTTGAGCAGCCCGGCGTCGACCACGGCCCGGCTCATCGGCCGGGTCAGCTCGGCGAGGCGGGCGCACCCCTCGGCGCCGAGCACCGCGTACGCGGGCGTGGCGAGCCGGTCGGTGGCGGCCTCCAGCCACGCGCGCTGCGCCCGCCCGCCGGCGGTCAGGGTCGGCTCGTCGCCCTCGACCAACCCGCGCCCGCGCAGCCGCTCGACCGCGTCCGCCCACTGCTCGCCGCTCCAGCCCCGCGTGCGCCGCAGGAAGCGGACCGACACCTCGCCGGACGCGGCGTGCAGCACCAGCGCCTCCAACCCGCTCAGGCCCGCCAGCACCAGCGCGGCGACGTGCCCGTCGCCGCGGAACTCCCGCAGCACCGTCTGGGCCTGCCAGAGGACCAGGTGGGGCCGCTCCGGCCAGGGCAGCGCGGCGTGGGCGGCGGACAGCGGCCGCCCCTCGGGGTACGCGGCGGCGGACTCGGCGGCGCGGCGGGCCAGCTCGGCGGCCTCGGCCATCTCCGGGCCGTGCACCAGGTCGCCGAGCGCCCGGGTCAGGGCCGCGTCGGCGGCCGCCAGCCGGGCGGCCAGCACGGCGGCCGGCATGGCCCGCTCCCAGGCGGCGGGCAGCACCCGGGCCACGAGGGCGGGGTTGAAGTTGAAGAAGGTGGCGGCCACCGGGGCCGGGCCGACCGGTCCCAGGGCGGCCGCGCGGGAGGCGAAGTAGCCGGCCGGTTCCGCGAGGCCGAGGGCCGCGTACCGCTCGTGCGCCTCCGGCACGAAGTAGATCATCGCGTGCAGGGGTTCGGTCACCCGCCAGGCGCGGCGGACGACGGCCGGGTCGAGCGCCGCCGCCCCCGCCCAGTCGGGAACCAGCTCGTCCGTCATGTCCGCCATGTCGCCGCCTTCCGCCGGGAACGTTACCGACGGGTAGGTTCCCATGCCGACAGCGGCCGTGTCACCTGCCGGGCAAAGGTTGCCCTGTCGGGTCCTGTTGCTCGGGTCAACGACGTGTTCTCATACCGGGACGACGATGTCACCGACCTGCGCACGGCGACCCCGTCCCCGCCGCTCGGTGACTCCAATCCCGGCGTGAAAGGTGCAAGGATGCACAGAAGACCAACCTTCCAACTCGCGGTCCTGACCGCCACCGCGGCGACCTTCCTGGCGGCCGGCGGAGCGTCGGCGGCGGCCGGCACGGCGCCGTCCTTCACCGCCTCGGCGGGCGCGGCGGCGTGTGAGCCGGGCGCCGCGGGGAACAGCGCGGCGCGCGTGGCTGAGGGTGCCACCGCACAGGAGCCGGAGCTGTACTCCAAGAACGAGGCGAACGCCTACGGCGTGATCAAGGACTCGCCGCGGCTGGCCAACGGCAGCGTCACCATCCCCACGGTCTTCCACATGGTCTCCGACCACCCGCTCACCACGGCGGAGACGACCCGGTGGAACTCCCTGATCGCGGCGCAGATGACCGTGCTCAACGACTCGTTCGCGGGTCGCACGGCGGCGGACGCCGCCGACACGCCGTTCCGGTTCTCGCTCGTCGACACGACGTGGACGGTGAACAGCGACTGGTACACCGTCGTGCCCGGCAAGAACGAGCGGGACATGAAGCAGGCGCTGTACACCGGTGACGCCCGCACCCTGAACGTGTACGCGGCCAACATCGGCGGCGGGCTCCTCGGCTGGGCGTACTTCCCGAAGGGCTACAACAACGGCCGGGACTACATCGACGGCGTCGTGATGCTCGACGAGTCGATGCCGGGCGGCACGGCGGGCAAGTACGCCCTGGGTGACACCCTGACGCACGAGGTCGGGCACTGGCTCATGCTGGAGCACACCTTCGCGCACGGGTGCTCCGCCTCCGGCGACTACGTCGCGGACACCCCGCGCGAGGCGGCGCCGCAGTTCAACTGCCCGGTGGGTGCGGACACCTGCACGGCGCCCGGGCTCGACCCGATCCACAACTTCATGGACTACACGCAGGACTCCTGCATGAACATGTTCACCGCCGGGCAGGCGGACCGGATGAGTGACGCCTGGGTGGCGTTCCGGGCCGGCGGCGGCAAGCAGTAACCGTTTCCGGACGTACGTGTCGGGGTCGGCGGGTCGCGCGAGCGGCTCGCCGACCCCGACGGCTGTCGAGGCCGGCGGGGTCAGCCGGTGAAGGACTCCGGGCCGAAGCGGCCCCACGCCACGAAGACGGCCATGGCGAGATAGACCAGGTCGGGCACGATCGTCACCCGCTCGCCACGGCGGAGACGCATGGTCGCCGCGCCGGCGAACAGCACCGCCACACACGTGGCGGTCACCGGCACCAGAACCGGGGCGATGTCGACCACGGCGGGCAGGATCAGGCCCGCGGCGGCCAGGAGTTCGAGGGCTCCGATGGCCCTGAGTGCGCCGGGGCTGAAGTCCAGGACCCATTCCGCGGCGCGACCCACCGAGGCGATCTTCTCCCTGGGCACGAACATCTTGCTGGTGCTCCCCAGGAGGATGGCGGCCAGCAGTCCGGTGACGAGCCACAGCGCGAGGTTCACGAACATCTCCTTGAGGGTTGTCGGTCTCCGGTCGACCATGGAGATGCCGGCGCCCCGGTTCTCGTGACAGCGCGGCCGTGTGGCCTGCACCACGGAGCGCGGATGTCGCCGCCGCGACGGCTGCCGGCGGAGCCCACCGGGGGCAACGGCCCGACGCCTTCGGCCGTATCCTTCGCCGGTGCCGCTCCTCTTCTCGACCGCGACCCGTTCCCGCCACCGCGCCCCCGGGGCACCGAAGTCGCTCTGGGTGGTCGCCGGGCTCGTGGTCACGCTGCTGCTCGCCGGCTGCGGCCTCGTCGCCCGTCCCGGCGCCGCCTCCCTGCTGCGGTTCGAGTTCGCGCCCACCACCGGCGACGGGTACATGAACCAGCTCCTCACCATCTACAACGACGGCACCCGGCTGCTCGCCCCGACACTGGAGTTCACCGCGCTCGACGCCTCCGGGAGCCCGCTACCGGCGGTGAAGGTCACCACGGTGTACGGCAGCGACCGCGGGCGCCTGGTCGTCCCGCCGGGCGGTGGCGTCGACGTGCTGGTCTTCAGCGGCGAGCAAGCGCAGTTGGCCGCGGACGTGACCGTGTCCGTGCGCACCGCGGAGGTGGTCGACGCCCCGGTCGTCGATGTCGAGCCGGTGGTCACGCCGATGGACGACTCCGGCCGGGCGCTCGACCGCAACAGCCGGTTCACCGCCGTGTCGCTGCGTAACGACGACAGCGAGCCGATGAGTGTCCGACTGGTCTACATCGTCTGGACCGAGCCCGAGGGAGACGAGCGGCAGCAGGCCAGGCAGGTGGTGCCGGTCGGCGACCTGATCGTCCTGCCACCGCAGCAGAGCACGCTGGTGCCGGTCACCGGTGCGGCGCGGACCGCGGTGGAGGGCGCGGCGGGGCGCGTCCCGGCCAGCATCAAGGCGTACCTCTCCCGCTGACCCGCAGGCCGGCGGCCGTCGCGGTCCAGAACGCTCCCCACCGTAGCGGGGGCCGGACGCCGGCGGCGCGGTGACGGCGGAGGGCGGATGGGGTGCCGGCCCACCGACGGCACCCCACCCACGTGTCAGGTCAGCCCGTCGCGCAACTCGCGGTGGGCGTCGTGTTGTTGCCGTTCTTGTAGAGCGTGATGCCGAAATTGTTCCCGTTGCCGTTGGGGCGGGCCGTGAGCGTGCCGCTGGTGCCGCTGATCGAGGCGTTCCAGCTGTTCTGCAGGGTCTGCCCGCCGTTGGTGCGGATGGTCACCACCCAGTTGCTGGTGCCGCTGACCGAGAAGGTCACGTTGAACCGGTCGCTCCACTCCTCGGCGCGGCTGACGCTGACCGTGCAGCCCCCGGAGGGCGGTGGGGTGGTGGGGCCGGGCGCGGCGCCGCCCACCGTGATGTTGGAGCTTCCGCTGCTCTGGTAGCCCTCGGTGGCCAGGATCTGGTAGTCGTGGCTGCCCAGGTTCATCCCGTAGCGGGCCCACGCGTCGAAGTGGTTGCCGGCGGTGATGGTGCCGCCCACCCGCTTCGACTGCCGGACGCTCCAGTACTGGTAGAAGGTCCGGGTGCCCTCGATGGAGGGCGCGTTGACCCGCTGGGTCCGGTAGATGTCGTAGGTGCCGCCGTCGCTGGTGACGGTGCCCATGTACCCCTGGCCGCCCGGCGGCCGGTAGGTGCCCCAGCTGTCGACGATGTAGTACTCGACGAGCGGGTTCCTCGTCCACCCGTAGAGGGTCAGGTACGCGTTGCCGGACGGGCTGAAGGTGCCCGAGTAGGTCACCGTCCGGCGGGCGCCGGGATTCCAGCCCTTGCCGGCGACGAAGTTGTTGACGTTGCTCCACTGGGTGCTGTACTGGCCGCCGCTACCCATGTTCATGGAGACGTTGCCACTGTCCTTCCAGAAGGAATAGAAGTAGCCGTTGTTGGTTCCGGTCGAGTTCGTCGTCACGGTCTCGGCGTGGGCCGGGCTGGGCAGGAGGGCCGTGGTGCCGGCCGTGACCAGGGCGACGGCGCAGGCGCCGCCGATGAGCATCCTGAGGCGTCCGCGTCTGGGGATCCTCGCGCGGACGGGGGCGTCGTTCATCTACGTGCTTCCTCCTCGTGAAGGCTGGCGGAGGCCAGCAGCGGTACGACCCGGCGCGGTTCGCATCGACGGAAGTGGATAGGTCCCGTCAGCGCCAGCATCGATCGCACCGCTGCGGGTTGTCAACAATTTCCGGAAGTCGTGCGGAAGACCCACGGTCGCGGACAAGCCGCCGCCATCCCTGTTCAGAGAGGACGCTCAGCCGTCGGTGTGCCGAGCGCTCCGGTGGACTTCCGAGGCATCGAGGAGTCGGTGTCACCGACCGGGTTCCGAAACTTTCCGAGCAGGTCAGCCGTCCAGGGCGGCACGGAGGAAGTCGAGCGCCGCCGCGTCGTCGTCGATGCCGCCCGCCTCGTGGCCGTTGTACCGCCACACGGCCAGCTCGACCGGCCCCCGGTAGGCGTTGACCGCGGCGAAGACCGTGGACGGGGGCACGATCTCGTCCATCAGCGCGACGGAGAAGCGCGCCGGCACGCCCGCCCGCCGGGCGAAGGCGACCCCGTCGACGTAGCCGAGGGTGCGCAGCACGGCCTCCTCCCGGTCCCGGTGCACCGCCAGGTAGTCCCGGATCTCCCGGTACGGGTGGGCGTCGGTGACCGTCACCGCGCGCGGGATGTCGCACAGGAACGGCACGTACGCCACGGCGGCCCGCAGGCCCGGCACCAGGGCGGCGGCGGCCAGCGCGGCACCGCCGCCCTGGCTGTGACCGAGCACCGCCACCCGGCCCGGGTCGACGGCGGGCAGCCGGCGGGCCGCGTCGACGGCCCGGACCGCGTCGGTGAGGAAGCGCCGGTAGTAGTACCGGCGCGGGTCCTCGATGCCCCGGGTGGCCATGCCGGGCGCCTGCGGACCGGCCCCGGCCAGGTCGGGGGTGTCGCCCCGGCTCCAGCCGGAGCCCTGGCCGCGGGTGTCCATCTGAAGGTGCGCGAAGCCGGCGGCGGCCCAGAGCAGGTTCTCCAGCGGGTGGCCCCGCCCGCCGCCGTAGCCGACGTACTGCACGATCGTGGGCAGCCGCCCGGTGACGCCGCGCGGCACGCGCAGCCAGGCCCGGACCGACTGGCCGGCGAAGCCGGGGAACGCCACGTCGAACACGTCCAGGCCGGTCAGCGGGGTGTCCAGCGGGGTCACGGCGAGGTCGCCGTCGCACGCGCGGGCCTCGGCGAGGGTGTCGGCCCAGAACGCGTCGAAGTCGTCCGGTTCGCGCAGGGCGCTGCGGTGGGCGCGCAGCTCGGCCTCGGGCAGGTCGGTGTACACGGCGCTTCCTCAACTCCTCGGGACATGAGGGCCGGTCGGGGCTGTCGTCAACCCTCGGGCGGTGGGGCAAGATGGCTCGGAGCCGGCCGGGTGAAGGAGACGCGGGTGAACGCGGACGACGAGCGCAGGGTGACCATCACCGTGATCGCGCGGGAGGCCGGGGTCTCGGTGCCCACGGTGTCGCGCGTGCTCAACGGCCGTTCGGACGTGGCTCCGGGCACCCGGGAACGGGTCGAGGAGCTGCTGCGCCACCACGGCTACCGGCGGCGCGGCACCCGCGCCGTGCAGCGCGCGGCCCTGCTCGACCTGGTCTTTCCCGACCTGGACAGCCCGTGGGCGTTGGAGATCATCCGTGGGGTGGAGGACGTCGGGCACGCGGCCGGGGTGGGCACCGTGGTATCGGCGATCCACAGCGAGTCGAGCTCGACGCGGCAGTGGTTGCAGAACCTGCGGGCCCGGGCCTCGGACGGGGTCATCGTGGTGACCTCGCACCTCAGCCAGCCGGTGCACGCGCAGCTGCGCCGGCTCAACGTGCCCGTGGTGGTGGTCGACCCGGCCGGCGCGCCCGCGACCGGCGTGCCGACGATCGGCGCCACCAACTGGTCCGGCGGTCTCGCGGCAACCGAGCACCTGCTCGGCCTCGGGCACCGCCGGATCGGTTTCGTGACCGGCCCGACGCGTCTGCTGTGCAGCCGGGCCCGGCTCGACGGCTACCGGGCGGCCCTGGAGCACGCCGGGGTGCCACTGGACGACCGGCTCGTGCAGCCCGGCGACTTCTACCACGCCTCCGGCTTCGCCGCCGGCGCCGCGCTGCTCGACCTCGACGACCCGCCCACCGCCATCTTCGCCGCCAGCGACCAGATGGCCTTCGGCGTCTACGAGGCCGTCCGCCGCCGCGGGCTCCGGGTCGCCGACGACATCAGCATCGTGGGCTTCGACGACCTGCCCGAGGCCCGCTGGGCGTCCCCGCCGCTGACCACCGTCCGGCAACCGCTGGCGGAGATGGGCCGGCTCGCCGCCCGCACCGTGCTGCGCCTGGCCCAGGGCGAGGAGATCGAGTCCCCCCGCGTGGAGCTGGCCACCGAACTCGTGGTGCGGGACAGCTCGGCCCGCCCCGACTAGCCCTGGCGGCCTCCCCCGGGCGGCGATCTTCACGGCAGGTCCTCCCTCAGGTCGACCGGCGCGGGACGGCGCAGCGGGGCACATCACTTCCGAAAATTTCGGCGTACGCTATCACAAGTTCCGAGCGCTCAGCGGGCAACGCCAATGCGGGGGCCGGCTCACGGACGCCAATGTCAGCAGGTGCCACGCCACGTGGATATGCTCGTCCCACGCTCGCTTGACGCGCCGATCAACGGTGCCTAGATTCCCCACATCACGTATCGGGATTTTCCGAGACTTCCAACGCCGAACTATGGGAGGACGGGTGAGCGGCCCCAGGCTCGTCGACGTCCACCCGGCGTGGCTGCCCCCGGAGGCGTTCCGCGCCGTCGGCTCGCGGCGCGCCCTGGTGTGCGGCGCCGGGACGCTGGTCGGGACGGTGCGGCACGAGCTGGCGCGGGCGTGCGCCCGGTACGGCGGCACGGTGGCGTGGCAGCCCGGGTCCGGACCGGTGGACGCGGCCCCGGAGCACCGGACCGGCGGCGTCAACCTGGTGCTCGCGCTGTCCACCGCCGCTCCCCTGCCCGCCCCGGCGGCGGAGGTGGCCGGGGAGTGCCGGCGGCGCTACGGGGCCGGGGCGCTCGGCGCCGAGGGCTTCGCCCTGGCCCGGACCGGCGACGTGACGGTGGTGCTGGCCGAGGAGCCCCCGGGGCTGCTCCACGGCCTGTTCCACGTGATCCGGCTCGGCGAGTCGGCGTTCGGGGCCGCCCGGGGGCAGGAGCGGCACCGGCCGGCCATGCGGCTGCGGATGCTGGACCACTGGGACAACGTCGACGTGCACCGGGTCACGGGGCAGGTCGAACGCGGCTACGCCGGCGGGTCGATCTTCTGGCGCGACGGCTCCCCGCGCGGCGACCTGGCCCGGGTACCGGACTACGGGCGGCTGCTGGCGGCGTGCGGCGTCAACGCGGTGTCGGTCAACAACGTCAACGTCCACGCCACGGAGGCCCGGCTGCTGACCGACCGCCTCGGCGACGTCGCGGCGATCGCGGACGTCCTGCGGCCGTACGGGATCCGGGTCCACCTGTCGGTCACCTTCGCCGCGCCCGTCGTGCTCGGCGGCCTGCCGACCGCCGATCCGCTCGACACCGAGGTGCGGGCCTGGTGGGCCGCGACCACCCGGCAGGTGTACGACCGCGTCCCGGACCTCGGCGGCTACGTGGTGAAGGCGGACTCCGAGGGGCAGCCGGGCCCGTTCACGTACGGGCGGAGCCACGCCGACGGCGCGAACCTGCTCGCGGAGGCGCTGGAGCCGTTCCGGGGGGTGGTGCACTGGCGGGCCTTCGTCTACGACCACCGGCAGGACTGGCGGGACCGGTCGACGGACCGGGCACGCGCCGCCTTCGACCACTTCGCCCCGCTCGACGGCCGGTTCCGGGCCAACGTGGTCCTCCAGGTGAAGCACGGCCCCATGGACTTCCAGGCGCGGGAACCGGTCTCCCCGGTGCTCGCGGCCATGCCGGCCACCAGGCTGGCGGTGGAGGTGCAGGTGACCCAGGAGTACACGGGCCAGCAGCGGCACGTGTGCTATCTGGCCCCGTGGTGGAGCGAGGTGCTCGGGTTCGCCCCGTGGGGCGACCACCGCACCGTCGCCGCTCTGGCGGCCGGCGACGTGGGCGAGGGCGGCGGGCTCGTCGGCGTCTCCAACGTCGGCGACGACCCCTTCTGGACCGGGCACCCGCTCGCCCAGGCCAACCTGTACGCCTTCGGCCGCCTGGCCTGGGACCCCGGGCTGGGCCCGGCGGCGGTGCTCGACGAGTGGATCGGGTTGACCTTCCCGCCGGGCCCGGCCGGCGGCCACGACCTGGTGCGGCGGACCCTGCACGAGATGATGGACGGATCGTGGCGCACCTACGAGCGGTACACCGCGCCGCTGGGCGTGGGCTTCATGGTCCGCCCGGGCCACCACTACGGACCCGACGTGGACGGGTACGAGTACTCGCCGTGGGGCGCCTACCACTTCGCCGACCGGGACGGCGTGGGCGTCGACCGCACCCGCGCCTCGGGCACCGGTTTCACCGGGCAGTACCCACAGCCGTGGCGCGACGTCTACGAGTCCCTCGACCGGTGCCCCGACGACCTGCTGCTCTTCTTCCACCACGTGCCGTACGGGCACGTGCTGCACGACGGCTCGACCGTCATCCAGCACATCTACGACACCCACTTCGCCGGGGCCGAGGAGGTGGCCGCCCTGCGCCGGCGGTGGGACCGGCTCGACGGGCTGCTCGACCCAGGGCTGCACGCCCGGGTACGCGAGCGGCTGGACGAGCAGGTGCGCTGCGCCGAGGAGTGGCGGGACCAGGTCAACGCGTACTTCTTCCGCAAGTCCGGGGTGCCGGACGCGCGGGGCCGCCGCATCCCGTGAGGTCGGCGCCTACCGTTCCCGGGGCGGCGTGGCGCTGTCCCGGACGACGAGTTCGGTGGCCAGTTCGACCCGCCGGCTCTCCACGTCCTCACCCTTGGCCAGCCGCAGCACGGTGCGGGCCGCGAGCATGCCCATCTCCGCCAGCGGCTGCCGCACGGTGGTCAGCGGCGGGGAGCACCAGCGGACCTCGGGCAGGTCGTCGAAGCCGACGACGCTGACGTCGTCGGGCACCCGGAGGCCCCGCTGCCGGACCGCCTCGTAGACCCCCAGCGCCATCTGGTCGCACGCCGCGAAGATCGCGGTCGGCGGCTCGGGCAGCGCGAGCAGCCGGGTGGCGCAGGCGAACCCGGACTCGTGGTAGAAGTCGCCCTGCTGGACGAGGCTGTCGTCGACGGGCAGGCCGGCCGACTCCAGGGCGGCGCGGTAGCCGTCCATCCGGGCCCGGCTGCACATGAGCCGCGGCGGGCCGGAGATGAACCCGATCCGCCGGTGACCGAGGCCGATCAGGTATTCGGTGGCGCTGAGCCCGCCGGCCCAGTTGGTGGCGCCGATGGTGCAGGCGTCCTGCTGGGGGATGCCGTCGGCGTCGACGAGGACCAGGGGGATGTTGAGGCGGCGCAGCCCACCCTGCAACGACGGCTCCACCATCGAGTTGACGAAGATGACGCCCTCGGTGGAGCGCCCACGCAGGCTGTCCAGCCACTGCCGGGCGGAGGAGGCGCGCCGGTGGATGGCCGAGACGACCGTGCCGATGCCCGCCTCGTGGGCGACGTCCTCGACACCACGGATGATCTCGACGGCCCAGGGGCTGTCGAGGTCGTTGAAGACCAGGTCGACAAGGCCCGAGGTGGGACGGGCGGCGACCACCCGGCGGCGGTAGCCGTGCCGGTTGAGCAGTTCCTCGACCCGTTCCCGGGTCTGCACGGCGACGTCGGAGCGGCCGTTGATGACCCGCGACACCGTCGGCACCGAGACACCCGCCAGGTCGGCGATCGTGGCGATGGTGACCCGGGGGGTGTTGTTCACCGTCACAGCAGCTCCCTGGAGGTCCGGTCGCGACGAGAGGCGCGTCGCCCGCGCGCAGCCGTGCCGGTGAGGCTTCCGGCGGCCTGACCTCAGTCTAGCTCCGAAAGTTTCGGCCGCGCGCCGGCGGTGTTACCGGACAGGTCCCGGTCGTCCTCCGCCACCTGGGGCGCGGGCGGTTTCAGGCGGCCCGGGCGGCGCTGTCGCGGACGACCAGCTCGGTGGCGAGTTCGATGCGCGGGCTCTCGATGCGCTCGCCGTGGGCCAGCCGCAGCACCGTCCGGGCGGCGAGCAGCCCCATCTCGGCCAGCGGCTGCCGCACGGTGGTCAGCGGCGGGGAGCACCAGCGGACCTCGGGCAGGTCGTCGAAGCCGACGACGCTGATGTCGTCGGGCACCCGCAGGCCCCGCTGCCGGACCGCCTCGTAGACACCGAGCGCCATCTGGTCGCTGGCGGCGAAGATCGCGGTCGGCGGCTCCGACAGTCGCAGCAGGTGGCTGCCGCCGGCGAACCCGGCCTCGTGGTAGAAGTTGCCGGGATAGATGAGCCGGTCGTCGACGGGCACGCCGGCCGACTCCAGCGCCGTCCGGTAGCCGTCGAGGCGGGCCCGGCTGCACATCAGTTGCGGCAGGCCGGCGATGAAGCCGATCCGGCGGTGGCCGAGGCCGAGCAGGTACTCGGTGGCCCGCAGGCTGCCCGCCCAGTTCGTGGCGCCGATGGTCGGCGCCTCCTGCGGCGGCACCCCGGCCGGGTCGACGATGACGACGGGGATGTTGAGCCGGCGCAGCTCGGCCTGCAGCGGCGGCTCCAGGGTGGAGGTCACGAAGATGACCCCCTCGGTCGAGCGGGTACGCAGGTTGTCCAGCCACTGCTTGGCCGCCGAGGTGCGCCGGTGGATGGCGGAGACGACCGTGCCGATGCCGGCGGCGTGCGCGACGTCCTCGACACCGCGGATGATCTCCACGGCCCAGGGGCTGTCGAGGTCGTTGAAGACCAGGTCGACCAGCCCGGAACTGGCCCGCATGCTGGGCGGGCGGCGCCGGTAGCCGTGCCGGGCGAGCAGTTCCTCGACGCGCTCCCGGGTCTGCGCGGCCACGTCGGAGCGACCGTTGACGACGCGCGACACGGTCGGCACGGACACCCCGGCCATGCGCGCGATCGTCGCGATGGTGACTTTCCGGCTGTCGTCGGAGACCACGGCCCGCCCTTTCGTCGTCGCCCGGGCACCCGGGCCCGCTCAGCCCTTGACGCTGCCCGCCAGGCCCCCGATGAGCTGACGCTCGGCCACCGCGTAGAAGCCCAGCGCCGGCACCATGGAGAGCACCACGTACGCGAGCACCCGCGCGGTGTCGTCGGAGTACTGCCCCTGGAAGGCCTGCACCCCGACGGGCAACGTCCACCAGCTCTGGTCGGTGAAGACCACCAGCGGCAGCATGAAGTTGTTCCAGCTCGCCACGATCGCCAGCACCGAGACGGTGGCCAGCGCCGGGCGGGCCATCGGCAGCAGCACCCGCCAGAAGAACCCGAACGGGCTGCACCCGTCGAGCGTCGCGGCCTCCTCGACCTCGGCGGGGATGGTGCGGAAGAACTGCCGCAGGATGATGATGGTGACCGGCAGCCCGAACGCGGCCTGCGGCAGGATGACGCCGAGCGGGTTGTCCAGCAGGCCCATGGTCCGCAGCAGGATGAACAGCGGCAGGATGGCCACCGCGAACGGGAACATCAGTCCCACCGCGAAGAGGGTGAACAGGAACTCCCGGCCCCGGAAGGAGAACCGGGCGAACACGAAGGCGGCCATCGCTGCGGCGCCGACCACGACGAACGTGGTGGCCAGGGCGATCAGCGTGCTGTTGCCGAGCTGCCGCCAGAACACGCCGGAGGCCAGGATGCCGGTGTAGTTCTCCGGCACCCACGGGTCGGGCCAGCCGAGCGGGTTGCTCGACAGCTGGCCGTTGTCCTTGAACCCGCCGAGCACCCCGAACCCGATGGGCACCACGATGAGCGCGCCCACCGCGACGGAGATCAGGTGCAGGACGAGGGAACGGGTCCGCTCGCCGGGCTTCGGCCTGGTGGTGGTCATCCCTGGACTCCCCTGGTGGTGATCGCGCCCTCGGTGTCCCGCCGCAGCACGTACCGCTGGTAGAACAGCGCGAAGACGAGGCTCAGGATGAACATGACCATGCTGATCGCGCTGGCGTAGCCGACCTCGAACCGGCGGAAGCCGTACTGGTACATGGTCACGGCCATGGTCTCGGACGAGTGGATCGGGCCGCCGCCGGTGAGCACCCAGACCATGTCGAAGAGCTGGATGGTGCCGATCACCGACAGGAAGATGCTGATCCGGATGGTGGGGCCCAGCAGTGGCAGCGTGACGTGCCGGAACACCTGCCAGGCACCGGCCCCGTCGGTGGCCGCGGCCTCGGTCAGCTCCCGGGGGATGCCCTGCCGGCCGGCCAGGTACAGGACCATGTGGAAGCCGAAGTACTTCCAGGAGATCACCAGGAACAGGGCGAGCAGCACCGTGTCCGGGTCCGCGAAGATGGCGCCGGCGTCCGCGCCGAGCCACCGGGCCAGGCCCTCGCCGAGGCCCCGGCTCGGAGAGAACACCAGCGTGAACAGCACGCCGGTGGTGACCTCGGAGAGCACGTACGGCGCGAAGAAGACCAGCCGGTAGGCGCGGCGGCCGGACAGCCGCTGGTTGAGCAGCATGGCCAGGCCCAGCGACACCGGCAGCTGGATGACCAGCGACAGGACGATCAGCAGGAAGGCCCGCCAGAGGTCGCCCCGGAAGGTGGGATCGCCGAAGGCGCGGGTGAAGTTCTCCAGCCCGACGTTGTTCTCCGGCAGGCCGAAGCCGTTCCACTTGAACACGCTGGCGTAGCTGGCGACCAGGATCGGTGCGACCACCAGCAGCAGGAACAGCACCAGCGCCGGGGCCAGGAAGAGGGCGATGGTGCTCAGGCGGCCGATCCGTGGCCGGGCCCGGCGGCCACGCGGGTGCGTGGTCGCCGGGCCCGCCGGGAGCTCGGTCGCCGGATCGGCGGGTCGCAGGCCGGGCATCGTCGACGGAGTCATCGTGCCTGCTCCACTCGGTTGTCGGCGGCGGCTTCGGGGTGGTGGGACATCGCTACTGGCTCTTCGCCACCGTGGAGATGTCCTTGACGATCTGCTCCGGCGTCTTCGAGCCGGCGATCAGCTCGGCCACGCTGTCGTTGACCTGCTGGCCGACCGCCGGCGGGTACGCCTGGTCCAGGTAGAGCTGGAACCCGGTCGCGCTCGCCAGGGTCTCCGCCACGGTCTTGTTGTTGGCGTCCTTGATCCCGTCGACCGCGTCCTTGACCGTGGGCAGCACGGCGCCGGTCGCGGCGGCCTTGCGCTGGTTGCCGACCTCCAGCAGCATCTTCAGGAAGTCGACGGTCGCCGCGGGGGCGTCCTTGCCCACCGCGAAGCCGTTGCCGCCGCCGAACGCCTCGGCCACCGAGCCCTTGCCGCCGTCGACGGCCGGGAACGGGAAGAAGCCGAGCTTGTCGCCCAGCCCCTTCTTGCTCGTGGAGGAGGATGCCTCCACGGCCGGGGCCCACTGGCCCATCAGCTCCATGGCCGCGCCGCCGTTGCCCATCGTGGCGGCCTGCCCGTCCGGCGTGCCGTATCCGGCGCCGAGGAAGCCCTTCTGGAACGGCTTGAGGTCGACCAGTTCCTTCAGGCGCTGGCCGGCCGCGACGAAGTCCGGGGTGTCGAAGTTGTGGTCCTTCGCGGCCTGCTGCAACGCCCCGAGGCCGCCGATGCGCATGGCCAGGTACGCCCAGTAGTAGTGACCGGGCCACTTCTCCTTGCCGGCCAGCGCGATCGGGACGACACCGGCGGCCTTGATCCGGCCGACCGCCGTCAGCAGCTCGGCCCAGGTCTTCGGCGCGGCGGTGACGCCCGCCTTGGCGAAGAGGTCCTTGTTGTACCAGAAGCCGACCATGCCGATGTCGAACGGGACACCGTAGATCTTGCCGTCGATGGTGAACGGCTGCACCGACGCCGGCAGCAGGTTGCCGATCCAGGGCTTCACGTCGTCGGTGAGGTCCTTGACCAGGCCCGCGTCGACCTGCTGCTTGAGCACGCCCCCGCCCCACGACTGGAACAGGTCCGGCGGCGAGCCCGCCTGTGTGGCGGTGGTGAGCTTCGCCTTGAACGCCTCGTTCTCCAGCGGCTGGACGGTGACCTTGACGTTGCTGTGCGCGGCCTCGTACTCCTTGGCCATGGCCGCCCAGACCGGCAGCATCGGCTCGGTGTTCTGGATGTGCCACCAGTTGATGGTCTGCGGCGCGTTCGGATCGTCGGCCTTGTCATCGCCGCAGGCGCCGAGCAGGAGCGCGCCGGCGCCGGCGCCGGCCAGACCCAGCAGCGATCTGCGGGAGAGGTGCGCTGTCATGTGCCATCCCTTCGAGGACTCAACGAGGTGCTCGGACGCGGAACTGATCAACGGACCGCGTCGGAACCGCGGCCCCGGAAGTTTCGGTCAACCTGCCGGTATTTTCAGGTGATGGCGGGCACGTTACGACGCCCCATGTTCGCGGTCAAGGCCCTGTCGCAACTCGACTTCAACCGTTACGGTGGGCGGGATTTCTGAAAGTTCCGGGCGAATGCTTCCGGAAATTTGACGGAGGACCGATCAAAAGGAGCCGTACATGTCGACCGAGATCGCAGACGTGGCCACCGCCGCCCGGTCGATCCGCAACCCGGTCCTCACCGGGTTCCACCCGGATCCCTCGATCCTGCGCGTGGGGGACGACTACTACCTGGCCACGTCGACCTTCGAGTGGTACCCGGGGGTGCGCGTGCACCACTCGCGCGACCTCGTGCACTGGCGCGCACTGGGCGGGATCATCACCGACCGCCGGCTGCTGGACCTGCGCGGCTGCGGGGACTCCAACGGGGTGTGGGCCCCGGACCTGTCCTACCACGACGGCCTCTTCCACCTGGTCTACAGCGACGTGGCCAGCTTCGCCAGCGGCTACTGGGACCCGCAGAACTACCTCACCACCGCGCCGGACATCACGGGGCCCTGGTCGGATCCGGTGCCGCTGCACGCGCACGGCTTCGACGCCTCGCTCTTCCACGACACCGACGGCACCAGCTGGCTGCTGAGCATGAGCGCCGACTGGCGGCCGGGCCGGGACCGCTTCGGCGGCATCGAGATCCAGCGCTACGACCGGGACCGGCGACAGCTCGTCGGCAAGGCCGAGATCATCTTCCACGGCACCTCGGCGGGCCTGACCGAGGGGCCGCACCTCTACCGTCGCGACGGCTGGTACTGGCTGGTCACGGCCGAGGGCGGCACCAGCTGGGAGCACCAGGTGACGGTCGCCCGCTCGCGCCACCTGCACGGTCCCTACCTGGCCGACCCGGCCGGGCCGATGCTGACCTCGGTCGGCCGCCCGGACCTGCGGCTCCAGAAGGCCGGGCACGGCAGCCTGGTCCAGACCCAGCACGGCGACTGGTACCTCGCCCACCTCGTCGCCCGCCCGTACACGACCCGGGGCAACTGCGTGCTCGGCCGGGAGACCGCGATCCAGAAGGTCGACTGGCCCGCCGCCGGCTGGCCCCGGATCCCCGGCGGGGTGCCCGCCGAGGAGATCCCCGCGCCGGGCCTGCCCGCGCACCCCTGGCCGGACGAGCCCGCCACCGACGACTTCGACGGCCCCGAGCTCGGCACCTGCTGGTCGACGCTGCGCCGCCCGGCCAGCGTGGACTGGCTGGACCTGCGCGCCCGCCCCTCGCACCTGCGGGTGCACGGCGGGCAGTCCCCGGTCGGCCGGCAGCGGCCCAGCCTGGTCGCCCGCCGGGTCGGCGCCGAACGCTGCTCGCTGGAGACCGTCGTCGAGTTCGACCCCGTCGACCACCGGCACCTGGCCGGCGTCACCGCCTACTACAACACCCTCAACTGGCACTACCTCTACCTGACCCGGGACGACGACGGCCGGGCGGTGCTGGAGCTGCTCAGCTCCGACCAGGGCCGCCGGAAGACGTACCCGGAACTCACCGTCGACGTCGGCGGCGCGTCGCGGGTCGGCCTGCGGGCCGTGTTCGACGGGCCCGTGGTGCGCTTCGGCTACGACATCGGGGACGGGTGGCGCCCACTGCCCGTCGGGCTCGACGCGACGATCCTCTCCGACGAGCACGCCGCGCTGATCATCGACGGCGAGCCCGCGGCCTGGGGCTTCACCGGCGCGTTCCTCGGCCTGTGGGTGCAGGACCTCGGCAACGACGGGGTCTACGCCGACTTCGACCGGGCCACCTACCTCGAGCACTGACCGTCCGCGCGACCGCCCGTGGCCGGACCGGTCTCCGGAAGTTCCGGAGGTTGACGGGGCCAGATCGACGACCGTAACGTTCCGGCTCAGTACCGGAAATTGTCTCGGAATTTTCGGCGACCCTCCATCGGGGAAGGAACGCAGATGAAACTCAGACGGTGGATAGCCGCCGGCGCGGTCGCCATCGCGACCGTCGGGGCGCTCAACGTCGCGCCGGCCACGGCCGGCCGCCCGTACAACCCGGCCGACCAGAGCCTGCGCAACCTCGCGCTGCGCCACGGCCTGGCCATCGGCACGGCCGTCGACCTGGCCGCCCTCGACGACCCCGCCGACCCCCGGTACCGCCAGCTCGCGGCGTCGGAGTTCTCCACGGTCACCGCCGAGAACGCGATGAAGTGGGAGAGCCTGGAGCCGACCCGCGGCACCTACAACTGGGGGCCGGCCGACCAGCTCGTCGCCTTCGCCAAGCAGAACAACCAGCGCGTACGCGGGCACGTCCTGGTCTGGCACAACCAGCTGCCCGGCTGGCTGACCAGCGGCGTGGCCGACGGCTCCATCAGCACCGCCGAGCTGCGCGACATCCTGCGGAACCACATCACCGCCGTGGTCACCCACTTCAAGGGCCGGATCTGGCAGTGGGACGTGGTCAACGAGGCCGTCAGCGACCCGTGGGACACCCCGTCGACCCTGCACTACAAGGGGTTCTGGGCCCAGCACCTCGGCCCCGGCTACATCGCCGACGCCTTCCGCTGGGCCCGCGCTGCCGACCCGCACGCGCTGCTGTTCTACAACGACTACAACATCGAGGCCTTCGGCTCGGGTGACCCGGCCAACGACAAGACCCAGTTCGTGTACGACATGGCCAAGGACCTGCTGGCCCAGGGCGTGCCGATCGACGGGGTCGGGAGCCAGGGCCACCTCGGCACCCAGTACGGCAACTTCGACACCCTCCAGGTCGCCGGGGCGCTGCGGAAGTTCGCCGGGCTGGGGCTGGCCACGGCGTTCACCGAGGTCGACGTGCGCAGCCAACTGACCGCGGGCGTCCAGGCGGGCGACTCGAACGAGATCAACCCGCGGTTGCAGGCGTCGGCGGCCAACTTCAGCGTGCTCTTGCAGGCCTGCCTGGCGGAGCGGCACTGCCTGTCGTTCACGGTCTGGGGGTTCACCGACAAGCACTCCTGGGTGCCCGGCTGGTTCTCCGACCCGCCGGAGGGCCTGGCCACGATCTACGACGAGAACTACCAGCCCAAGCGGGCGTACCAGGAGATGAAGGCCGACCTGATCTACAGCGGCCCGCCGTACGTCCTGCCGCGCGTGCCGCAGCGGCCGCGCCGCTAGACGCACGTCGTCCCGAGCGGGGCCGGTCGGTCGACCGGCCCCGCTCGGCGCGTCCGGACCCACCTCGCCGTCGCGCCACGAGGCCCCTTCGGTGGCATTGATAGTTCGAAATTGTTCCGGTAGTTTTTCGAGAGATGCACTTCGATTGACTCACGGTGGGACCGGGACATGGTCCCGATCCGCGTGGCCTCCGGGCGGCCGCGCACCGAGCCGACCACCGTGGCGGGCAGTCGTCGAGGTAGCCGTCCTCATCGGTACAGACATCGAAAGGCTCCCTCATGGACAAGGTGCTCGCCCGCGGCAGCGGGAGTTCGACGGGTCGACGGCGATCCCGGGTCGCGCTGGTGTCCGCAGCGGCCGGGGTGGCGCTGGTCGCCGCGTCGGTGGCGGTGGCGACCAGCGCCAGCGCCGGGACGACCCTCGGGGCGTCGGCGGCGGAGAAGGGCCGGTACTTCGGCACCGCGGTGGCCGCGAACAAGCTGTCGGACGCCACCTACGTCGGCATCCTGAACCGCGAGTTCAACATGGTCACCCCCGAGAACGAGATGAAGTGGGACGCCACCGAGCCGTCCCAGAACCAGTTCAACTACACGAACGCCGACCGGATCGTCAGCCACGCGCAGGCCAACGGCATGCGGGTCCGCGGCCACGCGCTGGCCTGGCACTCGCAGCAACCGGGCTGGGCGCAGAACCTCTCCGGCACCGCCCTGCGGCAGGCCATGGTCAACCACATCACCCAGGTCGCCACCCACTACAGGGGCAAGATCTACGCCTGGGACGTGGTGAACGAGGCGTTCGCCGACAGCGGTGGCGTCCGCCGCGACTCCAACCTCCAGCGCACCGGCGACGACTGGATCGAGGTGGCGTTCCGCACCGCACGGGCCGCCGACCCGGGCGCGAAGCTCTGCTACAACGACTACAACACCGACAACTGGACCTGGGCGAAGACGCAGGCCGTCTACAACATGGTCAGGGACTTCAAGGCACGTGGCGTGCCCATCGACTGTGTCGGCCTCCAGTCGCACTTCAACAGCGGCTCGCCGTACCCGAGCAACTACCGCACGACCCTGCAGAACTTCGCCGCCCTCGGCGTCGACGTGCAGATCACCGAGCTCGACATCGAGGGTTCCGGCACCACCCAGGCCACCACCTACGGCAACGTCGTCAAGGACTGCCTGGCCGTGTCCCGCTGCACCGGCATCACCGTGTGGGGCATCCGCGACAGCGACTCCTGGCGGGCCAGCGGCACCCCGCTGCTCTTCGACGGCAACGGCAACAAGAAGCCGGCGTACACGGCGGTGCTCGACGCGCTCAACGGCGGCGGCACCACCCCGCCGCCCCCCACGACGACCCCGCCGCCCACCAGCGCCCCGCCGACCACCCCGCCGCCGTCCGGCAACGGCTGCACCGCGTCGCTCGTCACCAACCAGTGGCAGGGCGGCTTCGTCACCACCGTGCGGGTCACCGCCGGCACCACCGCGCTCAACGGGTGGGCCGTCGCGCTGACGCTGCCGGCGGGCGCGAGCCTGGTCAACACCTGGAACGCCCAGCCCAGCGCCACCAGCGGCGCGGTCACCTTCCGCAACGTCGCCTACAACGGCCAGGTCGCCGCCGGCACCACCACCGAGTTCGGCTTCCAGGGCAACGGCACCGCCCCCGCCGGCACACCCACCTGCACGGCCGGCTGACCGACCGCGGCCCGGCGCGGGGGTGCTCCCGCGCCGGGCCACGGTAGTTCCCTCTCGTCAGGAGCGGTCGGACAGCACCGCGCCGACCGCACGCTGCGCGACGGCGTACATCGTGGGGTTGGTCTCCCGGTAGTAGGTCAGCGCGCTGATGAAGGTCAGCGCCCACCCCTTGCCGCGCGCCCAGGTCGCGTCGTCGAACCCGGCCGTCTCGCGGAACACGTCACGCGAGTCGGCGTCGAGCAGCGTCCACGCCGCCATCGCGTCGCAGGCGGGGTCCCCGATTCCGGCCGCTCCGAAGTCGATCAGACCGCACAGCCGGCCGCCCTTGACGAGCACGTTGCCCGCCAGCAGGTCACCATGGCTCCAGACGGGCGGACCGTCCCAGGCCGGCGCGGCCAGCGCCGCCTCCCAGACGGAGATGACCGCGTCGACATCGACCAGGTCGCGGGCGGCCTCGGTCCACTCCCGCAGGTACGCGTCGCGGCCGCTCAACGGCCCGCCGCGGTACCCGACAGGGGCGCCCGCGGTGTCCGCCCGCCGCAGGCCGGTCACCAACTCCCCGAGGTCGGCGGCGAACCGTCGCGGATCGGTGTTGCCCTCCGCCGGATGTTCGCCGTCGACCCATTTACAGACCGCCCAGGGCCACGGGTACGACTCGTCCGGCCGGCCGACGGCGCACGGCTCCGGCACCACCACGGGCAGGTGTCTCGCGAGGACCGGCAGCCACTCGTGCTCGAACTCGACCTGGTCGACCGCGGATTCGATGCGTGGCAGCCGGACCGCGAGGTCGTCGCCGAGCCGGTAGATGGCATTGCTCGTACCGCCGGAGGCCACGGGAGTGACCGGCCGGTCCGCCCACCGCGGGAACTGCCCGGCGACCAGCCGGCGGACCAGGGCGGCGTCCGTGCGTACCTCGTCCTTGTGCATCTGCCCAGCGGGCATTCCGGCCCTCCTCCGGTCGCGGTCGTCCGTGCACGCTAGCCGGGCGCGCCGCCGATGTCCCCGGAGTTATCCGTGCCTGGGTGACCCGCGGCCAGCCGAGTTCGTCACACCCGTCGGGCAAGCTGGCCGCTACCGACCTGGCCGGTGCGACATCGGCCCCGAAGACCTGGAGGACACCGTGGCGGTCACCGCCGACGACCTCGACGCGGCACTGTCCAGCGTTGTCGCCAGCCTCCGACCGGCGACCGGGCTCGACTGGTCCGTGCCGGCGGGCAGCCTGGAGTGGGACTGCTGGCACACCGCCGAGCACGTCGGTGACTGCCTGATGTCGTTCGCGGGCCAGCTGGTGGCCCGGCCGGAGAAGCGGTACGTGCGCTTCATGGCAACCGCCGACAAGGACGCGTCCCCGGAAGAGGTGCTCGAGTTCGCCGAGGCGGGTGGCCGCATCCTGGCCGCCACGGTCCGCGCGTCCGGGCCGGAGGTGCGGGCCTACCACCCCACCGGTCGGGCCGATCCGGAGGGCTTCGCCGCCATGGGGTGCGTGGAGACCCTGCTGCACGGGGACGACATCGCCCAGGGCCTCGGTCTCGCCATCGATCCCCCGCGTGACGTGTGCGCGCGGCTGCTCGCTCGCCTGTTTCCGGACACGGCGCGGGACCTGGCCGACGTCGACCCGTGGGCGGCGCTGCGGTGGTCCACCGGCCGCATCGCGCTGCCGGGGCACCCGCAACTGACGGAGTGGCGCTGGCGGGCCGCCCCGTTGGGCGAATGAGCCTCTTCCCAGCAGGATGACGGCATGGACCGTTTCGAGGGCCGCTGCTGGCTGGACTGGTGGGCGAACTCCTCGACCCTGCTCGGCAGTGTCGAGGTGGCCGTCGACATTGCCGCCACCGACGCCGGCTGGCGGGCCCGGGGTCGCCTGGTCAGCGACGAGGACCAGGAACCGTTCGCATTCCTGGTCGACCTCGATCCCGTCTTCCTGTTGCGATTCGAGGATGGGAGCTCGGTCGCCGTCACCGTGCACCCCGACGGGCATCGCGACTTCATCCTCACCGAGTACGCCGGTTCGCTTCGACGCTCGGTCGAGAATCGCATCGCCCTGGAGTAGCGCCGAACCGGGAGCTACACCATCTGGGCGGTGGTCGCCTCGGCACGTGGACCCGGACGGGGGCGGTCGACCGCGCGGGCGAACCCGAAGAGCAGCACGAGCAGCACGGCACCCACCGTGGTGAAGAGCGGCAGCGTGAGGGACGGGTCCTCGATCAGGCCGCCGACCTGGGACCTCAGCACGACCGGCGCGAGCGCCGAGGCGCAGAGCATGAGCGCGGCCAGCCCGAGGACGAGCACGCCGGCAAGGTCGCCGACCCCCTGACCGGTCCGACCACCGGCCGGCTCGCCCTCGGGGGCGACGGCTGGCGCGGCGGCGGCCGGCGCATCGCCGGCGGCGGCGGAATCGCCCTCCGCGGGATCGTTGACCGTGCCGGCCGGGCCGGTGGGCGGCGTCCCCGTCGGCTCGGTCACCAGGACGATGCCGGCCCCGAAGGCCAGGCCGAGACCGACGGCGATCAGCACCGGCCCGACCGTGTCGGCCGACGGGAGTTCCGCCCGGACATCCGGCCAGAACCAAGGGGTCGCGGCAGCAGTCACCACCACTCCGATCGCGTCCCAGGGCAGCATCCGCCCCGCGTGCCGAGCCGCCAGCGCACCGCCGGCCACCGCAAGGATCCCGAACAGCAGCACGATCGACGTCCGGGTACCCGACGAGGGGCCGCCGTACGGGAACCCGAACGCCGCGACCGGCGCCGCCGCGGCCCCGAGCACCACCCAGCGTGCCGCCGGCGCGCGGCCGAGCCGGTAGGCGTACGCGGTCAGCAGGAGCGCCACCACGACGGCGAGCACCACAGCGGAGACCCGGGCGAACGACTCGATCGTCGCCTCCCGACCGGCCATCTCGTCGGAGCTGAGGCGGAGCTCCAGGATCGCACTCCTCCGCAGTGCGAGACCCAGGAGGAGCAATGCGGCGACGGCGATCACCGCCACGATCGCACCTGGCCGGAACCGGGCGGGGGCGGCCCCGCCGTGCCCGCTCCGCCGGGCGTGGGCGACGACGGCGGCGACCAGGACGAGCCCGAGAGCGAGCCAGACCTGCACGTCGAGGCCGTCCACGCTCCCCCGCTGCCCGGCGGGTGAGGATGAAGGGTGTTCCGCACGCCGAGGGAACACCGCGCGGAACAGCTCGCTGCCGACCGGGTGCAGGACCAGCCCGGCGCTCAGCCCCGCACCGACCCACCACCTGGTGGCCGGCGAAGTCTGCGCGAGCGCCAGCAGCACCCCGCCCAGGGCCAGCCCGAGGCCCGCGGTGACGGTGAGCGCGATGGCGACCTCGCCGGTCGTGCCCCGCTCGATGGGCTGCAAGCCCTTCATCACCACGTCGGCGTCGGTCAGGTCGGCGGCGAGGAGGACCGCCAGGCCGGCTGCCGCCACCGGCCACCCCGGCACCCGCGGCAGCAGCGCCGGCACGGCGATCGCCACCGCGAGCAGTGCCGCCGCGTACACGCCCGGAATCATGGGCCCGCGTAGCAGCAGGTCGGTGAAGGCGGCGAACAGCGCCAGGGGGAACCCACGGGCCGCGACGACCAGCCCGACCGCCACGGCCGCGACCAGGCCGACCAGGTCCGGCCATGCCGCCCGTGGCGCGGTGTCCTGGTTCATGGTGGCCCTCCCCCGCGCGCCGACGGACGCGGTGATGCTGCCACAGAAGTCGACGGCCGGGCGTCCCCCGAACCGCCCCCGCCGCGGACGACGCTCCCGCAACGCCACGCCGGCCGTCGGGTGCTGCTGGTCGCCGTCGTCCGGAGCCTTCTCGCTGACGAACGGCGCCCTGCCTGCCCAAGTGGGCGCGACTATCCGCTAAGCGGGGAATTCGACGCCGGCGAGAGAGACAGAGCGGTACGCGGCGAGGCGTTCAGCCTGCTCGACGATGTCATTGCGCGTGCTCGCGGCCAGTGTCCGCCAGGGCTGGACGGCGACCTTGAACGTCTTGCCCGACTTGCGGGGACGCCAGGTGCCGACCAGCTCACCGTCGACCAGGACGGCGCCGGGGCGACCCAGCACCGGCCACAACTCCTTGGCGTGGGCCGAGTCCGGCACCAGGGTTGCCCGGTCCCTGGCCTGGAGGAACAGGTCGTACGGGCCGAGCAGACGGGTTGCCGTGGCGTCGGCCGCTTCCCACGCCTGCTCGTCGGCGGCCAGCAGCGACCGCGCCTCCCCGTCGACCAGCACCTCGATCACATCTTCGGGCCAGCGTGCCTTCACGTCCTTGACCGGGGCGTCGAGATAGTCGGCCACGTGCTTGGGGGTGGCCGGGCCGAGCAGACGGAGATACGCGCGGACGAGGTCGAGCCGGTCGTCCGGGGTGGCCGCCTTCGTGAACCGTGCGATGCGTTGCAGGACCGGCGGCGACGTGTCGAGTTGCAACTCCAGCCCGGCCCGCACGGCGGCCAGCCGGAACGGCATCTCGTAGAGGTGAGTGCTGTTGCATGGCCGGCAGACCCGCAGGTACGGCTCCGGCATCACCTTGGCCAAGCGGCCGGAGACGTCCCCCTTGACCGTCGGCTGAGTGACGACGGCCCGCATGTGAGCGGCCACCTCGTCGAGGGCAGCGAGGATGCCGATCCCGGCCGCCTTCAACGGCTTCGCCGCGTCGTAGATGCGCTTCCCCGCGTCAGCGTCGGAGAACGGCTCGACCGCGGCCGCCACCTTCCCCACGTCGGCGCGGCGGTAGAGGTGAGGTGCGCCCCGTACGGTCCACAGCAGGATCAGGTCCTCCGCGGACATCGCCGACACATCGACCCCGCGGATGGCCAGCGCCCACCGGCCGCCGTCCGGACCGGTGTCCTGCACCCCGATGTCGAGCACGGCGGTGTCTCCCAGCGTGCCCTCGGCTCGGTCGAGCTGCTGGGCCCGAACGCGGAAGGTCATCACCTGGCGCTGATCAACCACCCCTACACCCTAGTGAGCGCGCCCCACAGAAGCGGTGCGCGAGGAGACTCAGCCCGTTGCCGAGGACGGCTTCACCACCTGATACATGACGTGGTCCTGCCACCGGCCGGCGATGTTGAGGTATTCCGGCGCCACGCCGAACCGCACGAACCCGTTGCGCTCCAGCACCCGCTGGGATCTGACGTTGTGCAGCAGGGTCTCCGCCTGCACCCGGTGCAGCCCCAACTCCTCGAAGGCCACCCGCACGATCTCCCGCACCGCCCCGGTCGCGAACCCTCGCCCGTTGTGGCTGGCGCTGACCCAGTAGCCCATGGCGCAGGACTGGAAGGGCCCCCGCACGATGCCGTTGAGGGTGATGCGGCCGATCACGCGACCGGACTCGTCGAGGATGACGTGGGGCAGCTTCGCACCCTGCTCGTGCTGCTGAAGATCGGCCTCGATGACGGCGCGCTTGCCGTCCGCCGTGAAGTAGTCCTCGCTCCGGATCGGGTCCCACGGCGCGAGGAACTCCCGGTTGACGCGGAGCAGCTCGGCCAGGGCCGGCGCATCCTCCACGGCGATGAGTCGGGTGATCTTCATCCGCCCATCGTTCCAGTCCTCCCCGACCGGCCGACAGCTGGCCGTCCGGTCCCACGGCCCTAGGATTGCCCTCATGATCGAGGATTTCGCGGATCGACTCCTGCGCGACATGGCCGGCCTCGATCCCTGCACGGCGGTCGTCGATGCGGGCGAGCAGCACGTCGATGGACTTACCGACTACAGCCCGGAGGGCCACCAGGCCCGCGCCGACCTCGCCGCCCGCGCCCTGCGCGAGCTCGACAGCATGGGTGACGCACCGCCGGCCCCGACCCCGCTGCACGCCCACTTCGCCGAACGGCTGCGGACGCGTATCGCCTTTCACGACGCCGGGGAGGACCTGCGCGAACTGCACACGGCGGCCACCGGTCCGCTCCAACTGATCCGGCAGGCCGTCGAGGCCGCGGTTCCCGGCCGCGGCGTCGAGGGCGTGGCCTTCGAGGAGGGCTGGGCTCGGGTGGGCGCACGCCTGGCCGCGATCCCCGTGGCCCTGGATGGGTATGCCCGCAGCCTCCTCGTCGCCGCCGAGCGCGGCATGCTGCCGGCGCGACGTCAGGTGGAGCTCGTCACCCAGCGCTGTGGTAACTGGATCGACGCCGATGCCGCCCTGGTGGATCGCTACGGCGAAGGGCGTCAGCGGGCGTCGTTGCAGGCCGCAGCGACGGGCGCGCGCGAGGCGTACCAAGAGTTGGCCCGGACGCTGACCGCGGACCTGGCGCCGCGGGCCGTCGACGAGGAGGCGTTCGGCCAGCAGCGGTACGCACTCTGGGTGCGCACCTTCCTCGCGGCCCAGCCTGACCTGCGCGAGCTGTACGACTGGGGCTGGGACGAGTTCCGGGCGACAGAGGCAGAACTGATCGCCGAAGCGAAGGCCCTGGGCGGGAGCGTGCCGGAGGTGCTTGCCCGGCTCGCCGGCCCCGACGCGCCCGGCACCCTGCACAGCAGGGAGGCGTTCGCCTCATGGCTGCAGGAGCTCCTGGAGGCCACCACCGAGCGGCTGGACGGCGAGTACTTCGACATCCCCGCCCCGCTGCGGCGCATCGAGTCGCGGTTGACCACGTCGTCCGGCGTCGCCTACATCGGGCCGTCGCGGGATCTGACGCGGCCGGGCCGCGTCTGGTGGTCCCTCCCCGAGGGCGAGGCCAGCTTCCCCACCTGGTACGCCTACAGCGTCGCCTATCACGAGGGCGTTCCCGGCCACCACCTCCACCTCGGCTCCGAGGTCTGCCGGGGCGGCCTCGGGCCGCGGCTGAACCTGCTGGGCGGCCTGTCCGCCAGCCAGGAGGGCTGGGCACTGTACGCGGAGCGGTTCATGGACGAGCTCGGACTCTACGAACAGCCGGGCGCCCGACTGGGCTATCTGTACATGCAGCTCCTGCGGGCGGCACGCGTGGTGCTCGACATCGGCCTGCACCTGCGGCTGCCGATACCCTCCGGCGACGGAGCACGGTGGACGCCGGAGGCCGCGCTGGAGTTGCTGCGGGACCGCTGCCACCAGGGGCCGTACGCGACCGCCGAGATCGCGCGTTACCTGGGTCGGCCAGGGCAGGCGCTGGCCTACAAGGCGGGTGAGCGCGTGTGGCTGGCAGGCCGCTCGTCCTTCCCCGGCGATCGGCGGGCATTCCATCGTCATGCACTGGAGCTGGGTTCGCTGGGCTTGGACCAGTTGACGGCCGCCCTCCAGGGTGATCGCGCACCACTCGTACACCGCGGTGGAACAAGCCAGGGACCTCGCTTGTAGCGGCGCGTCCGCCGATAAACCCGTTGCGGGTGGCCGGCATCAGAGGTCTGGTTGGTCGACAACCAGTCACGAGAGAGACCATGACGCGCATGTCGCTGCCCACCCCCACGCTGCACACCACTCGCCTTCGTCTGCGCACCTTCGACGAGACAGACGCGGACGGCCTCTTCGCGCTGCACAGCAACGCCTACGTGCTGCGCTACTGGGATGCGCCGCCGTGGAGCGACCGCGTGCGCGCCGAGCGGTTCATCACGGCCTGCCGGCAGATGGCAGGGGAGGGCACCGGGGCGCGGCTGGCCGTGGATCGTGTCTCCGACGGCGCGTTCATCGGCTGGTGCAGCCTCAACCGGTGGAATCCGGACTACCGCAGCGCATCGCTGGGCTACTGCTACGTCGAGGCGGCGTGGGGCCACGGCTACGCGACGGAGGCCGCGCGCGCTGTGCTGCGGTGGGCATTCGACACGCTGGACCTGAATCGCGTCCAGGCTGAGGCCGATACCCGCAACGTGGCATCCGCCCGCGTGCTGGAGAAGCTCGGGTTCGTGCGGGAAGGCACGTTGCGAGAAGACTGCGTCGTGAACGGCGAGGTCTCGGACTCGTGGGTCTACGGGCTACTCAGGCGGGAGTGGCGGCCGGACATCCCACCGGCCGATCAGTCGTGGCGGTGACGCACGAGGTAGTCGATGTAGCGGATCGTGTCCTCGCGGTCGTCCTGGCTGATCGAGTCCCACAGGTCCGCCAGCCAGTAGAGCGAGCCCGACAGCATCCAGGCCCACCCGCGCACCCAGGTCGCCTCGTCGAACCCGAGCGCCTCCCGGTAGGCGGCCCGCGCGCGGGCGTCGAACAGGCTCCAGCCCGGCCGCACCTCGACGGCCGGATCACCGCGGCCGAGACCGCCGAAGTCGATCACCCCGGTGAGCCTGCCCCGGTCGACCAGCAGGTTGCCTGCCAGGAGATCACCGTGCAGCCATACCGGCGGTCCCGGCCACTCGTCCGCCGCCATCGCCTCGTCCCACGCGGCGGTCACCGCCCGCCCGTCGATCCGGTCGCCCAGCTCGGCAATCGACCGGGTCGACCGCCCACCGCGCCCGCGGCAGCCGCGCCGTCAGGGAATCACCCAGGCGGAACAGCGCGTTGTCGGTGCCGTTCAACGGCTGCGGAACGATCGGCAGGTCCGACCATTCCGGGAACTGCTCGTCAATCAGGGCACGTACCTGCTCGGCAGCGACGACGATCTCTCCAGGGCGCATCGACGCGACCGTAGAACTCGCTCGATCAACCTGTCCATCGGATTCGGGCTGCCCGGCGAGTCACCGTCGGTGGCACGACACAGGCTTGTCGCGTGGTTCTTAGCCAACGACCGCCAAGAAATCCGAGTAGAACAGGCCCAGGCCCACCGCCACGCAGACGCCGGCCACGATCCAGAACCGGACCACGATATTGACCTCGCTCCACCCGACCAACTCGAAGTGGTGGTGCAACGGCACCATCCGGAAGACACGTCTACCGGTAGTCCGGAACGAGACGATCTGGATCACCCAGGTCGTCGTGATGATGACGAAGAGCCCGCCGATAATGATCGAAAGCAGCGTGGTGCGGGTTACCACCGCGAGCCCGCCGATCAGGCCGCCGAGCCCGAGCGCGCCCACGTCACCCATGAAGATCCGCGCCGGGGACGTGTTCCACCACAGGAAGCCCACGCAGGCGGCGGCCGCCGCCGCCGCGATCATGGCGATCTCGAGGGGATCCCGGACCTGGTAGCAGTAGTCGTTCGCGCGGGCGTACGCGTCGTCGGCGCACCAGTGCCGGTACTGCCAGAAGCCGATCAGCGCGTACGCGCCGAGCACCAGGATCGACGCGCCGGTGGCCAGGCCGTCGAGGCCGTCGGTGAGGTTCACGCCGTTCGACATCGCCGTGATCACGAAGACGAAGACCATGACCGCGCCGACCTTGCCGACGTCCAGCCAGCTGATGTCGCGGATGAGCGAGATGTGCTCGCTGGCCACGGTCTGGCCGTTGGTGCTCGGCACGTAGAGCGCGGCGATGCCGAATCCGCCGGCGACGATCGCCTGGCCGAGCAGCTTGCCCTTGGCGGACAGTCCGTCGGAGTTGCGCCGGAGCACCTTGAGGAGGTCGTCGAAGAAGCCGACCGCGCCGCAGAAGACGAACAGCCCGAGCAGCACCAGCGCCGTCATGGTCGGCCCCTCCTGCGCGATCTGCCGCTCGGGCAGGGTGGTCAGGGCGAGGTGCCCGGCCACGTAGGCGAGGACGGTCGCCACGATGAAGACGACGCCGCCCATCGCTGGCGTGCCCTTCTTGCCCTCGTTGCTGGCGAGGCCGATGGATCGGATCGGCTGGCCGGCCTTGAGCGCGGTGAAGACGCGAATCGCCACCGGCGTGCCGAGCAGGGAGATGAGGAACGCGACCGCGGCCGCGACGATGACCGCCCTCACGGGCGAACCTCCGCGGGATCCGGATTTCCCACGGCGACCCCACCGAGCTTCCAGATCAGCGCCTGACGTCTCGGCCCGAGGTGGCCGTGCAGATCGTCCTTCGGGAAATCATCGATCATGAGGCACGAGCTTGCCATCCGGCGGCGAACGGAGCAGCCCCTGGGCCTTGGTGCAGCTGCGGCAACCTTCCATCGGGTCGGTGGACGTGCGCCGTCGCTCGTACCCGTCGTCACCCCCCACGCCCTCCGACCTGTTGACCTAAACCATGCTTGAGGTTCTACGGTCACGCGAGTAACGATCACTCCACTGGGGCGGCACCATGACGATCGATCAGATAACCGACGCCGAACTGGCAACTCAGCCGGCGGCCTACTGGACGCGCCTGGCCTACGAGGCCCTCATCGCCTTCACCCGCGCTCAGCAGGCCGAGTTCGGCTTCACGCAGCCTCAGTTCTGGCTGCTGCGCAACCTGTCGAAGAACGACATCTCCCCTGACGGCCACGGCATGACCATCCCTGAACTCCAGGAGGCCATGGCCACCTACATCAAGCCCGAGGACGACCTGCACGCCGAAGCGCAGGTACTCCTGGAACGGGGTTGGATCAGCCGTGACAGCGACAGCCGACTGTGGATCACCGAAGCCGGCGAGCAGGCGCGCGTCGACTTGAAGACCCACGCGCCGGCCATCCGGGCGCGCATCCACCAAGGAATCGATGACGCCGACTATGTCACCGCCCTGAAGGTGCTACGACGGATGATCGAGAATACCGGGGGCAGCCAGGTCTAGGAGCGATCGCCATCCCGAGGCTCCCAGGACATCACGCTCCGCCGGCCGGCCCGACGCTTGGCCAGGGGTCGACGAGCTGATCCCATCCAGCGGCGACGGGCGAAAGGAATTCACTCGGCCGTCGCCCGTCCGTGTAACGCGGGTCGCTCGATCCCATTCATCGCAGCACGTCCGCGGTCACCGCCGCGGCCGCATGTCAGAATGCCCCCAAACCTGGAGTAGAGCTGCAGAACGGGCGAGCCGATGACGACGAGCAGGGCGGCCGAGCTGCTGCGGAGACCCGGGGATCCACAGCGGGCCACGTTCCTGGAACTCTTCTTCGACCTGGTGTTCGTCCTCGCGCTCGCTCAGCTCTCTCGCGGCCTGGCCGAGGATCTCGGGTGGAGCGGTGCCTTCCGGGTGCTGGTGCTGTTGGGGGCCATGTGGTGGGTCTGGGCCAGCACCGCGTGGCTGACCGACCGGACGGACCCGCATCGACCGACAATCCAGGCGCTGGTCATCGCAACCATGGTCGGCAGCCTGGTGATGGCGGCCGCGGTGCCCGAAGCATTCGGCGACAAGGGTCTGATCTTCGCGGGCGCCTACGTCGCCGTCCAGCTCAGCCGCGGGCTCGTCCTCATGGCCGTTCTGCGGGGCCACAAACTGCAGCGCAACGCCGTGCGCGGGCTGTTCTGGTACGGGCTGTCGGCGGTGCCGTGGATCGCGGGAGCGCTCGTGCATGGCACGGCGCGGGGCGGGTTGTGGGCACTCGCGGTCGTCCTTGACCACACGGCAGGCAGAACCGGCTTCCCCACCCCCGGGGCGGGCCGTGCGCCCGGCCAGGACCTTGTGATCTCGGGCGAGCACCTGTCCGAGCGCTACCGGCAGTTCTTCATCATCGCGCTCGGCGAGCTGATCCTGGTTACCGGACTGGCGCTGAGCAGCAGCGGCTTCGCGCCTGACGCGGCTGCCGCCTTCGCAGTGTCGATCGCGACCACCGTGCTGCTGTGGCGGATTTACATATACCGTGCTGGGGAAGTCCTGGCGAAAGCGATCGCCGCGTCTACCGACCCGATCCGCCTCGCCCGATCGACGTCATACGCCCACCTGGTGATGGTGGCCGGCGTGGTCGTCGCCGCCGTCGGCGCCGAACTTGTCATCGCCCATCCACTCGGACACACCCCGCCGGCCTGGATGGCCGTCATCCTCGGCGGGCCCGGGCTGTACCTGGCCGGGCGCGCCCGCTTCGAGCACGCGGTGTTCGGCCGCGTGTCCCGGTCCCGGCCGATCGGCGTCCTTGCGCTGGCCACCCTGGCACCGGCGATGCTCCTCCTGCCGCCAGTCGTGGTCGCCGCCGCCGCTGCCTTGGTTCTGACCGGGATCGCCATCTCCGACGCAGCCCGCGCCCGCGGACGCCCGCCCGAGCCGCCGTCACCACCCGGCTAGCCGGAAGTGTCACCAGGTCCTGAGACCCGACACGGGCTGCAGCCCGCCAGGTCGTCAGGGCATGCTGAGCACGTGCACATCCCTTGGCGGACCAGCGTTGACGTGTTTGCGCAGATCCTGCGGCGGCATGGCGTCGAGCAGGACTCTGTTACCGATGTCGACGCGGCCTGGGGTGCGTTCGTTGAGTTCCTGCACCTGGACATCGACGGCCTCGACCCGGCTCCGGACTCCGATGCCGATGGCTTCATCGTCCAGTGGGGCCGACGGTCATGGAGCGACAACCGCCTGATTCTGACCTTCACCCGGCAGCTGGCCATCGCCGATGTCGGTGACCCTGCTGATCCCTACTGCCAGCCTCACCTATGGCAACTCAGCCTGGCGATGGTCTTCGATGATGAGGCCGATCTGACCGGCCTTGATCGGCTCAACGTCAAGGACACCGGTTTCAGGTTCGCCCCCACCGGGCCACTACGGGCCGCAGCCCTGGTGGACACCTGGGCGGAGATGCAACTGCATGCCCCGGTCCGAGCAGCTTGGATCGCTACCCCAGCGAGTAGCGGCTTGTCCTTCGAGTGCGTCTGCTGACTCGCCTCTGCGATTCGCTCGGCCGCTGAACACTGCTGCTTGTACTCAGCTGCCGAACGGCAGCAGAAAAGCCACCTCCCGAAGCCGGGAAGTGGCCTTTGACCTGGGTGGGCGATACTGGGATCGAACCACTGACCTCTTCGGTGTGAAGCAGGACGCCGCACCCACTCTGACCTGCAAAAACGCGAAGCCGCAGGCAGGGTGGGTGCAGTTGCGTGCCGTCCGGTGCCGTTCGGTGCGGTTGACGGCCATTCAGTGCACCGTGTTGCTCCCAACCTGCTCCCCGATCCAGGGCTCACGCGGCTGCTGGGGCCAAGCTGAGACGGGCCGTCCTGCAGGTCGTTCGTTAGAGATCGTGGCCGCTTGCCCGAGCGGCACTGGCTAACGCCGACGCCCGGCCAGCGACCGTTGGGCTCAGTCGCTCCCGCCCCGCTCCCACGGCCCGGTCGTCGACCGGACGTGCTCAGGAGTGCCGCGCCTTACCAGCGGCATGAGAGTGCACCGCCGACCAGTGAGTACGAGCGCCAATGTGCGCTCCGTCGCGCCGCCGATGCTAGGTTCGCCGGCATGACCCAGCAGATCACGGCCGGGCAGTTCCACGTGGCCGACGGTGTCGAGGACTGGCGCTGCCTCTACCACGTGGTTTCGGCGTATTTCCGCACCGGATCGCTGGCCAAGGGCATAGCGCTCGTCGATGAGGTCGGCCGCCTCGTCGGTGGCGCGGAGCAGCAGTACGTCAACGTCGATCTGCGTCATGCCGGCGTCACGGTGTCCCTGTTGTCGCGCGACGTTGCGCTGGCCCGGCGGATCTCGGCTGCCGCCAGGGAACTGGACATCCCCGCCGACCCGACCGCCGTGCAGCTCATCAACGTCACCCTCGACGCCCTCGTCGGCGCGGACGTGCTGCCGTTCTGGCGGGCGCTGCTGGGTTACCGCCAGATCGATGACGACTACCTAGCCGACCCGGTGCGCCGAGGGCCCGGCTTCGGGTTGCAGCCCATGGACGACCCGCGTCCACAACGCAACCGCATGCACCTTGATGTCGCCGTCCCGCATGATCAGGCCGAGGCCCGCATCGCCGCCGCATTGGCCGCGGGTGGCCAGCTCGTCTCCGATTCGCACGCACCGAAGTGGTGGATCCTGGCTGACGCCGAGGGCAACGAGGCGTGCGTCGCGACCTGGGTCGGCCGAGAATAGCGGCCTGCGCGACGCTTCACGGCAACAATCGACCGCATCGACCCGCGCTCGCTGAGGTGGTCCGGCACCAACAGACCCTCTGGCTTGACCGTCGGCCACACTTGCGGCATGACGACGACGATCGTGCCGATAGTCTCCGCCCATCCGGCGTTCGATCAGGTAGCTGCTCTGTTCGACGACTATCGGGCGCACTACGGCCAACCGTCAACCCCAGAGATCACCCGCTCCTGGCTGCACGACCAACTCACACAACACCGGCTCTCCGCCGCTGCCGCCACCCGATCTGATCACGTCTGCGGCTTCATCACGGTCACGATCATGCCGGCATCACTCATGCTGAGCACCTCATGGTCGATCCGCGACCTCTACGTGGCCCCGCACCATCGCCGCAGCGGCATCGCGAACGCCCTACTCCAGCACGTCATCCACAACGCCCGTGCCGCTGGCGCGCATCGCGTTTCACTCCAAACCGAGGCCGACAACACCCCCGCTCTGACGCTCTACACCGACATCGGCTTCCAGCCCGTCGCCGGCCTGGAACTACTCAACCTCACCTTCGATCCCACCCGCCAAGATCCAGGAGACACGGCCTAGTACGGCAGTGACAATTCGTCAGCTGGCTGTTCAGGGTCAGTCGATGAGCCCGCTGGCTCGTGCTTTCCACAGCTCTTGCCGCGCTTGTTTGATGTCGAGTTGCTCCAGGCCTTTGGCGGCCCCGGACCGGAGTGACTCGTCGCCGCTGTGTAGTTGTTCGGTGAGTACCGGCAGCGCTTGGGGTGAGCGGGCTTCACCGATGAGTTCGAGCAGCCAGCAGCGCAAGCCGTGGTCGTGTCGCTCGTGAGCGAACTCGGCGATGAGTTCGTCGATGTGGTCGGCGGCGTGGGGCAGCAGGAGGTGGAAACCGTCTTCCTTGGCCTGCGGGTCATGCCGGCGCATGAGCTGCATGGCTTGCTGGAACCGGATCGTCACGCCGTTGAGGCTAGCTGGCTGAGCGGAGTCAGGGGCGCTGGCAATGTCGGCGGTGATCTTCGGCGCGGTGCCGTGAGCGGGTGCGGCCAGCTTCCACTGATCGAGGAGGCCGCTAAGTGCCGGAGTCCGCGATCGTCCGCTGCCGCTCGCCGGGTTGGCTGCTTGCTTGGCTGCTCGACATGACCAGCTGATGGGCATCGGGCCGGGCTGGCGGGTCACCAGCCGCCCGGCGGATCGCTTACCGCAGCCGGACCGTTCGGGTCAGCCGGCGGCGCCGCGAGCGAGGCCGACCCGCCAACCGGGTACGGTGAAGCTGTCGGCGGTGACGGTGACCGTCACCCGTTGCCCGGTCCGGGCAGGCACCTTGAACTTGGGCGGCAGGTCGTATTCGGCCGCCAACGCGCCACCTGTCCAGCATTCGCCGGTCCAGTCGTAGAACGCCCGCCGCTCGACCTCCTTTCCGTCGACTAGTACGCGGATCCGGCCGGGCGCGACGGCGCAGATGAAGATGTCGAGCTGCAACGGCATGGCCAGGTCGAGCTGGTGGGATCCGTTCGGCGATGCTGTGGTGCGGGCGTCGAGCTGACCGAGTTGGTCAGGGAAGGGCTGACCCGGATTGCCAGTTGCCAACTCCCCGGCCGTGTCCAGATCGACCAGCTCGGCGGGTCGGGGCGGTATCGGGAATTGCTCGAACGGCACCGGTGTGTAGACACCGACCGCCATCGTGCCGGTGAGGTGGCTCGGGTCACCCGGCCGCGGGTCCCTGTTGTCGGCGACGAGCGGCTTGCCGATCTTGACGGTGACCGTCACCGGTTTCCCCGCCCGAACTCCAAGGTCACTCCACCGGTGATAGTGCCCGTTCATCCCAGCGTCGACCAGCATCGCGTCGCGCTGCGGCGACGAGCTGCAGTCACCGGTGCCGATCACGGCCTTGCTGACCGTGACCTGAATCAGGTGGTCGGATCGGCCGGGAGCCGAGCCTGCGCCCAATCGGTCGTCGCATCGGATGCCCAGCTGAAAGTCCGCCGTCTCCGGGGTGAAGGTGAAGGTGATGCTTGACTGCCGTGGCAGCGTCATCTCGCGCGCCAGGATCCGGCGATGCCCGCGGAGATACTCGGGCAGCAGTTCGTCGGCCGGTGGAGGCACCGGGCTGGCCGTGGCCGTTGGAGCCGGGGCTGCGGAGGACATGCTGGCCATTGGCGACGGCGTCGAGTCGGCGGGCTGACGTGTGACCAGGCCGACCGATGTCCCGGTGGTCGCCAGCAGTACGGCGGCGGCGACGCCCGCGGCGCGGACCCGTCGCTGCCGGGCAATGCGACGGTGCAGCATGCCCACACGGTCCACGCCGGTCGGAATTTCAGCGCTCTGCGTCGTCAGGAGACGGCGCAGGCGCTCCTCTTCGACGGTCAATGGATGAGCTCCTTCTGGTCTGGGCTGTCGACTAGCGCGGGATGCGTGCGGAGCTTCGCCAAACCCTTGCTGGCCTGGCTCTTGACGGTGCCCACGCTGATGCCGAGCGTCTCGGCGATTTGCGCCTCGGTGAGGTCCTCGAAGTACCGCAGCACGAGGACTGCCCGCTGCCGTCGCGGGAGCTCGGCGAGCATCCGCCACAACGCATCCCGTTCGACGTACTCCGTCACTCGGTCGGCTGCTTCGGTGCGCTCGGGCAGCGCCTGCGGGATCTCGCCGGTCCAGCGGCGACGGCGCCAGGAGATGTAGGTGTTGACGATGGTCCGGCGGATGTACGCCTCGGCGTCGCCGTGCACCCGGGGCCACGCGAACCAGGCCTTCACCAGAGCCGTCTGCAGCAAGTCCTCGGCAGCTGCCCAGTCGCAGGTCAGCAGGTAGGCGACCCGCAGCAATCGGGGCGATCGGTCGACCACAAATTGGTCGTATTCGGTTCGGTCGGCCAACCGTCCTCCTCCGTCGGGCCTGCCCCTCATCTACGCCTTGACTCGATGCGACGGTTGCCCCCGAAGTCAACGCCCAGGTCATCACCGACCCAGCAGCCGGCTTGCGTGGATCTCACCCGCAGCGCCCGCCCAGCATCCTGCGTCGGACATGACCCCCGGCGGGGGGAGCCTGGTCGCCATCACCAGCCAGTGTCAGCGAAGCTCGCGCCGTGCGCTCATGCACTGGCTGCCTTATCGCTCCTTGCAATGGTCATCGTCGCGTCGCGGCCGGTTTGCTGACTCTCTGCTGACTCGGCAAGAGGATGGCGTCCCGTGCTCACGAGCTCCGTCGCTGAGTAGACGTGCTCAGGCCCCCGCCCACGCAGTGGCCGCATACTTACCCGCGACCGGCCTGGACAAGGCCGTGGGGAGAGGGGGCGACCGACATGACGAAGCAGCGCGGTATGTCGATTCCGACCGCGGCGCTCGTTCTGATCTTGGCGACACCGGTCGCGTCCTGGGGGCTCATCGGCGACCTGACCAACGAGGAGGCGCGGCAACTCGCCGCCGAGGGCGTCGAGCTGGACTATGCGATCCGGCCGGTCAGCCTTGGTCCGGTGGGGGACCGAATCGTCGGCGTCCTGGCGTGCATCGGCGTCATCGGTGCGCTTGCCTTGTTGGTCCGGGACACGTACACCTGCCGTCTGGATTCCCGGTGGTGGCGGGTGCTGTTGCCGCTTGTTGGGGCTGGCGTCGTGGTCGGCTTCACGTGGCGGGTGCTGACCGCCGGGGGAATCGGCGCCAACATCGGAGCTGGCCTGATAATCATCTTTGGCGGGCCCCTTCTGGCCGTGCTGTTGATAGCTGCCGCGGTTGCCGCGCTGCACCTCCATCTGACCAGGGCGAGGCGCAACGGCAGCAACTCGGACTGAACTCCCGCCGCCCGATACCTCGCTTACAAGTTCTGGGCGCTTCGTCCGGCGCGATCCGTCGGCGTCCGCGACCTCGGGCGACTGTCCGCGCCCAACCGCCGGCGGCCATCCTCGTCCGGGCCGGTTGCTGTCGCCGCTGCTGTCGAAAGCGAGGGACTCGACTCACGGCGCGAGCGCTTCGGACCGCCGCGCACTAAGGGGACATCACAGGGGCTGCAAGCTGCTGACCGGCACGAAGCCGCGGGCCCGATAGTTCGCCAGCGCGTGAGGATGATCCCAACTTGAGGTGTGCAGCCAGACGCGCCCCGTCCGCCCGCCGGGCTCTACACCGTTCTGCGGCCCCTGCAGGTTCCACGCAGCATGCGTCAGCAGTGACAAGGAGTAACCGCCGTATCCATGTCCTATGTACTCCGGCCTGAGGCCGAAGGTGTCCAGTTCCACCTCCGGCCCTGAATGCCAGCGCAGACAGCCCCAACCAGCCAGCTTGTCGTTCACATGGATCCACCAGTGCTGCAACGCTGGGTCGCTGAGCCAGTCGACCCAGTTCCGTTTTGACCATGCCAAGCTCGACCACCGATGCGCCAACGCAATGCGATCGTGTACCTCCTGCAACTGCGACAAGCTTTCCCCGGCCGGGTCCTTGACCGGCACCAAGGCCAGGCCCTCGACAGCTCTCGCCCACCGCAGCTGGCCAGGACTCGTCATCTGCAGGTACGTGATCACCTTCTCCGAGTGCACGCCCTATCGTCTCCCAGGCGACGGATCGCAGCTGCCTGGCATCGATCAGAAAGGGCCTGGATGCTCGGGTTCAGCCGCAGGAAAGGATGGACTGCTCCAACGGCACGCCCGCCGTACAGAGGGGACACTCTTGGGGTTCCCATAATGTGTTAGGCCATGAAGCCAGCGTTGTCAGTGGCACCGGGGCCAGGGATTGCTGCCGTAGAGCCGTCTCGCCCAGCCGAAGCAGGGCGGCGATCACGACCGGTTCGGCGCCACTCTCCCGCACCGCAGCGGCCGTCGAACGCACGGCGGATCCGGCGTTTATGACGTCATCCACGATTGCCACGCGCCTGCCGCTGATGAGGGCAGAGAATGCCTGAGGCAGTCGGTAGCGGGCGGAGTACAACGGGCCAGGCGCATACGCGACGCGCTCGGCGTAGGCAAACGGCAGGGCTAGCCGCTCAGCGACTCGGTAAGCGAGCAGTGCACCACCGACGAGTGGACCCACCACGACCTCGACGTTGTAGGCGCTGAGCGAATCGGAAAGCGCCAGCGCGAGCGGCTCGACGGCTGCGGGCCGCCACAGCATGGCGTCGAGGTCGAGCAGGAGATGCCCGTGATGGCCTGATTCCAACAAGAAGTGACCGTCGCGAGCGGCAAGCAGCTCCCGCACCGTGTCGTCCATGAGGGCAATGGTGTCACGCACAGCCAACGCTGGAACCGAAGGACCAACAGACACTTCGGTGTGAACGCGGGTACGGCGCAGAGTCGTGTGTCATCCAATGCCGTTTTGCACCGTCAAGCAGGGTCCCGCTGCCGTCTGGTCTCGTCTGCTGCCGCCCACGCCGGCTTCACTTGATGCGTTACACCGGCCCGTGACCGTGCCGGGCACGGTCGGTGACACCGACGGTCGCGCTGCCGTTTACGGTTGTCCGCCTGCCGAGGCGCGGACC
>NZ_VSEZ01000017.1:0-122055 GCF_008085935.1 Micromonospora sp. AP08
CTTCGTGGTCGACGACACCGCGGTCAACGTCTCCTGACCTGACCGTCCGATCCCGGGGCCCGGCGGCCACCCCACGCGGGTGGTCACCGGGCCCCGCCCGTTACGGTCGGAGCCATGTCCGACGCGGAACTGACCGTCACGGTCGACGGCCCGGTGGCGACCGTGGTGATCCGGAACCCGGCGCGCCGCAACGCCATGACGCCGGCCATGTGGCGGCAACTCCCGGTGCTGCTCGACGGACTGGAGGCCGACCCGGCGGTGCGCGTGCTCGTGCTCACCGGAGCCGGCGGCACCTTCTGCGCCGGCGCCGACCTGGGCGACCTGGACGAGCTGCTGGAGGCCGGGGACGGCAGCATCGCGGTGGCCGCCGAGGAGCGGTTGGCCGCGTTCGGCCGGCCCACCGTGGCCGCCATCGAGGGCGCCTGCGTCGGCGGCGGCTGCCAGCTCGCCGTCGCCTGCGACCTGCGCCTCGCCGCGGCGGACGCCCGGTTCGGCGTACCCCCGGCGCGGCTGGGGCTGGTCTATCCCGCGCCGACCACCCGGCGGCTGGCCACGCTCGTCGGGCCGTCCGCGGCCAAGCACCTGCTCTTCACCAGCGAGCTGGTCGACGCCGAGCGGGCGCTGCGGATCGGGCTGGTCGACGAGGTGCTGCCGGCCGACGCGCTCGCCGCCCGGGTGGCCGCGGTCACCGCCACCATCGCCGAGCGCTCCCGGCTCACCGTGGCCGCGGCCAAGGAGATCGTCGACGGGCGCGCCGACGCCGACCGGATCGCCTGGTGGCACGGGCAGGTGCGGGAGAGCGGCGAGGCCCGCGAGGGGATCGCGGCGGTTTCCGAACGCCGGGCCCCGCGCTTCGGCTGGACCCCGCGCGCCGCCGGCTGACGCCGGGACCGGCGGGCGCCGCGCCGGAGGCGTACCTCCGACGCGACCCCCTGTGCCCGCCGGCCGTCCGTCACCGCGCCAGGGCGGCCCAGCTCGGCGTCACCGGCTCCCGCCGCAGCGGCATGCCCGCCTCGGCCGGGGTCCGGTCGCCCTTGCGCTGGTTGCACGCGTAGCAGGCGGCGGTGGTGTTCCCCCAGGTGTTCCGGCCGCCGCGCGAGCGGGGCAGGATGTGGTCGACGGTGCTGGCCGGGCCGTCGCAGTAGGCGCACCGCCGGCCGTCGCGGCGCAGCACCCCGCCCCGGGACCAGGCCGGGCCGGCGCTGAACCGCCAGCGCGTCACCACGTACCGGACGAGGCGGACCACGCGCGGCATCGGGAAGACCCCGATGACCTGGTCCGGCTCGGCCTCGTGGATCTCGGCGACCCGCCGGCAGAGCATCCGGATCGCGTGCTGGACGGTGACCCGGTGCAGCGGGCCGAGGTCGGCGTTGATGACGAGGACGGCGTCCACCGGGCTCTCCCTTCACGATCGGTGGTACGGCAGCAAAAAGCCGCCCGGTCCACGGGACCGGGCGGCGACGACGGGGACGCGCGGGCGCGTCAGTCGGGCCACCCGGGGCGGGGACCTTCGGCTCGGCAACCGTCGCTGACCAGCCACGACGGCATCGTGGTGGCGTGTCGCAGCGACATCGACGGCTCCCTGAGCGGTGGTTGACCTTGCGCGCTCACGGTAGATCCGCCCCGGAAAGGCGGGCAACGTATTTCGATCCACCGTCCGGCGCCGGCCGCTGCCGGCCGGCCCGACCGGCGGCGCGCGCCGCGGTGAGCGGGCGGCCGATCCGGGTGGCCATCTGCACCACCAGCTCGCTCTCCAGCAGCGGCCGGTTCACCTCGGCGGCCACCGACAGGGCCGGCGCGGAGACCGACCGCCAGATCGCGGTGAGCCCGGCGCCCAGGCCGACCAGGGCCACCGCGGCCCGGGTGGTGGGGGAGCCGGCCGCCGCCGCGGCGCTCACCCCGACCACCGCCAGCAGCACCACCAGCAGGGGTACGAGCACCGGCCAGAAGATCCCCCGGGCCGCCTGCACGACCAGCTTCCGGTCCCGGATGATCAGGTTCCGGGCCACCACGGCCCAGTTCTCCTCGTCCAGCAGGTCGCGCGGGTGCAGGCCGCCGGTGAGCACGCCCCGCCACAGCTCACCCTGGTTGCGCAGCTCGCGGGCCAGCTCCGCCAGCCCCGCCTCGCCCGGGTCGCCGATCGCGGCCCGGGTGACCGCCGCCGCCCACGCGGCCAGCGATTGGCGCACCACCGCCGCCGAGTACGGGGGCAGCACGCTGGCCAGCTCGTCCAGCCACCGGCTGATCTGGACCTGCCGCCCGCCGAACCGCCCGACCAGCTGGTGGCCGTCGCCGTGCCGGACCGTGTCGGCGAGCGACCGGCCGAGCCGGTAGGCCAGGCCCACCCGGTGGTTGGTGGCCATCGTCCAGCGCAGCACCTCGACGTTCAGCTCGTCGAGGGCGAGCAGCAGCGGTTCCCGGTCCGCCCCGGCGGCGGCCCGGGCGGCGGCGGTGGACGGCAGCGGCCGGCCGGGCGCGGTGAGCGCGGCGATCTGGGCGAGCGCCACCTCCACCCCGTCCAGGTTCATCCCGAGCCGGAGCCGCCCCGGCAGCTCGGTGACGTTGGAGAGCTTCGGTGGGGCGGCCGCGGGCCGGTCCGCGTCGTCGGCCAGGTCGGTGGTCTGCGCGTGGTGGTAGGTGTCCGCCATCGACCAGCCCAGGCGCAGCGCGGTGACCACGCACGCCCGCTCGTCGCGGAGCAGCCCGTACGCGTCGTCCCGCTCGTCGTCCACCCGCAGCGCCGTACTCACCCTCCCGACCTCCCGTGCGACGGAGTCTGTCGAGACTAGTGCAGCTTTTGAGGGCTTATGAACTGTTTCGTATCAGCGGCGGGCGGCCAGCAGGCCGCGCGGGCGGACCGAGCTGACCGGTTCGGCCGCCGCCCCCTCCGCCCGCAGGATGTGGTTGGCGGCCACGATCCCGGTCGCCGCCGACCGTTCCATCAACGCGCTCGGGAACTCGGTCCGGATGCCGTCGCCGGCCAGGTAGAGGCCGGGCGCCCCGGTGCGCACCCCCGGCCGCCCCGCGTGGCTGCCCGGGGTGAACGCGGGCGCCTGCGCCTCGACCCGGGCGCGCAGTGCGCGTACCCGCAGGGCGGCCGCCTCCGGCCAGAGCGCGGTCAGCTCCACCCGCATCCGCTCGGCCAGCTCCTCGGCCGGCACGTCCGGCTCGCAGGCGTACGCGTGCAGCTCCACCACCGAGCCGCCGGTCCGCCCCGCCCAGCGCCGCGGCTCGTCCTCCAGCCGGTGGTAGAGGGTCACCGAATCCAGGGTGGGCTGGCGGGACACCCCGCTGAACACCGCCCGGTCCGGGCGCACGTCGCCCTCCATCCAGTAGCGCGCCACCGCGTACGGCGGACCGGGCCGGCCGAACGCGGGCATCCGGGCCACCAGCTCGGGCGCCGCGGCGAGCAGGCCGGGGGAGGCGGCGACCAGCGCGGCGAGCGCCGGCGGGTCGACGGCGAGCACCACGTGCCCGGCCTCGTGGGTGTCGCCGCCGGCGGTGGTGACCCGCCAGCCGTCCGGCGTCCGGTCCAGCCGGGCGGCGGCCGTGCCGGTGCGGATCCGGGCGCCATGGCGCTCGACGTGCCGGGCGAGCGGCTCCCAGATCGCCGTGGCGTAGTCCCGGTCCGGGCAGTCGAAGGCCAGCCCTTCCGGGTTGCCGAGCAGGTAGAAGTGGAACTGGGTGATCATCTCGGCGGCCGACATCTCCGCCTCGTGGTTGAAGAACGAGTGCGAGAAGACCTCGAAGAGCATGGCCCGGGCCCGGTCCGGCAGCCGCAGCGAGGTGAGCAGCTCGTCGGCGGTCCGGGTGTCGAACTCGGCGTAGGTGCGCTCCGGGTCGTAGGTGAGCAGCGGCAGCGCCGCGTCCCGGTCCATGGCCCGCAGGTCGGGCAGGCGGACGCTGGGGCTGCGCAGCAGCAGGGCGAGCAGGTTGGCCGGCGGTGCGGGCGGCAGCCGGCCGAACTCCTCGGTCGGCCACTCGGCGGAGAGGATCGGATAGCCGGGAACCGGCTTCAGGAAGCGCAGGGTCGGGTCGGCCCGGCGCAGGATGTTCCGCCAGTTCCAGTACTGCCGGAAGAAGGCGTGGAAGCCGTGTTCGTTGCGCTGGACGCCGTGCGGCAGTTCCTCCGGCCACGCGCCGAGCCGGCCGCCCAGGTGCGGCGCCGCCTCCAGCACGGTCACCTGGACGCCGCGTTCGGCCAGCACCACCGCCGCCGACATGCCGGCTATGCCGCCGCCGACCACCACGGCCCGCACCGGCCTCGGCACGCGCGGGGCGCCACCACCGCCGCGGTCCACCAGATGCCGGCGTACGCCGATGAGCCGGCCGACCACCCGCGACAGTGCCATCTGCGCCTCCGCCCGACGGGAGCCTCCAGTCTGCCGGCTCACGCCTCCGGCGGCAGCGGACAGCGGCGCGGCCGGTCCGACGCCGGCCAGACGTACTCCAGGTCGGGCGGGACGCCGTCGAATTGCGGGCCGTAGTGCGCCGGGTCCTTGCGCAGCAGCGACGACCGGTGGCTGCGGTGCAGGTCCTCCCGGCCCAGCCAGGGCGGCAGCTCGCCGGCCTCGGCCAGCTCCGCCTGGGTGCGGATGACGGCGATGCCGCAGGCCGTGGCGAGGTCGGTGGCCATGGTGGCCGCGCAGGTGTCCGCCCGGCCCGGCTCGCACCACACCGCGCACATGTCCAGGCCGTACCGGGTCAGCGCCTCCTCGTACCCGGCCCACATCTTCACCGCCGGGTGGTTGCGCCAGCCGTAGTCCGGCCGGGTCAGCCCGCGCAGCACCTGGATGGTCTCCACGCGCTGCTTGCCCAGCCGCTTCTGGTCCAGCGTCCGGGCGCTGGCCAGGAAGTCCGGATACGGCAGGAACGTCTGCATGGCGGTGCTCTACCCGTACTGGCCGGCACCATGCGTTCATGATCGAGGGGGCTGCGCGCGCTGCGAGCGACTGACTACGATCCGGACATGGCCGAGCCCCTCCGCGACCGCGCGCGCCGGGCGACCGGATGGCGGCTGAAGATGAACGGCGACGTGCGCCCGCACTACGTGGTCTGCGGCTCGGACCCGTTGGCCTACTGGGTGGTCCGGTCGCTGCTCGCCACCGACCCGCCCGCCGGCCGGGTGCGGGTCACCCTGGTGGTGCCCGAGCGCCGCCGCTCCGAGGGGCCCGACGGGCGGGATCTCCCCGGCGTCCAGGTCGTCCGGGCCGACCGGCTCGACGAGGCCACCTTCCGCAGCGCCGGGCTGGCCGGGGCGGACGGGCTGGCCCTGCTGCACCAGGACGACGTGGGCAACATGCACGCCGCGCTCTGCGCCCAGGAGGTCGAGCCCCGGCTGCGCCTGGTGGTCCGGATGTTCAACACCAGCCTGGCCAACGGCGTGCGGCAGCTCTTCCCCGACTCGGCGGTGCTCTCCGACGCCTCGATCTCCGCCCCGGCCTTCGTGGCCGCCGCCCTCGGCGAGCTGGCCCCCACCCACTTCCGGCACGCCGGCCGCACCCTCTACGTGGCCCGCCGCGCCGACGTACGCCCGCAGGACGTGGTCAGCGGGTTGGCCGTCACCACCGACCCGGAGCTGGTCCGGGTGCTGCCCGCCGACGAGTCCGCCGCCGACGTGGTGCTGGCCGAGGCGACCGGGCGGCCGCCCGGCACCGAGCTGGCCGCCCGCCGGCTGGTCCGCGCCCGCCGTCGCCGGCAGCCCGTGGCGGTGCTGCTCCGGGCGCTCCGCAGCTTCGCCACCCGCAAGATCGGCGTGGCCGTGCTGGTGCTGCTCGCGGTGATCGCCGTGCTCGGCTGGCTCAACGCCCGGGCGGCGGACGTGACCTGGTCCGAGGCGCTCTACCTCACCCTGGTCACCACCCTCAGCGGGCAGGATCCGGACGTCAACAAGCCGCTCGCCGCCCAGGTCATGCAGGTGGTGCTCAACCTGGCCGGGCTGGCGCTCATCCCGCTCATCACGGCCGCCGTGGTCGACGGCATCGTGAACGCCCGGCTCGCCCTGCACGCCGGCCGGATCCAGCCCGACCGGTCCGGGCACGTGGTGGTGGTCGGGCTCGGCAACATCGGCACGCGGGTCATGGCGCAACTGCACGACTTCGGGGTCGAGGTGGTGGTCATCGACAAGAACCCGGAGGCGCGCGGCGCCCCGCTGGCGCACCGGCTCGGCGTGCCGCTGATCATCGGGGACGCCGGTCAGGAGGAGACGCTGCGGGCCGCCTCCGTCGACACCTGCCAGGCGCTCGTGGTGGTCTCCACCGACGACGGGATCAACCTCCGCGCCGCGCTCAACGCCCGGTCCCTCGACCCCGACCTGCGGGTGGTGCTGCGCCTCTTCGACGGCGACTTCGCCGAGCGGATCCAGCAGGCGTTCGGCATCGGCATCTCGCGCAGCGTGTCGTACCTGGCCGCACCGGCGTTCGCGGCGGCCATGCTGGACCGCGCCGTGATCGCCACCATCCCGGTCGACCGGCACGCGCTGCTGGTCACCGAGGTGCCGGTGGTGGCCGGCTCCCCGCTGGACGGCCGGCCGCTCGCCGCGGTGGCCCGCCCCGGCGAGGTGCGCCTGCTGGCCCACACCCGGGCCGGGCAGAAGACGGAGTGGTCCACCGACCCGCGCATGGTGATCCACGCGGGGGACCGGCTGACCGTGGTGGCCCGGCGGGCCGGGCTGACCGCCCTGCTCCGCGAGACCACGCCCGTGCCGCCGCCCGCCCCGGCCGGCGCCCCGGCCCCCCGCCAACCCGACGAGTGACCGGGGTCAGGTCGCGCGGGTGGTGTGGCGGAGGGCGTACCAGACGGCGCCGAGGGCGAGCACGCCGAAGCCGGTGAGCACGCTGGCGACCGGCAGGTTGACCGCGAGCAGCAGGCAGCCGACCAGCCCCAGCGCGGCGAGCAGCTGCACCGGTAGCTTCCGGGCCGGGTCCCGGCCCAGGGTGAGCGCCGAGGCGTTGGCGATCGCGTAGTAGACGAGCACCGTGCAGCTGGAGAAGCCGATCGCGCCGCGGACGTCGACCAGCGACACCACGACGATCACCACGGCGGCCACGGCGAGCTCGGCGCGGTGCGGCACCCGGTAGCGCGGGTGCACGGCGGCCAGCGCGCCCGGCAGATCCCGGCGGCGGGCCATCGCCAGCGTGGTCCGCCCCACCCCGGCCAGCAGGGAGAGCAGCACCCCGGTCACCGCCACGGTCGCCCCGGCCCGCACCAGCCAGGCCAGGCCGGGCAGCCCGGCCGCGGTCACCACCTCGGCCAGCGGCGCGGTCGAGTCGGCGAGCCGCTGCTGGCCCAGCACGCCGACCGCGACCACGGCCAGCACCAGGTAGATGGCCAGCACCACGCCGAGGGCCAGCGGCACCGCGCGCGGGACGGTGCGTTCCGGGTCGCGGACCTCCTCGCCGAGCGTGGCGATCCGGGCGTAACCGGCGAAGGCGAAGAAGAGCAGGCCGGCGGCGGTGAGCACGCCCCGGACCCCGGTGTCGGCGAAGCCGGCCAGCCGGTCGGTCGCGACGTCCGGGGCGCCGGTCACCGCCACCACGGCGAGCACGGTGAGCACCACGCCGACCAGCACCCGGGTGGCCGCCGCGGTCTTCCCGATGCCGCGCAGGTTCACGGCGGTCACGGCCAGCACCGCGAGGACCGCGACGAGCCGCGCCCGCCCCGGCCAGAGGTACGCCCCGATGGTCAGGGCCATGGCGGCGCAGCTCGCGGTCTTGCCGATCACGAAGCCCCAGCCGGCGAGGAACCCGGCGAACGGGTGCAGCCGCTCCCGGCCGTAGACGTAGGTGCCGCCGGACTCCGGGTAGCGGGCGGCGAGCCGGGCGGAACTGGTCGCGTTGCAGAAGGCGATGAAGCCGGCGAGGGCCAGGGCGACCAGCAGGCCGGCGCCGCCGGCCGCCGCCGCGGCGGGGGCGAAGACGACGAAGACGCCCGCGCCGAGCATCGACCCCAGGCCGATGACGACCGCGTCGGGTACGCCCAGCCGGCGCGCCAGTTCTGCCATCGGCGCAGATTACGCGGCGGAGGTGAACGGCCGGTCCCGGTGGCGCAGCGGGCCGGGCAACGGCAGGTCGTCCCAGGGCACCCGGTGCAGCAACCGGTCCAGCAGCAGGCCGAGCAGCAGCCCGGCGACCGAGTCGGTCAGCCAGTGCCAGCCCAGGTACGTGGTGGTGGAGAGAACGATCAGCGGCGGCAGCACCCGGACCACGGTGACCAGCCGGGCCGGGACGGTCCGGCCGACCGTGCGCAGCAGCGCCGGGATCAGCAGGGCGAGCACGCCGTACCAGACGATCGCGTTGGCCACGTGCCCCGACGGGTACGACATTCCGTAGACGCCCTCGGTGTGGAAGAGCCGGACCGTGTCCGCCTCGGGCAGGTAGGGCGGCTTGACGCTGGCGCTCGGCGCCGCGCGGTCCGTCCAGAGCTTCAGCGGCCCGATCGTCAGGTTGGTGAGCAGGAAGGCGACGACCGGCGGCAGGATCGGGCGCACCGAGCGGAGCCGCAGGCCCACCACCACGCCCACCGCGGCGGCCAGCAGGGTCAGCGGGGTGCCCTGGCCCAGGAGGTTGAGCACCCGGGCCACCCAGAACGCCGCGGCGGGCCGGTGCGAGTCCGCCCAGTCGACGACGGCCCGGTCTAGGCCGAGGAGGTGGCCGCTGGCCAGCGCCACGGTGAGCGCCACCAGGGCGGCGAGCAGCAGCCCGTCGAACCACCAGCCGGCCGGCCGGACGGGCCGGAGGCGCGGCATCCGGCGTACCCCAGTGATCTCCCGCACGCGACCACGCTACCGGCCGCCCGCGGCCCCGGACCGGCGCGGGCGGGGGCGGCTGTGGGCCCAACCACGAAGGGAGGCGTTCGGCCGGGTGAGCGGTCACACTTGTGGCCGTGCGGATCACCTCGGCCCTCGTCGACCCGGCGCTGCTCGACCTTCCCTGGTCGACCCCGCTGGCGGAGTGGCCTGCCGAGCACCTGGTCGCGCTGCCACAGGGCATCTCGCGGCACATCGTGCGGTTCGTCCGGCTCGGCGGCTACGTCTACGCCGTGAAGGAGACCGGCGAGCGGGTCGCCGAACGGGAGTACGACCTGCTCCGGGCGCTGGAGCGGATCGACTTCCCGTCGGTCGAGGCGATTGCGATCGTGGCCGACCGGCAGACCGACGACGGCGAGCCGCTCGACCCGGTGCTGATCACCCGGCACCTCCAGTTCTCGCTGCCCTACCGGGCGCTGTTCTCCAACACGTTGCGGCCGGAGACGATGAACCGGCTGCTGGACGCGTTGGCCGCGCTGATCGTGCGGATGCACCTGACCGGTTTCTTCTGGGGCGACTGCTCGCTGTCGAACACGCTGTTCCGGCGGGACGCGGGCGCCTTCGCCGCCTACCTGGTCGACGCCGAGACCGGGGCGCTGCACCCGTCGCTCTCCAACGGCCAGCGCGGGGAGGACCTGGAGATCGCCCGGGTCAACATCTTCGGCGAGGCGCTCGACCTCCAGGCCGCCGGCCTGCTGCACGAGTCGATCGACCCCGAGGTGGTGTGCGACGAGGTCGTACGGCGCTACGAGCGGCTCTGGCACGAGATCACCTACGAGCAGCAGATCGAGCGGGAGGCCCGGCACGACATCGAGGGCCGGATCCGCCGCCTCAACGAGCTCGGCTTCGACGTCGCCGAGGTGGCCATGTCGACCGTCGACAACGGGCGCTACCTCGTCCGGCCCAAGGTGGTCGACGCCGGCTACCACACCCGGCGGCTGCTCCGGCTCACCGGCCTGGACGCCGAGGAGAACCAGGCGCGCAAGCTCCTCAACGACCTGGACGCGTACCGGGTGGAGAGCGACCTGACCGACGAGCAGCAGGCCGCGCACCGCTGGCTCACCGAGGTGTTCGAGCCGGTGGTCCGGGCGGTGCCCGCGCACCTGCGCCGCAAGCTGGAGCCGCAGGAGCTGTTCGCCCAGATCATCGAGCACAAGTGGCTGCTCTCCGAGCGGGCCGGTCGGGACGTCGGCATGCGCCAGGCGGTGCAGTCGTACCTGGCCGACGTGCTGGTGCACCGCCCGGACGAGCAGGCGGTGCTCGGCGTCGAGGTGCCCACGGCGGGCTGAACACCCCCCGCCGCGTCACTCCACCCAGGCGCCGCCGCGCATCACCCGGAGGACGTTGAGGTCGTCGTCGAGGACGACCAGGTCGGCCCGGAGGCCGGCCTGGAGCGCGCCCACCCGGTCGCCGAGGCCGATGGCCCGGGCCGGGGTGGTGGCGACCATCCGGCAGGCGTCCGGCAGGGGAATCCCCGCGCCGACGGCGTGCCGCAGGGCGGCGTCCATGGTCAGCGTGCTGCCGGCGATCGCGCCGTCCCGGCTGAGCCGGGCCACCCCGTCGGCCACGGTGACGGCCTGGCCGCCCAGCTCGTACTCGCCGTCGGGCATGCCGGCGGCGGCCATCGCGTCGGTGATGAGGGCGGCCCGGTCCGGGCCGGCCACCGAGGTGGCGAAGCCGAGCATGCCGTGGTGCAGGTGCACCCCGTCGGCGACCAGCTCGCAGACCACGTTCGGGGCCTCCAGCAGCGCCACCACGGGCCCCGGCTCGCGGTGGTGCACCGGGCGCATCCCGTTGAACAGGTGGGTGCCGACGCTCGCGCCGGCCGCCACGGCCGCCCGGGTCTGCTCCCAGGTGGCGTCGGTGTGCCCGACCGCCGCCACCACACGGTGGCCGACCAGCAGCTTGATCGCCTCCAGCGCGCCGTCCCGCTCGGGGGCCAGGGTGACCATCCGGACCGCGCCGCCGCCCAGCTCGATCAGCTCGGCCAGCTCCTCGGTGGACGGGTCGCGGAGGAACTCCGGGTTCTGCGCGCCGCAGCGGGCCGCCGACAGGTAGGGCCCCTCGAAGTGGACGCCCGCCAGCACCCCGGACTCGACCAGCGGCCGGTAGGCGGCGGTGGCCTCGCGCATCAGCGGGAACGGGGAGCTGACCAGGCTGGCCAGCAGCGTGGTGGTGCCGTGCCCGAGGTGGAAGTCGGCGGCCTGCCGGGCCGACTCCGCGTCACCGGTGGTGAAGGTGTGCCCGCCCCCGCCGTGGGTGTGCATGTCCACGAAGCCCGGCACGATCCAGTGCCCGTCGCGCACCGTCGGGTACTCGGCGACCGCCTGGATCCGGTCGCCCGCGATCTCGACGCAACCCTGCCGGATCACGCCGGTCGGGGTCACCACCTTGCCGGTCACGCGCAGGGTCATCGGCTCTCCTTCGCCAGGGTGTCCAGGGCCAGCAGGGCGGCGCCGAGGCAGCCCGCCTCGTCGCCGAGGGCCGCGGCGACCAGGCGCGGCTCCCGGTGGAAGGTCAGCCGCTCGCGCAGCGCCGTGCGCAGCGGGTCGAACAGCCGGGGACCGGCCTGGGCCAGCCCGCCGCCGATCACGATGGTCGCCACGTCGAAGAGCGCCTGCCCGGTGGCCAGGCCGTCGGCGAGCGCCTCGACCGCCTCCCGCCAGACCTGGCCGGCCAGCGGCTCGCCGGTCGCCGCCCGGTCGGCCACCTCGGCGGCGGTGGCGGGGGCGCCGGACAGCTCGGCGTAGCGGCGGCCGATCGCCGACGCCGACGCCACCGCCTCCAGGCAGCCGGGGCGGCCGCAGCCGCAGGGCGGGCCGTCGGGGCGTACCAGGATGTGCCCGATCTCCCCGGCGGCGCCGTGCGCGCCGACGGCGGCCGACCCGTCGACCACGTGGGCGGCGGCGATGCCGGTGCCGATCGCGACGAAGAGCACGTGGCCGGCGTCCCGCCCGGCGCCGAGCCGGGCCTCGGCCAGGCCGCCCACCCGCACGTCGTGGCCGAGCGCCGTGGGCAGGCCGAGCCGCTCCCGCGCCAGGTCCCGCAGGGGTACGTCCCGGAAGCCCACGTTCGCCGACCAGACCGCGACCCCGCGGGCCTCGTCGACCACCCCGGGCACGGCGATGCCGCAGGCCACCGGGGTGAGCCCGTCGGCGCGGGCCTTGCCGGCCAGCCCCTCGGCCACGTCCAGGATCGTGCCGACCACCGCCTCGGGGCCGCGCGCCGCGTCGGTGGCGTGCCGCTCGGCGTGCACGGTGGTGCCGTCCGGCCGGACCAGGGCGCACTTCATCCCGGTGCCGCCCACGTCCAGCGCGACGACGACCTCGTCGCCTGGGGTCATGCGAGCACCACGGAGCGGGTCAGGTGCCGGGGCGCGTCGGGGTCGAGGCCGCGGCTGGTGGCCAGCGCGACGGCGAAGCGCTGGGCGAGGATCAGGTCGGCCATCGGGTCGACCGGGTTGCGCCCGGCGGCCCAGCTGGTCAGCACGGTGTGGCAGCCGTGCGTGCGGCTGTGCACGAAGGCGGCGCCGGTGGCGGCCACGTCCTCCGGCAGCCCCTCCGGGATCCCGCCGAACGCCCAGACCAGCCGGCCCGGGGCGGCGATCGAGATGGGGCCGTGCCGGTAGTCCATGGCCGGGTACGCCTCGGCCCAGAAGGTGGCCGCCTCCCGGCACTTCAGCGCGGCCTCCTGGGCCAGCCCGACGGTCCAGCCCCGGCCGAGGAAGGTGACCTGCTCGATGGCGGCCGGGTCGATGGGCAGCGGGGCCCGGACGGCCACCTCGGCGTCGGCGGCGAGCCGGCCCAGGTCCTCGCCGAGGTGGGCGCGGAGCAGCGCGAGCGCGGTGGTGGCGAAGCGGGTCTGCACCACCGAGCGCTCGTCGGCGAAGGGCAGGGGCACCGCCGCGTCGGCCAGTTCGACGGCCGGCGAGGCGGGGTCGCCCACCAGGACCGTGGTGGGCACCTGCCCGCGCAGCGCGGCGAGCAGGTCCAGCACCTCGGTGGTGGTGCCGGAGCGGGTGATGGCGATGAGCCGGTCGTAGCGGCGGCCGGTGGGGAACTCGCTGGCCTGGAAGGCGTCGGTCTCGCCCTGGCCGGCGCGCTCGCGCAGCCCGGCGTACGCGGCCGCCATGAACCACGACGTGCCGCACCCGACGACGGCGACCCGCTCGCCGGGGCGCGGCAGGCGGTCGGCGACGGTCGGGGCGAGCCGCGCCGCCTCCCGCCAGCAGTCGGGCTGGCTCGCGATCTCCGCGTGCACGTACGCCATGACAACTCCTCGCCAGGGGAGACCTTGCGCAATACGGCGCGATATGGCCGCCTTTCGCGCGTCATTCTGCGCGATTCGAGGTGGCCGTGGCAACCGGCTCCCAGATCGCGCAGGACAGGGTTTTGCGCCTGACCAGTTTCGCGCACTACTGTGCACGCAATCAATCACCGTTCGTGCAAGAGCCAGTGGAGGCCCCCGCGGTGGACCGCTACGCCCGATGGAACGCGCTGCTCGAGATGCTGACCGACAGCGGCCGGGTCAGCGTCGAGGAGGCGGCCGAGCGCCTGGACGTCTCCCAGGCCACCATCCGGCGTGACTTCGACCAGCTCGCCCAGCAGCAGATGATCACGCGGACCCGGGGCGGCGCGGTCGCCAACGGCGTCTCCTACGACCTGCCGCTGCGCTACAAGACGGCGAAGCACTCGGCCGAGAAGCAGCGGATCGGCGCGGCTGCCGCCGCGCTCGTCTCGCCGGGCACCGTGGTCGGCCTGAACGGCGGCACCACCAGCACGGAGGTGGCCCGGGCCCTCGCGGTCCGCCCCGACCTGAACACCAGCGCCGAGGGCGCGCAGCTCACCGTCGTCACCAACGCCCTGAACATCGCCAACGAGCTGCTGGTGCGCTCGCGGATGAAGGTGGTGGTGGCCGGCGGCGTGGTCCGGCCCAAGTCGTTCGAGCTGGTGGGCCCGCTGGGCGGGGCGCTGCTGCGCGAGGTGACGTTGGACGTGGCGCTGCTCGGCGTGGACGCCATCGACCCGCAGCTCGGCGCCGCCGCCCACCACGAGGGCGAGGCGGCCATGAACAGCCTCATGGTGGCCCGGGCCAAGCGCGTCGTGGTCATCGCCGACTCGTCCAAGCTGGGCGGACACGCCTTCGCCCGGATCTGCCCGGTGGACCGGATCGAGTCGCTGGTGACCGACTCCGGCGCGTCTCCTGCCGTGGTGCAGGCGTTCCGCGACGCGGGCGTGCACGTCGTCTGCGCCTGACGCGCCTCCCTGACGCGCCTGGCGCGCCTCCCTGCGCGCCTGACCCCGAATCCGGGAAAACCCCGATGCATACCGGGTATTGTCTCCGGCTGCATACCGCGTATGGTGTCCGCTGTCACCTACTCATCGGGGGAGGTCAGCTTGTCGGCTGTCCTGGAGATCGAGGGTCTCCGCAAGACGTACCGGAGCCGGAAACGCGGGGTGCGCCACGCGCTCGACGGCTTCGACATGCGGGTCGAGGCCGGCCAGGTGCACGGCTTCCTCGGCCCGAACGGCTCGGGCAAGACCACCACCCTGCGCACGCTGCTCGGGCTCATCCGGCCCAACGGCGGCCGGATGGCCATCCTGGGCCAGGAGCTGCCGCAGGCGCTGCCCGCGGTCGCCGGGCAGGTCGGGGCCATCGTGGAGAGCCCACAGTTCTTCCCGCACTTCTCCGCCCGGGACACCCTCGGGCTGCTCGCCCAGGCCGGCGAGCTGCCCCGGCAGCGGGTCGACGAGGTGCTGGAGCTGGTCGGGCTGCGCGACCGGGCCGGAGAGCGGGTGAAGACCTACTCGCTCGGCATGAAGCAGCGGCTCGCGGTCGCCTCCGCGCTGCTCAAGAACCCGAAGCTGCTGATCCTGGACGAGCCGGCCAACGGCCTCGACCCGGGCGGCATCCGGGAGATGCGCGGGCTGATGCGGGACCTCGCCGCCGCGGGGATGACCGTGGTGCTCTCCAGCCACATCCTCGGCGAGATCCAGCTCATCTGCGACTCGGTCACCATCATCTCGCTGGGCCGACGGGTCGCGTTCGGGCCGGTCGACGAGGTGCTCGCGGCGCACTCGCAGGGCGCCGTGCGGGTCCGCCTGGAGGCGGTCACCGACCTGCCGCAGGCCGCCGAGACCCTGACCCGGGCCGGGATCCGCGTCACCGCCGAGCCCGACCACCTGATGCTCGCCGGCGTCGACAAGCCGGCCGCGGTCAGCCGGGTCCTCGCCGAGCAGGGCCTCTACGTCAGCGAGCTGACCCCCGTCGCGGTCGACCTGGAGAGCGTCTTCCTCGAACTGACCGCCACCGCGCCGGTTCCCGGCCAGCACCGGCAGGTCGACCAGTCCATGAAGGTCGGTGAGCCGGGCAGCGGCGCCACCACGGGAGGTTGGGGCGCATGAGCCTGTACGTCACCGAACTGCGCCGGCTCGGCAAGCGCCGGGTCACCCGGCTGCTGCTCGTCCTGCTGCTGCTCGGGCTGGCCACGGTGGCCACCGCGTTCAGCTTCTCCAGCCACCAACTCTCCAAGGAGGTGGTGGCGGCCGCCCAGGTCGAGTCCGACGCCCAGTACCAGCGGGCGGTGGAGGACTGGAAGAAGTCGGTCGCGGACTGCGACGCCGCCAAGGCCCGCGGCGACCAGAACACCGAGGACCGGTACGGCCCGAACTGCGGCCGGGACTGGCAGCCGCAGCCGGAGATGTTCGACCCGAAGTGGAACCTGCCCTACCAGTTCGACTTCCGGGCCGAGTTCCCCATGTTCATCGCGGTCTTCGCCGGAGCGGTGGCGCTCTTCGCGTTCATCGTCGGCGCCTCCTACGTGGGCGCCGAGTGGAGCACCGGCGGGATGATGAACCTGCTGCTCTGGCGGCCGAAACGGCTCGCCGTGCTGGGCACCAAGCTGGCCGCGCTGCTCACCACCGTGCTCGGGGTGAGCCTGGTGCTCGGCGCCTTCTGGACCCTCGCCTTCTGGCTCATCGGCCGCTACCGGGGAACCACCGCCAAGGTGACCGCCGGGGTGTGGCGTTCCATCGGCCTGGACGGGTTGCGGGCGGTCGGGCTCATCCTGCTGGTCGGCGCGGTCGCCTTCGCGCTCGCCTCGCTGGGGCGGCACACCGCGATGGCGCTCGGCGCGGCCGTGGCGATCTTCGCGATCAGCGAGATCGGCATCCGGATCGCGGTGAACGTGCTCTCCGTCCCGTTCGGCGACCGGTACGTGCTCTCCACGTACGCCCAGTCCTGGTTCATGAAGCAGGCGGAACTGTTCGACTACGACACCTGCCAGTTCGCCAAGGGCGCGTGCGAACCGGCGAAGCTCGTGGTCACCTGGCAGCAGTCGGCCCTGGTGTTCGGGCTGGGCGCCGCTGCGGTGCTGATCGGCGCGTTCTGGACGATGCGCCGGCGCGACATCTCCTGACCGGACGCCGCGTCCGATGCGGGCCGGGCGGACCCTGGTTACGCTGGGGTCCCCCCGGCCGGCGCCGTCGTGCCGGTCGCCCGTTCTCGTGAGGAGCGCCATGCCCGCCGACGCCACGGAGCGGGCCGTCACCGACGACCGGCCCGAGCCGTCCGGGACCGCCGACGTCGTGCGCCGGGAGGCCGGCGTCACCGTCCCGCCACCCCGCTCCGCCCCCGCGGTCGAGTCCGCGCCGCCGCACGAGGTGCCCGCGGAGGCGGCTCCGGCGGCTCCGGCGGCTCCGGCGGCGGAGCCCGGTGAGGCCGACGGGCTGACCGAGCGGGAACGGAAGATCCTCGCCTTCGAGCAGCAGTGGTGGAAGCACGCGGGCGCCAAGGAACAGGCCATCCGGGACACCTTCGGGCTCTCCGCGACCCGCTACTACCAACTGCTCAACGCCCTGCTCGACCAGCCGGCCGCGCTCGCCGCCGAGCCGGTGCTGGTCGGCCGGCTCCGCCGGCTGCGCTCGTCCCGGGCCCGGAACCGGCGGCGCTGACCGGCCGCGTCCCCCGCGAGTCCGCCCGTCCCGGCATGGGCACCGGCGGTCCGGGTAGGCGGCGGGCGGGGACGGAGGGAGCAGACGGATGGGGGCACCAGATCGCCGGTACGCGACCGGCAGCCGGCCGGCCCAACCGGTCGGTACGGCGCCGATGATGCGGGTACGCTCCGCCTCCGACCCGGCACCAGGGCGGCTGGAGAACGAGGACGTGGTGTTCCGGTTCGGCCCGCTGGTGGGCGTCCTCGACGGGGCGACCGCGCCGGAGGGCTTCGACACCGGCTGCGTTCACGGGCCGGCCTGGTACGTGCGGCACCTGGCCGCCCGGATCGGCCTGGCCGTCGCGTCCCGCCCGGCGGCCACCCTCATGAGCAGCCTGGCGGCGGCGATCCTGGCGGTGCGGGCGGACCACGACGGCCAGTGCGACCTGGACCACCCGGGCACCCCGTCCTCCACCGTCTGCCTGCTCCGCGAGGGCGGCGACCAGGTGGACTACCTGGTGCTCTGCGACAGTCCGCTGGTGCTCGACACCGGGGACCGGGTCGACGTGGTCTCCGACGACCGGCTGGACGCCGCGCTGGCGGACCTGCGCTCCACCGCCGCCGAGCTGCCGGACGGGGACGTCGACCCGGTGACCCGCTTCCGTCGGGCGGTGACGGTGCAGCGGAGCCGGATGAACCGGACCCACGGCTACTGGGCGGCCGCCGCCGACCCGGACGCGGCCTACCATGCGATCACCGGGACGCTGCCGCTGCGCGGGCCGGGGGCGGTGCGGCGGGCGGCGCTGCTCAGCGACGGCGCCTCCTGCGCGGTCGAGCAGTTCGGCCTCTTCGACTGGGCCGGCCTGCTCGACGTGACGGCGGCCGAGGGCCCGGAGGGGCTGATCGACCGGGTCCGGGCGGCCGAGCGGGACCACCCGGACCGGTTGCGCCGGCACAAACGCACCGACGACGCCTCGGCCGTCCTCTGCGAGTTCGCCCCGGCGGAGTGAGCACCCTCACCGCCAGAACGAACCGGTCGGCTGACAACGCAGCGTGAGGCGGAACACCCCGGGGGTACGACCGGCCGACCCCCTCCGCCGGACCGGCAGTCCGGGCCCAAAGTGGTGGACTTGGGCCGGTACGACCGGCAGACTGCGGCTCGTGACGGGTGCCGTACGACTGGAACCGGTGGACGAGCGCAACCTGGAGCCGTTGCTCTCCGTAGCGGCTGCCGAGGCGGAGCCGGAGGACGTCATGCCCCCGGTGGAGGCCCCGGCGGGTTGGTCGCTGGCCCGCCGGGAGGCGTTCCGCGAGTTCCACCGGGCGAGCTTCGGCGGGCTGGACGGCCCGACCCGCACCCGGATGTACGCCATCGTGGCCGGCGGCGAGGTGGTCGGGATGGTCCGGATGACCCGCTGCGAGGAGCCGGGGACCGTGGAGACCGGGATGTGGCTCGGCCGATCGGCGCGCGGCCAGGGGCTCGGCGCGGCGGCCCTGCGGGAGTTGCTCCACGCCGCCGCGGCGGCCGGCATGCAAACGGTCGTGGCCGAGACGACACCGGACAACCAGGGTGCGGTCTCAGTTCTTCGTAAATGCGGCGCGGAATTGCGCGAGAAGGACGGAAAGCTGCGCGCGGAAATGTGTCTGGATTCCGCTCTGCCGACGCATTGAATTGCTGATTGCCCTCAGTCAAGCGATTTGACTTTTCCCTGCTCCGCACGGCCTGTCTGCCCGCTTTGCGAGGTCTGACCGACAGCTTGCCGGGTTTCCAATTCCGCAGTGAAACGCGTCTCCATGCCCCCCTCCGGAATGTTTTGTCGTTGGGGTGACGGGTACTGCCCGCCGGGTCCGCAGATACGGAACGTCGGTCGCAGGCCCTTTTCCGCTGATCCCCGGTAGCTGCTATCCGGGCCTGCTCCAGACGAAGGTGTCCGCTTCCGCCGGGGAGCGAAGGAGAACTGATGAAGAGCGGAGCACGGGTGGCGCTGGCGGTGGGCTTCGGCTACCTCCTCGGGCGCCGGAAGAAGATGCGTACCGCACTGACCCTGGCGGCCGCCGTCGCGGCCGGGCGAGCCAGCCAGCGCCCGGGCGGCCTGAAGCAGCTCGGCGCGGACCTGTTGAACGTCCCCCAGCTCGGCGGCCTCGGCAAGCTGGGCGCCCCGCTGGCCACGGCCGGCAAGGCCGCGGCGACCGCGGCCGCGGGCAGCGGCATCGACGCGCTCAGCGGCAAGCTCCGCGGCAGCGCCGACGCGCTGCGCCGGAAGTCCGGCGGCGGCCGGTCCGACGCGGGCCGGCCGGACGAGGAGGAGCCGGCGGACGACGAGCGCTCGGCCCCCGACGACGAGGAGGAGCTGGACGAGCAGCCGACGGCGGAGGACGAGACGGACCGGGGCGGGCGCCCGGTCGTGGCCCGACGGCAGCGGGGGCGGTGACCATGGCGACCAGCAACCTCGCGGACAAGGCCCGGGACCAGCTCGGCGGCGAGCTGCGCAACCTCGCCTCCGCCATCGGCGAGCGGGCGATGCACGTGGTCACCGAGCGGATCACCGGCGCCACCGGGCGGCTCAGCGAGTACGCCAAGCAGGGCGGTGGCCCCGGCCTGGTGGCCGCCGCCACCGGCGCCCAGAAGCTCGCCGAGGGCCAGTCCCCGGTCAAGGCCATGTTCCATGCCGGCCTGGCCGGCGGTAAGGAGAAGTTGATGTCGGCGTTCGGCGGCGGCAAGGGCGGCAAGGGCGGCGGCAAGAAGCTCAAGGTCACCAACATCGTCGAGACCATCGAGGTCGGCGTGCCGGTCCGGGTCGCGTACAACCAGTGGACCCAGTTCGGCGACTTTCCGAGCTTCATGAAGAAGGTCGAGCAGGCGGACTGGGACTCGGACGGGAAGATGACCTGGAAGGCCCAGGTCTTCTGGTCGCACCGGACCTGGGAGTCGACGATCGTCCGGCAGATCCCCGACCGGCTCATCCACTGGCGGTCCAAGGGCGAGAAGGGCTCCGTCGACGGCACGGTCAGCTTCCACGAGGTCGGCCCGGAGCTGACGAAGATCCTCGTGGTGCTGGAGTACCACCCGCAGGGCCTCTTCGAGCACACCGGCAACCTCTGGCGCGCCCAGGGCCGCCGGGTCCGGCTGGAGCTGAAGCACTTCGTCCGGCACGTGATGACCCAGACCGTGCTCGACCCCGACTCGGTCGAGGGCTGGCGCGGCGAGATCGAGGACTCCCAGGTGGTCAAGGACCACGAGACCGCGCTCCGCGAGGAGCAGGAGGCCGAGGAGCAGCAGCGCCGCGAGGAGCAGGAGGGCCGCGAGGAGCAGCGGGGCCGCGCCGAGGAACCCGAGGAGGAGCCCGAGGAGCCCGAGGAGCCCGAGGAGGAGCCCGAGGAGGAGCGCCGGCCCGCCGCCCGCGGCCGCCGCCGGCCGCCGCCGCCGCGTCGCCGTCCCACTCCGGACGAGGAGGAGTACGCGGACTACGACGAGGGCGACGACTTCGACGACGACGAGTACGCCGAGGAGCCCGAGGAGGAGGAGCCGCCGCGCCGCCGGGCGCCCGAGCGGGCCCGCCGCCCCCAGCCCCGCGAGGAGCGGGAGGCGCGCCCCGAGCGCCCGCGCCCGGTCCGCCGGGCTCCCGAGGCACCGCGACGGCCGGTGGTGCGCCGCCGGCGAGAGGAGCGTGAGGAATGACCGTGGCGACCACGACAGGCCAGTCGGGCAGCGCCCTGGAACGCACCAGCGGCGGCGGTGGGGGCACCCTCGCCGACGTGGTGGAGACCGTGCTGGACAAGGGTGTGGTGATCGACGCCCAGGTGTCGGTCGCCGTGGTCGGCATCCAGCTCCTGGAGATCAACGCACGGATCGTGATCGCCAGTGTCGACACGTACCTGCGGTTCGCCGAGGCGGTCGACCGGCTGAGCATCGTGCCGAAGGGCACGAAGGGCCTGCCGGACATGGTCGGTGACGCGGCCGGCGCCGCCACCAAGGGAAAGGCGGTCTCCGGGCTCGGCAAGGCGGCCCAGGAGATCACCGGCGCGGTGGCCGACTCGATCCGGGACCGTGGCTCCGAGCCGGAGCGGGAGCGGGAGCGGCCGCGCCGGCGGCGGGACAGGGAGCTCTGAGATGGCCCAGGAGAAGGGACTGTTCATCTACGGCATCGTGCCGTCCGACGTGGAGCCGACCCCCGAGGCCGAGGGGGTCGGTTCCCCACCCGGCGAGGTGACCGCGATCCGGCACGGCGAGCTGGCCGCGCTGGTCAGCGAGGTCGGGCTGGAGGAGCCGCTGGGGCGGCCGGCCGACCTGACCGCGTACGAGCGGCTGCTGGACGGGACGGCGGTGGTCGCACCGGTCCTGCCGGTCCGGTTCGGCACGGTGGTGACCGGCGCGGACGCAATCGAGGACCTGCTCGCCGCGCACCACGACCGGTTCGCCGCCGCCCTCGACGAGTTCGAGGACCGGCTCCAGTACACGGTGCACGGGCGCTTCGACGAGCAGGAGTTCATCAGCGGGCTCCTGGCGGAGAACGCCTCCGCCGCGGCCCTCGCCGACGAGGTGCGCGGCCGGCCGGAGGTGGAGAGCCGGGAGCAGCGCATCCGGCTCGGCGAAATGATCAGTCAGGCGGTGGAGCTGCGCCGGGAGGCGGAGAACCGCGACCTGATCGACGCGGTCGGCGGGCACGCGGTGGCGGACACGGCCCTCCCACCCAGCCACGAGCTGGACGCGGTGCGCGTCTCGTTCCTGGTGGACGGCGACGACGAGGACGAGTTCGTCCAGGCCGTGGAGGACTTCGCCGAGCGGCGTCGGGATCTGATCCGGATGCGGCTGATCGGTCCGCTCGCCCCGTACGACTTCGTCAGCGCGCACCGGCTGGTGGAGTGACCGCGTGGACATCCTGTGGACGCTGCTGACCCTGCCGTACGCGCCGGTGCGGGGACTCACCGCGCTGGTCAAGGTGGTGGCGCGGGAGGCGGAGTCGCAGCAGTACAACCCGGTCAACATCCGGCGCGAGCTGGAGGAGCTGGACCGGGCCGCGGCGGCGGGGGACATCACGCCGGAGGAGCGGGACCGGGGGCAGCAGCAGGTGCTGGACCGGCTGACCAGGCCGGCCGCCGGGGCGGACCGTACCCCGTCGCAGCGGGAGGCCGGGCCCCGGCGGCCGGCGCCCGCCCGGCGGGGTACGGCCGGCGGCCGTCGCGGTGCGGCGCGGCGCGGACGAGGGGGAGGACCATGACGGCACGGATCCGAGGCGACGGCGACCGGGAGCGGTGGCGCGACCGCGGTGGTCGGGCCGAGGAGCGGTATCTCGACGAGGACGACGAGGAGGCGGTCAGCGCGGGCGAGGCGGCCCGGGAGGGGCTGCGGCAGATCGTCGCGCTCACCGGAAAGGATCCGCTCGGGGTCACCTCGATCCAGCCCACCGACGACGGCTGGCGTATCGGGGTGGAGGTGGTCGAGGACCACCGCATCCCGGCGTCGACGGACCTGCTCGGCCTCTACGAGGTCGAGCTGGACATGACCGGCAGCCTGCTCGGCTACCGGCGGACGCGCCGCTACCAGCGCGGCAAGGGGGACTGAGATGACCATTGGGCGGGCTCCGTCGGTCGTGCAGAACTCCGGTCAGGTGCTGCCGGCCGGCCACGAGCCGGCGAACCTCGGCGACATCCTGGAACGGGTCCTCGACCGGGGCATCGTGATCGCCGGTGACATCCGGGTCAGCCTGCTCGACATCGAGCTGCTGACGCTGAAGCTGCGGCTGGTCATCGCCTCGGTGGACACCGCGCGGCAGATCGGCATCGACTGGTGGGAACACGACCCGTGGCTCAGCTCCCGGGCCCGCCCGCCGGTCGAGCCCGGCCCGCGCGACCCCGAGGAGGTCGAGGCGTCCCGCCGACCGCGGGTGGCTGCCCGGGCCGAGCGGGAGGAGTGGCCGTGAGCGCGGCAGCCGACCCCACCCCAACCACCGCGACCGCCGTCTGGCTGCACGGCGTGGTCGCCGGGACGGCCACGCCCGCCGGGCTCCCCGGCATCGCCGGCACGCCGGTCCGGGCCGTGACCGCCGCCGGCCTGGTCGCCGTGGTCAGCGACGCCCCGCTCAGCGAGTACGGCGAGGCCGCGCTGCGCCGCAACCTGGAGGACCTGGCCTGGCTGGAGCGGGCCGCCCGCGCCCACCACGCGGTGGTGGACGCGCTGTCCCGGTCCGGCGCGGTGGTGCCGGCGCGGCTCGCCACCGTCCACAGCGACGACGACCGGGTGGCCCGGGTGCTGGTCGAGCGGCACGACGAGCTGGCCGGCACGCTGGCCCGGCTCGCGGGCCGCGCCGAGTGGGGCGTCAAGGGGTACGTGGTGCCCGGCGCGACCCCGCGGGTCGAGGAACCCGCCGGTGGGGGCGGGGCCGGCGCGGCCTACCTGCGGCGGCGTAAGGCCCAGCTCAGCGCCCGCGAGGAGGGGCAGCGGGTCGCCGCCGACGGGGCCGCCGCCGTGCACGCCGCCCTCGCCGGGTACGCGGTCGCCGCCCGCCGGCACGCCCCGCAGGACCGGCGGCTGTCCGGCGCGCCCACCGCCATGGTGCTCAACGGGGCGTACCTGGTCGACCGGGACCGCTGGGACGGCTTCGCCGCGCTGGCCCGCGAGCTGGCCGAGGGGCACCCCGAGGTGCGTCTGGAGCTGACCGGGCCCTGGCCGCCGTACTCCTTCGTGGCGGAACCGGAGGCGGAGCCGGCATGGGCGTGACCACGCTGGCGCCGAACAGCGCCGACGACCCGCTGACCTACCGGCCGGTGGCCCTGGTCGACCTGCTCGACCGGGTGCTCGCCACCGGCGTGGTGATCACCGGGGACATCACCCTGGCCATCGCGGACATCGACCTGGTGCGCATCTCGCTGCGCGCGCTGATCGCCTCGGTCGGCGCGCTCGCGCCGCCCGAGCCGGAGGCCACGCCGTGACCGGCCGGGACGAGGCGGCCGACCTGGCGGCGGCGCTGGGCGAGCCGGGGTGGACGGCGCCCCGCGTCCGGCCGCTGGACCGCCGGCTCGCCGTCGACCAGGACTCGGTCGAGCGCGGGCTGGCCAGCCTGGTGCTCACGGTGATCGAGCTGCTGCGGCAGCTCATGGAACGGCAGGCGTTGCGCCGGGTCGACCTGGGCGACCTGACCGAGGAGCAGGTCGAACGGGTCGGCGCCACCCTGATGGCGCTGGAGGAGCAGATGACCCAGCTCCGCGAGTACTTCGGCCTGGCCCCCGAGGACCTCAACCTGGACCTCGGCCCGCTCGGCCCCCTGCTGCCCACCGACTGACCCGACCGGCTCACCGCCGGGCCGCGTACGCCTCCAGGTGGGCGAGCTGGACCGGGTCCAGGGAGGGATTGACCCTCGTGCGGGCCGTCTCGACGTGGGCGGCGGTGACCGTGCTGGCCGCCAGGGACTCGCGCATCGCGGCGAGGGCCGCCTCGCGGATCAGGGCCGCGCAGTCGGCCGCCGAGAAGCCGTCCAGCTCGGCGCCGAGCGCGGTCAGGTCCACGTCGGGCGCCAGCGGGACGTCCCGGGCGGCCGCCCGGAGGATCTCGCCGCGGGCCGGGCCGTCCGGCGGCGGCACGTACACGAGGCGTTCCAGCCGGCCGGGGCGGAGCAGCGCCGGGTCGACCAGCTCCGGCCGGTTCGTGGCGCCGACCACCACCACGTTGCGCAGCGCCTCCACCCCGTCCAGCTCGGTGAGCAGGGCGGCGACCACCCGGTCGGTCGTGCCCCCGTCGGTGGCCTGGCCGCGGACCGGGGCGAGGGCGTCCACCTCGTCGAGGAAGACCAGCGTGGGTGCCGCCTCGCGGGCCCGGCGGAACAGCTCGCGGACCGCGCGTTCGCTCTCACCGACCCACTTGGACAGCAGCTCAGCGCCCTTCACCGACAGCACGTTGGCCCGGCCCGAGCCGGCCAGCGCCGTGACCAGATACGTCTTGCCGCAGCCGGGCGGCCCGTAGAGCAGCACCCCGCGCGGCGGCGTCACGCCCAGCCGGGCGAAGGTGTCCGGATAGGTGAGCGGCCAGAGCACCGACTCGGTCAGCGTCTGCTTGACCTCGTGCAGGCCGCCGACGTCGTCCAGGGTCACCGTGGCCAGCTCCAGGGTGGATTCGGCCATCGTGGTCGGCCGGACCACCTCCAGCGCGGTGGTGAAGTCGGCCATCGCCACGGTGGGCGTCTCCGCCGCCTTCTGCCGCAGCGCCGCCCGCACCCCGGCCTCCCGGACCAGCGCGGCCAGGTCGGCGGCGACGAACCCCGGCGTACGGGCGGCCACCTCGTCGAGCCGGACGTCGTCGGCCAGCGGCACCTGCCGGGTGAGCACGGTGAGCTGCTCCCGGCGCAGCGCCGGGTCGGGCAGCGGCACGGTGATCCGCAGCGACAGCAGGTCCGGGGCGCGCAGCGCCGGATCCACCGCCTCGGGGCGCCCGGTGGTGCAGACCACCGCCGCTCCGGCACGGACCGTCTCGGCGACCACCTGCCGGAACACCGTGGCCAGCGGGCCGGGCTCGTCGGCCGGGGCGATCGCCTCCACGTCGGTGACCAGCAGCACGGCCGGACGGTTGTCGCGGACCGCCGCGGCGGCCTCCCGCAGCCGGCGGGCCGCCGCGTCGTTGCCCAGCGCGGCCAGTTCCGGGGCCCACAGCGGGCGGACCCGGGCGCGGACCCGGGCGGCGACCGCGCGGACCAGCGCCGACTTGCCGGAGCCGGCCGGGCCGCCGATGAGCACCCCGAGCGAGACCGTGGTGCCGAGCCGGCCCAGCACCTCCCCGTGGTGGAAGCCCAGGTCGAGCAGCTCGGTCAGCTCCTCGGCCTGGGCCCGCAGCCCGGGCAGCTCGTCCACGTCGGGCGCGTCCTCGGGGCCGAGCAGTCCGTCGGCCGGCGCGGTCGCGGCCGGTCCGGCCGGGGCCACCGAATCCGCCGGGCCCACCTCATCCGCCGCGCCGGCCGGACCGGAGCCGCGGGTGGCCGGGCCGTGCTCCCAGCCGACCACGGTGTCCATGGTGACCAGCGCGCCGGTCGCCGGCTCGGCCGCCACCACGGAGAGCAGGGTGCTGGTCCAGGCGTACCCGACGGTGCTGGCGAGGCTGCGCCGGGCGGCCTCGACCAGGCCGCGCAGCGCGGCGTCGGGAAGCACGTCCTGGGGCAGCAGCGAGACGTCGTCGCCGGCGGTGACCACCTTGCCGAGCAGCGCGAGCCGGAGCATCTCCGGGGAGACCGCGGCCACGACGCCGACCGGGCCGGCCAGGGTGACCCGGCGCAGCGGGGCCGCCGGCAGCGGGCTCACCGTGACCTGCCCGCCGTCGCGCAGGCCCAGGTTGCCCAGCAGGAGGTCGTCGGCGTAGAGCAGGGCGCTGCTCGCGCTCGACGCGGCCGGGGCGGCGATGCCGGCGGTCACCCGGCGGCCGGCCAGCCGCACCGGGTCGCCGGGGCGCAGCGCCAGCGCGGTCAGCACCTCGGGGTGCAGGCGGACGACGCCACGCCGGGCGTCCAGCGCCGCCGGCCGCAGGCTCGCGGTCAGGGTCAGGTCGGGTTCCGCCACCGCCCGACAGTAGCCGCCGGCACCACGTCGTGCCGGTCGGCGGCGTCAGAGCGGGCCGGTGTCCTCCAGCAGCGACGGATCGCGCCGGATCATGTCGGCCAGCCGGGCCGCCGGGTCGGTGGCCACCCCGTCCTGCCCGGGGCCCGGCACCGTCTTCACCGACATCGGCCAGGCCGGCGGGGGCGCCGGCGCGGGCGCCGGGCCGACCCGCACCTCCGGGCCGGACCAGGAGACCCGCAGGGGGTACGCCTGCCCGCCCAGCTCCACCCGCAGCACGACGGCCAGCCCCGGGTGCTCGGCGACCACCCGGCGGACCGCCTCGGCCACCTCCTCGACCGGGTCCCGCCGCTCCGGCCGGTTGCCCCCACGCAGCCGGTACGCGCCGTGCCCCGCCCGGCCGTCCGCCGGCGCGTCGCCCGGCCCGGCCGCCTCGAACTGCTCCTCCGGCTCGCCCGGCAGTGGACCCCGCCGACGCAGCGCCTCCTCGCGCCGGGCCAGCCGGGCCAGGGTCTCGTCCAGATCACCTCTCATCGCGTCCACCCCTTCCGTCACCACGGGTCGGAACCGACGGCCGGTTCAGGCCCCATTCTCCCGGGTCGCCCGGTCCAGCGCCCGGTCCAGGACGACCAGCAGCGCGTCCCGTACGGAGAGCCGGTCCCGGGCGTCGAACTGCACCAGCGGCACGTGCTCGCCGATCGCCAGCGCCCAGCGGACCGAGGGCAGGTCGAGGGCCAGCCGGCCGTCGAAGGCGTTCACCCCCACCGCGAACGGCAGCCCGGCCCGCTCGAAGTAGTCGATCGCCGGGTAGCAGTCGTCGATCCGCGCGCTGTCCACCACCACGAGCGCGCCGAGCGCGCCCCGGGCCAGGTCGTCCCACATGAACCCGAAGCGGGCCTGCCCGGGCGTACCGAAGAGGTAGAGCTTGAGGCTGCGGTCGATGGTGACGCAGCCGAAGTCCATGGCCACCGTGGTGGTGGTCTTCTCCGTGACCGCGCCCGGGTCGTCGACGCCGATCCCGGCGCTGGTCATCTCCGCCTCGGTGGTCAGTGGGGCGATCTCGGAGATGGCGCCCACCGCGGTGGTCTTGCCCACCCCGAAGCCGCCGGCGATGAGGATCTTCACCGGGATCGGCGGGCGGGGCGCGGGTACCCGGGCCACGGTCGGGGCGCTCGCCCCGGCCGGCCGGTACGGCGGCGGCGGGGCCGCCGGTGCGGCCGGCGCGGCGGCCCGGCCGGTCGACGGGCCGGGCGTGGCGGTGGCGCCGTACCGGACGGCGGCGCTGTTCGCGACCGGCCCGCCCGCGGCGGCGGCCGGCCATTCAGGAGATCGCACGGAGTCCATCAATCACTCGCAGGATGAGGTCGGGGTCGAGGGCGTCGTCGGCGTCCCCGAGGTGCACGTCGAGGTGACCGGCGGCGCGGAGGTCGCCGACCAGCACCCGGGTCACGCCGAAGTGCATCCGCGTCCGGGCGGAGATCTCCGCGACCGAGATCGGTTCGGCGCTCAGCGCCACGATCGTCGCCAGTTCCGTGGGCAGCCGGCCGATCACCGCCCACGAGCCGCTCTCCGGGCGGGCGGTCACCTGGGTCTCCAGGCCGATCGCCGGATCGCCGTCCACCCGGCCGGCGGTGAGCACGAACGGACGAGGGCCGGTCGGCTCCCCGTCGCCCGCGTCCGGCCCGGGGGCGGGTGCGCGCAGGAAGGGCCGGATCCGGGTGCCGGGTTCCGGCTCCGGGTCCTCGCCGGCCGCCTCCGGGATCATTGCTGGACGGCGTTCTTCAGCTCGGCGATCAACCGCGGGCTCAGGGCGCCGCCGGCCCGGCCGGCGAAGAGCGTCATCTCGTACGCCACGGTGCCCAGGTTGGCCGAGCGGTCGGCGACCACGCCGAGCACCGAGCCACTGCTGATGGCGCTGATCAGCAGATAGCCCTCGGCCATGTCCACGATCACCCGGTTCAACCCGCCGAGCGCGTACCAGCTCGCGGCGCCGCCGGCGAGGCTGGTCATGCCGGACACGACGGCGGCGAGCCGCTCCGCGTTGGACCGGTCCTTGATGGCGGACATGGCCATCAGGAGCCCGTCCGAGGAGACCGCGATCGCCTCCATCACCCCCGCGGTGCTGGAGGTGAACGAGTCGAGCAGCCAGTTGAAGGTGCGCGCCTCGGGGCTGAGGCCGCCGGCGGCGCTCTGGTCGGTGCTGTCGTGCAGGAAGGGGCTGGTCACCGTGATGGGTCCTCTTCGTAGCGGCGGTCGGGACTGACTTCGCGCAGAGCACGGGCGACGCCCGCCTCGAACTCGGTGATGAGGTTGCGGACCTCGGCCGGGTCACCGGGGTGGGAACTGGCGGGCGGGGCGGTGCGTACCGGGGTCACGGCCAGGTTCGCCCCGGGCACCCGCTGGCTGAGCGGGGGCCGGCCCGGAGTGGGCGCGGTGGGGGCGGCGTCGTGCTCGGCCCGGCGTACCCCGTCCTGGAACGCCTCGACGAGCGCCCGGACCGTCGCCGGGTCGGCGGGAGCGTCGGCCGGGATCCCGGCCGCCGGGGCGGCGGCCGGCAGGCTCGCCCCGGGCACCCGCTGCCGGATCAGCGGCCGTACGGCGTCCGGCCCGCCGGTCGGGGGTGCGGGGGTCGAGCCAGTCGTCGGGAGGCCGGTCGTCGGCCCGGCGGCCGGGGGAGCGGCCGGTGCCGGGCCGACGACCGGTGTCGGCGGGGCGGGGGTGCCGGGACGGGGGGCGGCCGGCGCCGGGGTGGCGGGCGCCCCGGCGGGCGGCCAGGCGAACGGCGGCCCGCCGGTGGGGGCGCCGGCCGGTGCGACCGGCCCGGCCAGGGTGACCGGCTCGGCCGGTGCGACCGGTCCAGCCAAAGCGACCGGCCCGGCCGGGGTGACCGGCTCGGCGGGTGCGATCGGCTCGGCCCGGGCGCCGAAGGCGTTCCAGGACGCACCGGTCTCGATGCTGCGGGTGGCCCGGCTCAGCAGCGCCGCGTCGAACCCGGCCAGCTCGTCGGCCGCCGGGGTCCGGGCGGGCAGCGCCCGCCGCTTCCGGGGCGGCACGGTGGCCCGCGCCACGGTGGCGCCGGCCCGCTCGGGACGGCGGATCACCAGCAGGGCGGCCGGGACGTCCAGGTGGGCGGTCACCCCGCCGCCGGCCGTCGCGGCCAGCCGGACCGTCCAGCCGTGCCGGCGGGCCAACCGGCCCACCACGAAGAGCCCGAGCACCTCGGTCGGCGCCAGGTCGAGCCGCTCCCGGCGGGTGAGCCGGGCGTTCTCCTCGGCGAGGCGCTCCGCGGTCATGCCGATGCCCCGATCCACCACGGTGAGCCGGGCGCCGCCGTCGGTCTGCTCGGCGGCCACCAGCACCCGGGCGTGCGGCGGGGAGAAGGCGGTCGCGTTCTCCATGAGCTCGGCCAGCGCGAGCACCAGGTCACCGGCGGTCGCGGGCGCCGCCGCGACCCCGGGCGGGACCTGCACGTCCACCCGGGTGTAGTCCTCGATCTCGCCGAGCGCGAGCCGGACCAGGTCGGCCAGCGGGACCGGCGCGACGTGCCCGTCCGTGCCGGTGGCGCCGGAGAGCACCACCAGGCTGCCGGCGTTGCGGCGCAGCCGGCTGGAGATGTGGTCGAGGCGGTACAGGTGCTCCAGCCGCCCCGGGTCGGTCTCCTGCCGTTCCAGCCGGTCGATCAGCGCGATCTGCCGGCCGACCAGGTTCTGCGTACGCCGGCCGACGTGGCCGAACATCTGCGCCACGTTGCGCCGGCCGGCCACCTGCCGTTCGACCAGCCGGGCGGCGGTGTGCTGCACCCGCTCGAACGCCCGGGCCAGCTCGCCGATCTCGTCCCGCCGCTCCGCCCCGACGTCCACCGGGTCGAGGCGTACCGGCGGGACGCTCTCCGCCTCGTCGTCGACCACCCGGGTCAGCTCGGCCTCGGCGACCCGGGCGACCCGGTCCGCCGAGCGGGTGAGCCGGGTCAGCGGCCGCGCCACGGTGCGGGCCACCGCCATGCTGAGCAGCACCACGCTCAGCAGGACGAGGGCGGCCGCCCCGCCGACCAGCCAGGCGGCGGCGAGCGCGTCCCGCTGCTCGTCGCGGGTCTCGGCGATGACGTCGGCGACGATCTTCTTCTCCACGAACTGGCCGAGAGTGATCATCGACCGGACCGAGGGGAAGAGCGCGTCCAGCGGCACCGCGGCGATCGCCGCCACCGGGTCCTTGACGCTGTCGACCAGGAAGGTGGGGCTGGTCCGGGCGGCCACGGCGGCGTCGTCCAACATGGCCAGCCGGTACTGCTCCGGCGTGATCAGCTTGCGGAACCGCTGGTTGTCGACCTGGAGCGCGGCCATGCAGGCGATGTACGCGCCGGCCACCCTCGGGTCGCCCGTCGCCTTGACCAGCACGATCAGCGTGGCGCAGGCCCCCAGACCCTCGTCGGCGCGGAGCAGCGCGTCCAGCGCCAGCACCTGCCGCCCGGCCGAGGTGCCGGTGTCCACCTGGAACGGCAGTCGCAGCGCCTCGATCAGCGCCATGTCGACGGCGCCGAACGCGGTCATGATCTCGTCCGCGGTGGCCTTCCCGGCCAGCACGGCGGTACGCAGGTCGGCCAGCGTGCGTACCCCGTCGAGGGCCGACCGGACCGGCGCCGGCAGCGGCTCGGCCCGCAGGTCGGCGACCCGGTCGTCCACCGTGGCGGCCTTCTGGATCAGCTCGGTGCGGGTCACCCGGCCGAGCAGCGACCCCACGGAGAGCAGCCGTTCCTGCTGGAGGTCCTGCACGAGGCTGCCGATCCGGCTGGCCACCCGGACCGTGTCGGCGGTGTCGACGGCCCGCTGGGCGGCGGCGACCCGGTCGAGGACCACCGGCACGGCCAGCCCGACCATGCTGAGCAGCGGGATGATCACCAGCAGGGCGAGTCTGCCCCGGATCCGGAGCCTACCGAGCAGCATCGAACGGCCTCCACCGCTCGGCTTCGCCGGCGCCGACCGGCTGGAGTTCGCCGCCGGCCGGGGACGCCCGCGGGTCGGTGCGGGACGGCGCCGGCGGCGGGGCGGTCCCGGCGGGCTCGCGCTCCGCCTCGGCGAGCCGGCGGCGGGTCCGCCGCAGCGCGGCGAGCAGCACCCCGGCCAGCACGGCGAGCAGGACGGCGGCCACCGCGACGGCGCCCCGGGCCAGCCAGCGGTCCCGGTCGAGCCGGTCGAGCCGCTCCGCCAGCAGCGCGTCGAGCTGGTCGAGGATGACCTGCCGCAACTGGGTGGCGGCCGACTGCGCGACGCGCCGGGCGGCGCCCAGCTGGATCGGGTCGGGCCCGGTGGCCCCGGTCGGCGCCGAGAACGCGGCCAGCGCCTCCACCGAACGCTGGTAGGTGTCCAGCGGGGTGAGCACGGTGGGGCCGAGGTCCGTGCTCTCCGAGCTGTCTACGGCGGCCCGCAGGTCCTCCACCAGGTCGGCGGCCGGCCCGAGCGCGGCGACCCGCAGTTCGGCCAGCTCGGCGACGGTCCTCGGGCGGTCCGCGGCGGGCCGGCCCGGGGCGAGGGTGGCCAGGTCGGCGAGGCGACCGGCGGCGACCATGGCCGCGGGCAGGTCCGCGCCGATGGCGTCCTGGACGAAGAACGAGTCGGACCGCGGGTCGCGGACCAGCCCGGATGCCTCCCGGACCTTCCGGTGCAGGGCGAGCAGCAGGTCGCTGACCTCGGCGTACGCCTGGAAGGCCGCCTGCGGGTCGGCCAGCGCGCGGTCCGGCAGCGCCTCCAGCTTGGCCCGTACCCCGGCCCAGCGTTCCCGGGTGCGGAGCTGGTCGCCGACCTCGCTGTCCACCTGCGTCGCCCGCTCGACGGCGGCGGTGAGTGCCGCCCGGGTGACGGGCCGGCCGGCGACCGCCGTGCTCTGCGCGTCGGTCAGCGCGTCGGTGACCGGTCCGAGCGCGCGCAGGTAGCGGACGCCGAGGCGTTCCCGGGCGGCCAGGTCCCGGTCGGCGCCGGTGTGCCGGTCGGTCTGGACGAAGAGGAACCCCAGCGGGGCCAGCAGCGCCAGCACCAGCAGCAGGGGCAGGGCGCGACCCGGTACGGCGGGCCGTCGGCGGACCCGCGGCGCGGGGACGGTCATGGTCGGTCTCCTCGGGCGACGGCGGGGGACGTTACGGAGCCGGGAGGTCGCCGTACGCAGTCCCGTCCACCGGACCGGAAAAGTAGTCGAACCGGGCGCGGGTGTGACCGTGGTCGCCGAGTCGACTTCACGTCACTTCGAGTCACGTGACGTCCGGTTGACCTTGCGGCTACGCAGTGTCCGAGATGGCCGGAAGAAGGTCTGATCGGAACCGATTTGCGGGCGTAGATGTGATTCCACGGGATCCGAATTCATCTCGCTGGGACGCTCTGGACCTTCCACGCTCGACGGGACCCGGACAACGAACGGCGCAGCCGGACGGACGTACGGCGGATCTCAGGGAACGCTCAGCCGGTGGCCCGTACCGTGTGCCGCATGAGATCACCGCTGCCCGTCGCGCGGATCCGGCGCGCCCTGGCCAGCCGTACCCGCCGGATCGTCGCCGCGGTGGTGGTGGTCGTCCTGGTCGCCGCCGCCGTGGTCTGGGCGGCCCGCCCGCAGCGCCCCGACTTCCGGACCGAGGCGGCCCTGGTGACCGTGCGCTCCGGACCGGCCGGCGACCAGCCGGTCGACCTGGACACCACGCTCTACCTGCCCGGCGACGCCTCGGCCCGGCACCGGGTCCCGGCGGTGCTGCTGGCGCACGGCTTCGGCGGCACCAAGGAGTCGGTCCGCTCCGACGCGGAGGACCTGGTCGCCCGGGGCTACGCGGTGCTCACCTGGACCGCGCGCGGGTTCGGCCGCAGCGGCGGCGAGATCCACCTGGACAGCCCCGACTACGAGGTGCGGGACGCCCAGCGGCTGCTCGACCGGCTCGCCGCCCGCCCGGACATCCGCCTCGACGCGGCCGGGGACCCCCGGGTCGGTGTGGTCGGCGGCTCGTACGGCGGCGGCCTGGCCCTGCTGCTGGCCGCCCAGGACCGCCGGGTCGACGCGATCGTCCCGATGATCACCTGGAACGACCTGTCCCGCGCCTTCCTGCCGGAGAGCACCGGCAGGGCGCCCACCGAGGGCGTCTTCAAGAAGGGCTGGGCCGGCATCTTCTTCGGTGGCGGCGGCAACGCCGGCTCCGGCCCGGCCGGGCTGGCCGGCACCGGCGCGGCCCAGCCGGAGGGCGCTCCGGCGTCGGCCGGCGCGCCCAGCCCGCAGCCCGGCGCCGGCCCGGGCACCGGCCCCGGTCGCGGCCCGGCCGGCACCGCCGACCCGTCCTGCGGCCGGTTCGCCGCCGACGTCTGCGCCGCGTACCTGCGGATCGCCACCTCCGGGCGGGCCGACGGCCCGGCGGTCGACCTGCTGCGCCGCTCCTCGCCGGCCGGGGTGCTCGACCGGATCAAGGCGCCCACCCTGCTGGTGCAGGGCGAGGCGGACACGCTCTTCCCGCTCACCGAGGCGGACGCCAACGCCCGGGGCATCGCCGCCGCCGGCACCCCGGTGCGGGTCGCCTGGTTCACCGGCGGCCACGACGGCGGCACCGGCCCGACCTCCGACTCGGACCGGGTGAAGTTCCTGACCGCGCAGTGGCTCGACCACTACGTCAAGGGTGCCGGGGAGGCGCCCGGCGACAGCTTCACCTTCTCCCGCATCGCGGGGTTCGACGCGCTCGACCGGGGCCTGGTGGCCACCGGCTTCCGCACCGCCGACTATCCGGGGGTGACCGGGCAGGGCCGCCGCGAGGTGACGCTGGCCGGCCCGGCCCAGCCGGTCGCCAACCCGCCCAACGGCAACCCGGCGGCGATCTCGTCGGTGCCGTTCGCCGGTGCGCTCGGCTCGCTGCTGGACGGGGTGGCCGGCGACATCCCCGGCCAGCACGCCCGGTTCCAGTCCGCCCCGCTGGCCGACCCGGTCGACGTGGTGGGTGCGCCGACCGTGCGGATCCGGGCCGCCTCCGCGACCGGCGAGGCGGTGCTCTTCGTGAAGCTCTACGACGTCGACCCGCAGGGCGCGGCGACGCTGCCCGACGGCCTGGTCGCGCCGGTCCGGCTGACCGGCCTGCCGCGGACCGTCGAGGCGGCCCAGCCGGTCACCGTCACCCTGCCGGCGATCGTCCGCCGGATCGAGGCCGGCCACCGGCTGCGGGTGGTGGTGGCCACCTCCGACCAGGCGTACGCCACCCCGGCCGAGCCGGCCGTGCACACCGTGGCGCTCGGCGACGGCCCGCTGGTGCTGCCCACGGTCGACGCCTCGCCCATCCCCACCACCGCGGCGGTCTGGCGCTGGGTGCTGGTCGGCCTGCTCGCCGCGATCGCGGTCGGCCTCGTCGTGGTCGTCCTGGTCGCCCGCCGCCGGCACCGCCGCCAGGACAGCTCGGTCCACCCGGCGTACGCGGGCGTCCCGCTCGCCGTCCGCAACCTGCGCAAGGAGTACGCGGACGGCTTCGTGGCCGTCTCCGACGTGGACTTCGAGGTGCACCCCGGCCAGGTGGTCGGCCTGCTCGGGCCGAACGGCGCCGGCAAGACCACCACGCTGCGGGTGCTCATGGGGCTGACCCAGCCGACGGCCGGCGAGATTTACGTGTTCGGCCACCGCCTGGTGCCGGGCTCGCCGGTGCTCTCCCGGATCGGCGCGCTGGTCGAGGGTCCGGGCTTCCTGCCGCACCTGTCCGGGCTGGAGAACCTGCGGGCGTACTGGCGGGCCACCGGCCGGCCGTGGGCGGACGCGCACTTCGAGGAGGCGCTGGAGATCGCCGGTCTGGGCGACTCGGTGCACCGGCGGACGAAGAACTACAGCCACGGCATGCGCCAGCGGCTCGCCATCGCGCAGGCCATGCTGGGCCTGCCCGAACTGCTGGTGCTCGACGAGCCGACGGACGGGCTGGACCCGCCGCAGATCGCCGAGATGCGCCGGGTGCTCCAGCGGTACGCCACCGACGGCCGGGCCGTGCTGGTCTCCAGCCACCTGCTGGCCGAGGTGGAGCAGACCTGCACGCACGCCGTGGTGGTGAACAAGGGGCGGATCGTGGCGTCCGGCCCGGTCGAGGAGATCGTCGGCGAGTCGCCGAGCGTGCTGTTCGAGGTGAGCGACCCGGACGCGGCCCGCACCGTGCTCGACCGGCTGGCCGGCGTACGGGTGCTGCCCGACGGCGACGGCGCGCTGGTGGTGGACACGAACGGCACCGCCCGCAGCGAGGTGGTGGCGGAACTGGTCCGGGCCGGCATCGGGGTGGACCGGGTGGTGCCGCGGCGCCGCCTGGAGGACGCGTTCCTCGCCCTGGTGGGCGAGAACTCTCGGGGAAGCGGGGACCGGTGATGGCGCAGTCGTCTTCCGTGGGACCGGTGGGGGCGGCGACCGGTTACCGGCCGTCGGGCACCCTGCCGTTCCGGGCGGAGTTCCGCCGGCAGGCGTCGCGCCGGCGCACCCAGCTGGCGCTGGGTTTCATGGTGCTGCTGCCGCTGATCATCCTGGTCGCGTTCCAGTTCGACTCCGGCGACGACGACCGGAACGGCCGGAACGAGTTCGCCAGCCTGGTCGACCTGGCCACCTCGGGCGGGCTGAACTTCACCCTCTTCTCGATCTTCGTGTCGTCGTCCTTCCTGCTGGTCGTCGTGGTGGCGCTGTTCTGTGGTGACACGGTGGCCAGCGAGGCGAGCTGGGGCAGCCTGCGCTACCTGCTGGCCATCCCGGTGCCCCGGGCCCGGCTGCTCACGGTGAAGCTGCTGGTGGCGCTCGCGTACTCGGCGCTGGCGCTGGTGCTGCTCGCCGGGACCGCGCTGCTCGCCGGCACCCTGCGGTACGGCTGGTCCCCGCTGCGCAGCCAGGTCTCCGCCGAGCTGGCCCCGGCCGACGGGCTGGTCCGCCTGCTCGCCGTGCTCGGCTACCTGGCGGTCGTCCTGCTCGTGGTGGCCGGCCTCGCGTTCCTGCTCTCGGTGACCACGGACGCGGCGCTGGGCGCGGTCGGCGGGGCGGTGCTGCTGTGGATCCTCTCCAGCATCCTGGACCAGATCACCGCGCTGGGCGCCCTGCGCGCGTTCCTGCCCACCCACTTCAGCAGCGCGTGGCTGGGACTGCTGTCCACACCGGTGCAGACCGACGACGTGGTGCGCGGCGCCATCTCGGCGATCGCCTACGCCACGCTCTTCTGGGGGCTGGCCTTCTGGCGGTTCACCCGCAAGGACGTAACAAGCTGAGCGGCTCACGTCTTGGGAGCGTTCCCACACTCCCGTCCCGTTAACAAAGAATTTATTAAGTTCGATGAAGTCGTCGGTCATCCTGGGGCTACGTCCACCACGTTTCAGGAGGTCACGATGGTTCCGGCACGGCTGAACGGTCCAATACTCGCGCTCTTCCGCATGGTCACCGGGGTGCTCTTCCTCTGTCACGGCGTGGCGTCGCTCTTCGGCGTTCTCGGAGGCAATCCGATGACCGGCAAGGCGGTCCCCTTCGCCCAGTGGCCCGGCTGGTGGGCGGCCCTGATCCAGCTCGTCTGCGGCTCGCTGGTGCTCGCCGGCCTGTTCACCCGGCCCGCCGCGCTGCTCGCCTCCGGCTCGATGGCGTACGCGTACTTCGTGGTGCACCAGCCGGACCACCCGCTGCCGCTGCACAACGGCGGCGAGCTGGCGGCCCTCTTCTGCTGGTCGTTCCTGCTCGTGGCGGTGCTCGGTCCGGGCAGCTGGGCCCTGGACGCCCTCATCTCCCGCCGTCGCGGAGTGGTCACCGAGCCCGCCGCCCGTCCCTCGGTCCCGGCCTGACCAACCGTTCCCCGAGATCTTGGTAGGAAGTGGCCCCTCAAGGGGCCGTTTCCAACCAAGATCCTCGATGGGGGTTGAGCTCAGAGGCGGCTGTCGTGGGTTGGCGCCAAGGAGGGAAGGTCGCTGGGTGCGGGTGGCCGGGGCGAGGACGGGCGGTCGTACCGCTTCCAGGCGCTGACGCCGAGGCGGCCGGTGTTGCCGAGGTCGATCGGCCCGTCCAGCTCGACCGGCTGCGCGGGCCGGCCCGGCAGTGGGGCGACGTCGAGGTGGGCGCCGTTGCTCGCCACCACCGTGGCGTCGGTGACCAGGTTGCGCCAGAGCAGCGCGGCGCTGGCCCGCTCACCGGGGCGCAGGACGATCCGGGTGGGCGGCTGGTCGAAGCCGGCGGTGATCGGGCGCCCGCCGGGGATGACCTGGACGGTCAGCGGGTCCCCGTCGGCGTCCCGGAGGCTCGGTGCCGGGTAACCCTCCAGCACGTACGGCCGGTCGCCGCAGTTGACCAGCTCCAGGCCCATGGCCCGCAGGCCCATGGCGGCGTCCACCCCGAGCTCGGTGATGCGGATCCCCTCCGGCGAGCAGGCCGGCGGGGTCGGCGAGATGCTGGTGGCGGGGGTCGGCGGGGCCGGTTCGCTCGCACGGTCGGGCGCCGGCGCGGGAGCGCAGGCGGCCAGCACCCCGATGCCCGCGAGGACTCCGATCCGCGCCGCCGCCGTTCGCATCCGGCGATCATCCCAGCCGGCGGCCGTCCCGCGTTGCCCCCGGGGCGGGGGTCAGGCTCGGGCGGGCGTGGTGAGGACCGCGTCGAGCAGGCCCGGGTAGAGGCGGTCCAGTTCGTCGCGGCGCAGCCGCACGTAGCGGCTGGTGCCGGCCACCCGGGTCCGGGTCAGGCCGGCCTCGCGCAGCACCTTCAGGTGGTGGCTGCGGGTCGCCTTGGAGACCCCGAACTCGAAGGTGCCGCACGCGTACTCGCCGCCCTCGGCGAGGGTGCGCACGATCTGCAGCCGGACGTCGTCGGCCAGGGCGGCCAGCACGGCGGTGACCGGGATCTCGCGCAGTTCGGGTTCGTGCAGCTCCATGTGACCAGCGTAACCCATGTTCGACATCCGTCGAACAACCTCCTAGAGTCGGCTCCGTTGGTTCGACGATACTCGAACATTGGAGCCGCGATGCGTTTCCGTTCGGCCGCCTTCCCGCTCTTCGCCGTGGTGAGCTGGGGCGTCATGTTCCCGGTGCTGGCCAGCGCGCTCACCCGGGTGGACGCGCTCAACCTCACCACCGCCCGGTACCTGCTCGCCACCGCCGTGCTGCTCGCCCTGCTGCTGGCCCGCGAGGGACGGGGCGCCCTCCGGACACGGGGGCGGACCACCGAGGTGGTGCTGCTCGGCGTGCTGGGGTTCGCCGGCTTCAACGTGCTGACCAACCTCGCCCTCGGCCACGCCACCCCGCAGCAGATCGCCCTCTTCGCCTCCAGCACCCCGCTGGTCACCCAGCTCGTCCGCTGGGCGCGCGACGGCGTACGCCCCCGGCCGGCACTGCTCGGCCTCTCCCTGGTCGCCCTGCTCGGCGTCGGACTGGTGATCACCCGGGGCCGGCTCGACGGGCTGGACCAGTTCGGCGTCGGCGCGCTGCTCATGGTCGGCGCGGTGCTCGGCTGGGCCGTCTACACGCACGGCGCGAGCCGGTTCACCCAGTGGTCGCCGTTGCGCTACACCGCCCTGACCTCCGTGGCCGGCCTCCTCGCCATGCTCGCCGTCAGCGCCGTGGCCGACCTCACCGGCCTCCAGCACCTGCCGGCCGCCGCCGACCTCGTCGCGGTCACCCCGCAACTGGCGTACGCCGTGGTGGTCGCCGCCGTCCTCGCCGTGCTGGCCTGGAACACCGGCATCCGGCGGCTCGGCGTGGCCGACGCGGCGCTGTTCATGAACCTGGTCCCGGTGACCACGTTCGCGGTGCAGATCCTGCGCGGCTACCGGCCCGGCGCGGTGGAGCTGGTCGGCGCGGCGCTGACCATCGCCGCCCTGGTGGCCGCGAACCTGGCCACCCGTACCCGGAAGGCGCCCGCGGCGCCGGCGGCGGTCGCGGTGACCGACCGTGTCGCGGTGATCGAGCCGGTCGCGGTCGTCGCGCGCTGACCCGAGGGGCCGGCGGGGCCCGGGGGCTCACACCGTGGGATCCCGGCTCCGCCGCGCCCCGGCGCCCGCATAGACTCGGCGGCACAACTGCATACCTCATCCAGAGGGGCTGAGGGATACGGCCCGATGACGCCCCGGCAACCACCCGCGCGCTCGACGACGAGCGACGGCGGGCAGGTGCCAATTCCGTCCCCGCCGCACCCGGCGATGCGGGGAAAGATGAGAGGAACTCCTCGACATGACGTCGACGCTTCCCGCCGCCTCCGGCATCGACACCAGCCTCAGCCCGGCCCGCGCCCTGGTCTGTCGCGCCTGCTCCGCGCGCTACCCTCTGGCTGCCCAGCACGCCTGCTACGAGTGCTTCGGCCCGCTGGAGGTCGACTACGACACGACGGCACTGGCCGCCGTCACCCGCGAGCAGATCGAGGCCGGCCCGGACAACCTCTGGCGGTACGCCGCCCTGCTCCCCGCCGGCCAGGACCCGGCCACCCGGGTCACCCTCGACCCGGGCCTGACCCCGCTGGTCGCCGCCCCGCACCTCGCCGCCGAGCTGGGCATCACCGCCCCGCTCTGGGTCAAGGACGACAGCGGCAACCCGACCCACTCCTTCAAGGACCGGGTGGTCTCGGTGGCGCTGACCGCCGCCCGGGCGCTCGGGTTCACCCGCTACGCCTGCGCCTCCACCGGAAACCTGGCCAACTCGGTGGCCGCCCACGCGGCCCGGGCCGGGGTGCCCTCGGTGGTCTTCATCCCCAGCGACCTGGAGCAGGGCAAGGTGGTGACCACCGCCGTCTACGGCGGCGACCTGGTGGCCATCGACGGCTCGTATGACGACGTGAACCGGCTCTGCGGCGAGCTGGTCGAGACCGACGAGTTCGAGGACACCGCGTTCGTCAACGTGAACGTGCGGCCCTACTACGCGGAGGGCTCGAAGACCCTCGGCTACGAGGTGGCTGAGCAGCTCGGCTGGCGGATCCCGGCCCAGGTGGTCATCCCGATGGCCAGCGGCGAGCTGCTCACCAAGATCGACAAGGCGTTCGCCGAGCTGGTCGAGATCGGGCTGGTCGAGGCGCCGGCCGGCGGCTGGAAGGTGTTCGGCGCGCAGTCCGCCGGCTGCAACCCGATCGCCACCGCGCTGCACGCCGACACCGACACCATCGTCCCGGTGAAGCCCACCGGCATCGCCAAGTCCCTGAACATCGGCGACCCGGCCGCCGGCCTCTACGCGCTCGAGGCGGTCCGCCGCACCGGCGGCTGGATGGAGTACGCCGACGACGACGAGATCCGCGCCGGCATCCGGCTGCTCGCCCGGACCACCGGCGTCTTCGCCGAGACGGCCGGCGGCGTCACCGTGGCGGTGCTGCGCAAGCTGGTCGAGTCCGGCCGGCTCGACCCCGCGGCGGAGACCGTCGTGTTCAACACCGGCGAGGGCCTGAAGACCCTCGACGCGGTCGCCGCCGAGGTGGGCCCCACCCACCGCATCAAGCCCAGCCTCCGCGCCGCCCGCGACGCCGGCCTCCTCTCCTGACCCGCCCCGGCTCGGCCGGGCGGGGGAGGGCGGATCGCCCGGTCGGGGGATTGGGGTGATCCGCTGGGTAACTGACTTTTCGCTGTGAGTGTGGAAAACGCGCCGACAAGCACTTGACGGCAGGAATTGGACGGCGCAAGATGCTCCGTGCGGGAGGGCATCCGCCGGAGACTTTTCAAGTTCTTGCGACCCAACGCCGGAGGCGTTGTGCGGACGTCCCTCCCGACCAACGTCCGAAGGGGCCGGCGGAAAACCGCTGGCCCCTTCGCTGTCCGGTGGGCCACGCTCACAGACATGGGCATTTCGGTCTCCCCCCTCGATCCCGCCGACCAGGCGACCCTCGACGCGGTGTACCGGACGGCGGTCGCGGCTCAGGCCGTGGACGAACCGGACCTTCCCCCGCTGTGCCGGCGGCGGTTCGAGGCTCCGCTGCGACATCCGATGCCGGGCGTCGACACCCGCTGGTGGGTCGCGCGCCTCGACGGGGCGCCCGCCGGCTGGCTCCGCATCCACCTGCACACGCTCGACAACACCGACAACGCCGGCGTCGAGCTGGTGGTGGATCCGGCGTACCGGCGGCGCGGGGTGGGGCGCGCACTGCACGAGCACGGGCTGCGGCTGCTGCGCGAGCGTGGGGGCAAGCGGCTGATCGGTGCGACCGTCACCGCGCTGCCGGGGGAGGAGGGCCGGGAGCTGCCCGGGGCCGCCTTCGCCGCCGCTGTCGGCGCGAAGCCGGCGCTCGCCGACGTCCGCCGCCGGCTGGACGTCACCGCGCTCGACCGGCCGCACCTGGCCGACCTGCTCGCCGGGGCCCGCACGGCCGCCGCCGGCTACCGCACGGTCCGCTGGTCGGACCACACCCCCGAGGAGTACGTCGCCGACGTCGCCTACCTGGAGGGGCGGCTCCTCGTGGACGCGCCCCTCGGTGACCTCGAATGGGAGCAGGAGAAGGTCGACGCCGAGCGGATCCGCGGCACGGAGCGGGCGCTCGACGCGCGCGGGGTCCGCCGGTACAGCGTCGGGGCGGTGCACGAGGCGTCCGGCCGGCTGGTCGCCTGGAGCATGGTCAGCCTGGCCGCCAACACCACCTGGCACGCCTGGCAGCAGACCACCATCGTCGACCCGGCACACCGGGGCCACCGGCTCGGGCTGCTCACGAAGATCGAGAACCTCGACCACGTGCTGGCACACGAACCGGAGCTGCGCGTGATCGACACCTTCAACGCGGCGGCGAACACCCACATGATCGCGATCAACGAGCAGCTCGGCTACCGGCCGGCGGCCGGTTCGACCGACTGGCAGCTGACGATCTGACTTGTGACACGCCACTACTGATCTGGGGTCATGCTGTTGCATGATGGCGGGCATGACGGAGACCCCGCACCCCCTGTACGACAGGCACGCCGAGACCCTCAACCGGGCGCTGACCGCGATCACGGAGCGCGGGTACTGGTCCGCCTATCCCGAGTCCCCCAGCCCCCGGGTCTACGGCGAGACCGCCGCCGCCGACGGCAAGGCCGCCTTCGAGGCGTACCTGGGCCGCGACTTCCCGCTCGACCAGCCGGGCGACGGCGACACGGTCGCCACCGAGGTCAGCCCGTTCGGCGTGGCGCTCGACGTGCGCTACCCGCACGCCGGCGCCGACCAGCTCGTGGCCGCCGCCACCGCCGCCCTGCCGGCCTGGCGCGACGCCGGCCCGCAGGCCCGGGTGGGTGTCTGCCTGGAGATCCTCGACCGGCTGCACAAGAACGTCTTCGAGCTGGCCAACGCGGTGCAGTTCACCAGCGGCCAGGCCTTCGTGATGGCCTTCCAGGCCGGCGGCGCGCACGCGCTGGACCGGGCGCTGGAGGCGGTCGCCTACGCGTACGCCGAGATGACCCGGCACCCGGGCACGGCCGGCTGGGAGAAGGCCGCCGGCAAGGGCGACCCGCTGCGGATGAGCAAGACGTTCCACGTGGTGCCCCGCGGTGTGGCGCTGGTGATCGGCTGCAACACCTTCCCGACGTGGAACTCGTACCCCGGGCTGTTCGCCTCGCTGGCCACCGGCAACCCGGTGGTCGTGAAGCCGCACCCGCGTGCCGTGCTGCCGCTCGCCATCACCGTGAAGTACGCCCGCCAGGTGCTCGCCGAGGCCGGCTTCGACCCCAACCTGGTGCAGCTCGCCCCCGAGGCGGCCGGCGAGAAGCTCGCCTCGACCCTGGCCCTGCACCCGGCCGTCAGGATCGTCGACTTCACCGGCTCCACCGAGTACGGCGACTGGCTGGAGGCGAACGCCCGGCAGGCCGCCGTCTACACGGAGAAGGCCGGCCTGAACACGGTGGTGATCGACTCCACCGACGACTTCGCCGGGATGTGCCGCAACCTGGGCTTCACGCTGACCCTGTACAGCGGCCAGATGTGCACCACCTCGCAGAACCTGCTGATCCCCCGGGACGGCATCGAGACCGACCAGGGGCACAAGAGCTTCGACGAGGTGGCCGCCGGCATCGCCGGCGCGGTCGCCAAGCTCACCGCCGACCCGGTCCGGGGTGTCGAGCTGACCGGCGCCATCGTCAACGACGGCGTGCTGGAGCGGCTGGAGGAGGTCACCAAGGTCGGCGAGCCCGTGCTGGAGTCGCGGGCCGTGGCGCACCCGTCCTTCCCGGACGCGGTGGTGCGGACGCCGACCGTGGTGAAGCTGGACGCGGGCGACACCGCCACCTACTCCCGCGAGTGGTTCGGCCCGATCTCGTTCGCCATCGCGACCGACTCGACCGCGCACAGCCTGGAGATCCTGCGCTCCACCGTCGGGGAGAAGGGCGCCCTGACCGCCGGCGTCTACTCCACGGACGAGGCGGTGCTGGACGCGGCCGAGGCGGCGGCCATCGACGCCGGCGTGCACCTGTCCTGCAACCTGACCGGCGGGGTGTTCGTCAACCAGTCGGCGGCGTTCTCCGACTTCCACGGTTCGGGCGCGAACCCGGCGGCGAACTCGGCGCTGACGGACGGGGCGTACGTGGCGAACCGGTTCCGGATCGTGCAGAGCCGCCGGCACGTCTGATCCTGCGGTCGGGGTGCGTCTGTCGTCGCTTCGGCAGCAACAGGCGCACCCGGACCCGTCAGGCGGGGCGGCGCATCTGGAGTTCGTGGAGGGCGGGGATCCGGGGGTGCGGGACGCGCACGCCGGTGTCCACGAAACCCAGCTTCTCGTACGCCCGGCACGCGCGGTCGTTGCCGACCACCACCTCCAGCATGAGCTCCGGCCGGCCGCAGGCCCGGGACCAGGCGGCCACCTCCTCCACGAGCGCGCCGAGCAGACCCCGGCCCCGCCAGGCCGGCGTGATGTAGACGGCGTAGATCAGGGTCAGCCCGGGCTCGTCCGGCGCGGCCGTGCCGCCCGCGTGGCCGACCAGGCGACCGCCGGGGTCGGCGACGAACTGGGCGTTCTGCTCACCGTGCGAGACGGCGGCGATCCGGGCCGCGTAGTCGGCGTGCGGCCGGGCGGCGGCCTCGGCGACGGTCTCCAGGAACGCCAGCGGGGAGTCGGCCAGCATCTCCAGCCGGAGCGCCCGCATCCGGGCGGCGTCCGACGGGCGGACCCGGCGGACCGTGGTCGTCGTGGTGGGCGCGCTGGTCATCTCGCATGCATACCGGAAGGGGCGGCACCCGCGCCGACCGGGCGCGGACCGTGGCCGAAATATGCCCGATTTGTGGTCGTGCGCGGTCGTCACGCCTCGTGTAGCGTGCGATTTCGGTCACTCGATTCAGCGGCCGTCGCCGATCGCTGAAACCGGTGGCTCACCGGTGCCGGTCCGCCGGTCGCCGGGGTTGTGGAACGCCGCGCAGAGTGAGGAAGTGCACCGTGGCACAGGGCACCGTGAAGTGGTTCAACTCCGAAAAGGGCTACGGCTTCATCGCCGTCGACGGCGGGCAGGACGTCTTCGTCCACTTCTCCGCGATCGAGATGGACGGCTACAAGGCGTTGGACGACGGCCAGCGGGTCGAGTTCGAGATCGCCCAGGGCCAGAAGGGCCCGCAGGCCGAGCGGGTCCGCGTCATCGCCTGATCTTTCCTGGCCGCCGCCCGATCGGCGGCCGCTCCACCCCGACGAGGGGGCTGCGGTGCGCGCCCGCGCCGTGGAAGATCATGAGCCGTTCCAGCTGTCGCTGCTGAGGAGGGCTCATGTCCGACCTGCCCCCGTCGGGTGCCACCGAGCCGGTGTCCCCGGCGTCGCCCGGTGTCCCGGCCGACCCGACCCGGTCCACGCCGCCGGCCGCCGTGCCGGCTCCGGCGTCGGGGCACGCGGCCGACCCCACCGCGCCCGGGTCGCCCACCCCGACCGATCCGGGCCGGCCCGCCACCGTGGCCGATCCCGCCGTGCCGGCGCAACCCGGCCCGCCCGGGTCGCCCGCCGTGCCCGCGCAACAGGGATGGCCGGCCGGCTCCGGCGGGTTCGCCGCCCCCGAGCAGCCCGCAGCCGGTGGGCCGCAGCCCTGGGACCCGTACCGGACGGACCCGGCCGGGCCGCCGCAGGGCTGGACCTGGCCGGCCGGTGCCGCTCCGCTGCCCGGCGCGGCCTACCCGGGCTACGCGCTGCCCGGTCAGGCGTACGGCTGGCACCCGGGCCTCGACCCGCAGGACCCGCTCGTCACCCCGCCGCACGCGGGCGTCGGCGGCTGGTTCAGCCGGTGCGGGGGCGCGCTGCGGCGGGGCTGGCGGCAGCTCCTGCCGATCATGCTGCTGACCCAGACGGTCCCGGCGGCGGTGATCGCGGTGCTCTCCCTCGCCTTCGCCCCGACCGACCAGCCGGTCACCGGCCCGGACGGCGCCCCGGTGCTGCCCGACGGCTACTTCGAGCACGTCTTCGCCTTCTACGGAGTGGTGCTCCTCGCCGCCCTGATCTTCGGCCCGTTGCAGAGCACCGGCTGGGCCGCGGGCACCTGGGTGGTCGCCCGCCAGGCGGCCGGCGAGCCGGTCGGCGTCGGGGCCGCCCTCCGCTACGGGCTGCGCCGCGCCCTCGGCCTCTGGGGCTGGACCCTCGTGTTCTCGCTGCTGATCACGGTCGGCGCCTGCTTCTGCCTGCTGCCCGGCCTCTACGCGGCCTGCGCCTTCGCCCTGTTCGGCCCGATCTACCTGTTCGAGCGGCAGGAGCCGATCGGCCGTGCCTGGCGGATGTTCCACCAGCGGTTCGGCATGGTGCTGGGCCGGGTCGCGCTGGTCCTGTGCGCGCTGATCGCCGCGGCGGTGCTGGACGGCGTGCTGGGGGCGGTCAACCAGCTCGCCTTCGGGGTGGACCCGATGGCCGCCCCGAGCACGGCAGCCGGTGCCGCGGCGGTGGCCGTGGTGGGCGCGGTGCTGGCCACCCCGGCCTACCTGGCGCAGCTCGTGGGGCTGGTCGCCGCGTACGCGGAACAGCGCGCGCAGGAAGGCCCGGTGAACGCCGCCCGACTGGCCGCGGAACTCGGCTGAGCGGGGACATCGTGCTTGCACTCGGCTAGGGAGAGTGCTAAACAAGTCATTGGCACTCGCATACGGTGAGTGCCAATGGTCGGGGCGGTAGGGCCACGGCCGCGCCGGTGTCGAGATGGCGCCGGAGTGGCACGGGGCCGGTCGTCGCGGGCTGTCCGGCCCGACCGAGGAGGACGTCGTCGTCGCCAGGTGGCGACGTCCCCAAGGTGCGTACACCAGACGGCCCATCCGGGAACCCTCGGGTGGCCCGTGAGTGTCCAGGAGGACAACGCCGTATGGCCAAGATGATCGCGTTCGACGAAGAGGCGCGCCGCGGCCTCGAGCGGGGCATGAACCAGCTCGCCGACGCCGTGAAGGTGACCCTCGGCCCCAAGGGCCGCAACGTCGTGCTCGAGAAGAAGTGGGGTGCCCCCACCATCACCAACGATGGTGTGAGCATCGCCAAGGAGATCGAGCTCGAGGACCCCTACGAGAAGATCGGCGCCGAGCTGGTCAAGGAGGTCGCGAAGAAGACCGACGACGTCGCCGGTGACGGCACGACGACGGCGACCGTCCTGGCCCAGGCCCTGGTTCGTGAGGGTCTGCGCAACGTGGCCGCCGGCGCCAACCCGATGGCCCTGAAGCGGGGCATCGAGGCCGCCGTGGCCAACGTCTCGGAGGAGCTGCTGAAGCTCGCCAAGGACGTGGAGACCAAGGAGCAGATCGCCTCCACCGCCTCCATCTCCGCGGCTGACCCCAGCGTCGGCGAGATCATCGCCGAGGCGATGGACAAGGTCGGCAAGGAAGGCGTCATCACCGTCGAGGAGAGCAACACCTTCGGCCTCGAGCTCGAGCTCACCGAGGGCATGCGCTTCGACAAGGGCTACATCTCCGCCTACTTCATGACCGACCCGGAGCGTATGGAGGCCGTCTTCGACGACCCGTACCTCCTGATCGTCAACAGCAAGATCTCGTCGGTGAAGGACCTGCTCCCGATCCTCGAGAAGGTCATGCAGTCGGGCAAGCCGCTGCTGATCATCTCCGAGGACATCGAGGGCGAGGCCCTGGCCACCCTGGTCGTCAACAAGGTCCGCGGCACCTTCAAGTCGGTCGCCGTCAAGGCGCCGGGCTTCGGTGACCGCCGCAAGGCCATGCTGGCCGACATCGCCATCCTCACCGGTGGTCAGGTCATCAGCGAGGAGGTCGGCCTCAAGCTCGACGCCGTCAGCCTCGACATGCTGGGCCGCGCCCGCAAGGTCGTGGTGACCAAGGACGAGACCACCATCGTCGACGGTGCCGGCGACGCCGACCAGATCCAGGGCCGGGTCAACCAGATCCGGGCCGAGATCGAGAAGAGCGACTCCGACTACGACCGCGAGAAGCTGCAGGAGCGCCTGGCCAAGCTGGCCGGCGGTGTTGCGGTGATCAAGGTCGGCGCGGCCACCGAGGTCGAGCTGAAGGAGCGCAAGCACCGCATCGAGGACGCCGTCCGCAACGCGAAGGCCGCCGTCGAGGAGGGCATCGTCCCGGGTGGTGGCGTCGCGCTGGTGCAGGCCGGCAAGACCGCCTTCGACAAGCTGGACCTGGCCGGCGACGAGGCGACCGGCGCGCAGATCGTCAAGATCGCGCTGGACGCCCCGCTGCGGCAGATCGCCGTCAACGCCGGCCTCGAGGGTGGCGTCGTCGTCGAGCGGGTCCGCAACCTCGACCCGGGTCACGGCCTCAACGCCGCGACCGGCGAGTACGTCGACCTGCTGGCCGCGGGCATCATCGACCCGGCCAAGGTGACCCGTTCCGCCCTGCAGAACGCCGCCTCGATCGCCGCGCTGTTCCTCACCACCGAGGCCGTCGTGGCGGACAAGCCGGAGAAGACCCCGGCCGCCCCGGCTGGCCCGGGTGGCGGGGAGATGGACTTCTGAGTCCAGCTCCACCCAGCACGCCGAAGGGGGCGGGCCGCGTCGGCGGTCCGCCCCCTTCCATGTGTCTCAGGTCGGCAGTCGGCGTTGGTTGCGTCGCTTGTGCGCCCGGTCGTACGGCGGTGTGATCCGGGTCGGTTCGTCCACCGGTTGCCGCGGCTCGCCGGTGTCCGGTCCGGTGCCGCCGGTCATCTCCGCCAGCTGCTCGGCGTCGCCGAAGTCGAGCCGGTCGAACGGCAGCTGCCCGGGAAGCTCGCCGACCGGGCGCCAGCTCGCCGGCTGGTCGTCGGTCCGTTCGTCGTCCGTGGTCATGCCCGCCTCCTCTGGTTCCGACCGTAGGGGCCGGTCGATGCCGAGGAGGCCGAACGGGGTTATTACCGTCTATGTAACTTTAGTTACTTCTGTCCGTTAAGTGCTTTCCGGAAGAGGAAGAACACCCGCTCGATCCGCGCGCCCGCCGCACCCGAGTAGAACGGCACCGGGCCCACCCAGCCGATCTGCGCCGCCTCGACCCCGGCCGCCGCCTGGTCGCGCAGGCAGCGCCGGAGCAGCACGCCGCCGATGCCCGAGCCCTCGGCCGCCGGGGCGGTCCCCATCGGCCCGAACCAGCTCGGCCGCGACGACCCGTACGCGGCGAAGCCGAGGATCTCGCCGTTCCGCTCGGCCAGGTGCGCGCCCGCGTCCGGCCGGCCCACCGAGCCGGCCAGCTCGCCGTCCCAGGCCCCGCCGAAGGTGGCGCGGGCGAAACCGGCCAGCGCCGGCAGGTCCGCCGGCTCGGCCCGGCGTACCGTCACGCCGCGCCCGGCCAGCCGCTGCTCGGCGGCCTCGGTGGAGCGCAGCGCCGGCGAGCCCGCGCTCAGGTCGGCGGTCATGTTCCAGGCGGTGCGGTCCTGCCGGTAGCCGAGCCGCAGCGCGGCGCAGACCGCCGGGGTGTAGCGCACGTCGATGCCCGGCCAGGCGTACTGCGGCGGGTTCCCGGCCAGCAGCAGCTCGGCCGCGCCGAGCCCGGCGAGCCGGGACTCCGCCTCGACCAGCAGCCCGCCGCCGATCCCCTGGCGGCGTTCCTCCGGCGCCACCGCCAGCAGGTCGACGTGACCGAGCCGCGGATCCCGCGCGGACAGCGAGCCGACCAGCACCCCGACCAGCGCGCCGCCGCGTACCGCGCCGAGGCGCAGCACCGGCCGGTCGGCCGCCGCGCGGTCGGCGAGGGTGGCCACGATCGACGGCGCCTCGGCGGCGTCCTCCGGCAGGTCGAGGGCGCGCCCGCAGAGGTCGACGACCTCGGGCAGGCGGTCAGCACCCAGCTCGATGATCTCCGCGTCCATGGACGCCGACCCTAGGCCATCCGCCGGCCAATGGACAGGGTTGTTAACCGAGGTCCGCGGCCCGCGCCGCGCGGACCGCCGCGTACGCGTCGACCAGGCCGGCGCCGACCAGGTTCCGCGCGCCGCCGCAGGGCGCGTCGGCGGGAGACCCGGCCGGGGTGGCCGTCTCGGCCAGGATGCGGCGGGTGCGCTCCAGGTCGCCGACGAGCGCCGGGTTGGCCGACCACATGAGCGCCACCACCCCGGCCACCTGCGGGGTCGCCATCGAGGTGCCGTCCAGGGTCGCGTAGCCGCCCCCGGGGAACGCCGACGGCACCCCGGCGCCCGGCGCGACCACGTCCGGCTTCGCGACGCCCCCGGCCGCCGGCCCCCGGCTGGAGAACCGGGTGAGCCGGCGGGCCCGGTCGACCGCCCCGACCGTGAGCACGTCCGGGTAGGGCGCCGGCGGGTCGGCGATCGAGCCGCAGTACGGGCCGGTGTTGCCGGCGGCGGCCACCACCAGGATGCCGGCCGCGGCCAGCGCGGCGGTGGCCGGACGCAAGGCCCGCGGGTCGCAGCCCTCCACCGGCGGGCAGCCCCACGAGTTGGTCAGCACGTCCGGCGCCCGTTGCGGCCGCCCGTCGGTGAGCGGGTCCCCGCCGGGCGGGAACGGGGCCAGCATGAACTGGAGGCAGTCCAGGTAGCGCGCCGGGCTGCCCAGGTTGCGGTCCAGGTTGACGCAGCCGACCCAGCTCGCGCCGGGGGCCACCCCGATCCCGTTCCGGCCCACCGCGCTGCCCACCGTGTGGGTGCCGTGGCCACCCCGGTCGGCCGGCGTCCGGCGGTGCTCCCAGGGGTCGTACCAGGAGTCGTCGCCGCCCCGGAAACCCGCGGCCAGGGCCGGGTGCCGACCGTCCACCCCGGAGTCCGAGCTGCCCACCACCACACCGGCGCCCGTGACGCCCAGCTCCGACCAGACCCGGTCCGCGCCGATCAGCGAGACGTTCCACGTGGGACCGGTCGGCGCCGGCACGGTGCCCCGGGCCGGGGGCGCCGCCGCGGGCAGCGGGCGCAGCCGCTGGCTGACCAGCACCCGGGCCACCTCCGGCCGACCGGCGAGCCAGGCCCGGCCCGCCGGCCCGCCGTCCGTCTCGATGGCGTTGACCAGGTAGTACGGCGTCGGGTGCAGGCGCAGCCGGCCCAGCTCGCGGCGCAGGTCGCCCTGGGTCCGCTCGGCCGTGGCCACCAGCCGCCGGTAGACCTCGGCGGCCCGGGCGTCCCGGCCGGCCCGACCCGGCGCCCCGGCCGGGATGCCGGTCAGGTCGGCCTGCTCGCGGAGCACCACCAGCAGCCGTTCCCCGTGCAGGCCGGGCTGGCCGGGGACCGCGTAGACCACCACCACCGCGGCGAGCAGGGCCGCGGCGGTCAGGCCGGCCAGGCCGCGCCGCGGCGCGCGGGCACGGCGCCGGGCGAGCAGCACGCCGTACCCGACGGCGAGCAGGACCGCGACGGCGAACGCGGCGCCGGTCGCGACCGCGACCCAGAACGGGACGTCGCGGGTGGTCGCCAGCAGGACGGTGACCTCCTCCGGGTCGGTGAACGCCAGCGGCCCGACCAGCGCGAGGCCGACCAGCCAGCGCACCGGCCCGCGCCCGGCCGGCCGGCCGCCGTGCCGGGCCGCGGCCTCCAGCGCGCCCAGCACGAAGCCGAGCGGCGGCAGCAGGAGCAGTGCCGGCAGCTGCGCCCCGGACTGGCCGGCCCCGGCGCCCAGCAGCGCCAGGGTCACCCCGGCGACCAGCCCGCCGACCAGCACCAGCCGGGCCGGCCGGGGCGGCGTGCCCACCGCGAACGCGGACCAGAACGCGGGGCCGAGGAGCACCCCGGCCAGCGCGCCGAGCGCGGCGGCGGCCAGCCCGGCGAGCAGGGTCTCCAACGCCCCGCCCAGCGCGCCCACCCAGACCCAGGGCAGCAGCGAGGCCAGCCCGGCGGCGACCGCCAGCAGCGTCACCGCCCCGAACCGCCCACCCCGGCCACCGGCTGCACCGCCGCTCAACCCGCCCGGCTCGCCGCCAGGGCCGGCCGTACCGTCGCTCGGACCGCCCGGGACGCCACCGGGGCTGGCCGTACCGTCGCTGGGACTGCCCTCCGCGCCGGCCGGGGCCGGCGGGGCGGACCGGCGGCGGGCGATCCGGTCGAGGGCCAGGGCGAGCACCACGGCGGTCGCGGCCAGCGCGGCCAGGTACGCCTCGTGGTGCACCGGCGGCAGCGCCCGGAGCAGGGTCAGCGCGCCGAGCGCGAGCGTGCCGGCCAGCCAGGCGCGGCCGGTCACCCGGATCGCGGGGGAGCGGGGGATCAGCGCGAGCGTCAGCGTGGGCGTGCCCACCAGCAGCACGGTGACCAGCGCGACCACCGGCCAGACGGCCACCGCGCGGTCGAGGCCGGCGACCAGCACGAGCTGGTCGACCACCCAGCCGGCGAGCTGGCCCGGCACCGCGACCAGCACGGCCCAGACGCCGGTGACCACGGCGGCGACGACCGGCCACGGACCGGTGTCGCGGCGGGCGGGACGGGGCGGGGGGACGGGAGCGGTGGGCGGGCCGACCTGCATGGCACTCACCGTACGGCCCGGCAGGGGCGTGCCGCCGGAGTGCGGGGCCGGTTACGGTGGACACGTGCGCGACCCCAACGTGTCCCGATCCGTGGCCGGTCAGCTCTCCGTGGAGCGCCGCGCCGACGACCTGCGCCGACTCCGCGCCGAGCGGTTCGACGTGCTGGTCATCGGCGGTGGCGTGACCGGGGCGGGCGCCGCGCTCGACGCCGCGTCCCGTGGCCTGAAGGTGGCCCTCGTGGAGGCGCGCGACTACGCCGCCGGCACCTCCAGCCGGTCCAGCAAGCTGATCCACGGCGGCCTGCGCTACCTGGAGCAGTTGGAGTTCCACCTGGTGCACGAGGCGCTGACCGAGCGGGGGCTGCTCGCCACCCGGCTCGCCCCGCACCTGGTGCGCCCGGTGCCGATCCTCGTGCCGCTCCCCGCCGAGGGCGGGGTGCGCGACCTGGCCGGCCGGTTCTTCCGCCGCTCCTACTACGGCGCCGGGGTGGCCGCGTACGACGTCTTCGCCGGCGTGTTCGGCGGCGGGCGCGGCATGCCGCTGCACCGGCACCTGAGCCGGGAGGGCACGCGCCGGATCTTCCCGAGCCTGCGTCCGGACAAGCTGGCCGGTGCGATCCGCTACTACGACGGGCAGGTCGACGACGCCCGCCTCGTGGTGACCCTGGCCCGCACGGCGGCCAGCCTCGGTGCGACCGTGGTGACCAGCGCCCGCGCGGTCGGCCTGATCCGGCAGGCCCGGGAGGTCACCGGGGTCCGGGTCCGCGACCTGGAGGCGCCCGCCGGCTCGCCGGACGCCGAGTTCGAGGTGCGTGCCCGCACGGTGATCGCCGCGACCGGCGTGTGGAGCGACGACATGTCCCGGATGCTCAACGACGTCGGGCTGCGCCCCGGCTTCCGGGTCCGGGCCTCCAAGGGCGTGCACCTCGTGGTGCCGCGCTCGGCGATCACCGGCGAGACCGGCCTGATCCTGCGCACCCCCAGCAGCGTGCTCTTCGTCATCCCGTGGGGCGGTCACTGGATCATCGGCACCACCGACACCGACTGGCGGCTGGACCGGTCCCACCCGGCGGCCACCGCCAAGGACATCGACTACCTGCTGGAGCAGGTCAACACGGTGCTGGACCGCCCGCTCACCACCGACGACATCGAGGGCGTCTACGCGGGGCTGCGCCCGCTGCTGGCCGGCGAGGCGGACTCCACCTCCAAACTCTCCCGGGAACACGCCGTCATCGAGCCGATGCTCGGGCTGCTCCTGGTGGCCGGCGGCAAGTACACGACGTACCGGGTGATGGCCTCGGACGTGGTCGACCGGGCGGTGCACCGGCTCGGCTGGACCCGGCCGTCGCGCACCGCCGACCTGCCGCTGCTCGGCGCCGACGGGTACGCGGCCATGTGGCGGGACCGGGCCGACCTGGCCCGCCGGCACGGGGTGCCGGTCGGGGTGGTCGAGCACCTGCTGGAGCGCTACGGCACGCTCACCCTCGACCTGCTCGCCCTGGTCGACGCCGACCCGCTGCTCGGCTCCCCGCTGGCCGGCGCCCCGGAATACCTGGCGGCCGAGGTGGCGTACGCGGCCCGCGCCGAAGGTGCGCTGCACCTGGAGGACGTGCTCACCCGGCGCACCCGGATCTCCATCGAGACCAGCCACCGCGGCCTGGAGTCGGCGGAGCACGCCGCGGAGCTGATGGGTGCGGTGCTCGGCTGGGACGAGGCGACCCGCGCCCGCGAGGTGGCCCACTACCGGGCCCGCGTGGAGGCGGAGCGGCAGTCGCAGCTGATGGCGGACGACGTCGCGGCCGATGCGGCCCGGCTGGGGGCGCCGGACGTCCGCGGGTTCGCGGCGGACCGGGGCGCCGACGGCGACAACGCCGAACTTCCGTCTTCGCGGTGACCGGTCGGTAACGTCGTTCCGGAGGATACCGGCCTTACCTACGGAAGTGTAGGTTTCCCCGCGTGGTTCGCCCATCCTGGTCGCGCGTCCCTGCCTTGTCCGTCGGCGTCCTACTGGCGACCGCGCTCACCGGCTGCTCGCTCTTCGGCCGGGCCGAGGGCGCCACCACACCGGACGAAGCGGGCGCCGTCTCGCCGACCCCGGTCGGCCGGCGGGTCTCCCTGGTGCAGCAACTCGGCCCGGACAGCCCGCCGCGCACGCTGGAGGTCGACCCGACCGGGCGCTGGCAGTGCCGCGACTGCGCGGGCGACGGGGTGGACTCGACGGGGGCGCTCACCCCCGAGCAGACGCAGCGGTTGCAGCAGATGCTCGCCGACCCGGCCCTGGCGAAGGAGACCGACGAGGCCCGGCACTACAAGCAGGGCTGCATCGACGCGCTGACCTCGACGCTGCTGATCCCGCCGGGCCTGACCATCACCACGCAGGACTGCCCGGGCGAGCCGAAGCCGCCGGTGGCCTACCAGGTGCTGCTGCTGATCACCCAGGCCACCCCGGCCGAGGACAGGGGCTGAGCGTCAGCACACCTTGCCGGGGTTGAACAGCCCCGCCGGGTCCAGCGCGGCCCGGATCGCCTGGTGCACCCGCACGCCCACGGGGCCGATCTCCCGGGCCAGCCAGTCCCGCTTGAGCAGGCCGACGCCGTGCTCGCCGGTGCAGGTGCCGCCGAGGTCCAGCCCGAGCCGCATGATCTCGTCGAAGGCCCGCCGCCCGCGTTCCAGGCTGGCCGGGTCGGCCCGGTCGACCACGATGTTCGGGTGCATGTTGCCGTCCCCGGCGTGCCCCACGACGCCGATCGGCACGGCGCACTCCTCGGCGATCCGGGCCACCCCGTCGAGCAGCGCCGCCAGCGCGCCCCGCGGCACCGCCACGTCGTCGATGACCAGGCCGCCGTTGCCGCCGGGGAAGGACTCCGCGGCGAACCTCTCCATGGCCGGATGGGCCAGCCGCCGGGCCTGGAGCAGGGCGGCCGCCTCGGCCGCGTCGGTGGCCGCGTAGACCTCGTCGGCCCCGGCCGCCGCGCACACCTCGGCGAGCCGGGCCAGGTCGTCGGCCGCCCGGGAGCCGGTGTCCACGGCCGCCAGCAGCAGCGCCTGCGCGTCCGTGCGTAGCCCCATGGGCCGGTACGCCTCGATGGCCCGCAGGTGGGTCCGGTCCAGCAGTTCCAGCAGGCTCGGGGTGAGCCCGCGTTCGGCGATCCCGGCGACCGCGGTGCCGGCCGCCGCCGTGGTGGGGAAGACCGCGACCAGGGTCAGCGACTCCTCCGGCGCCGGCCGCAGCGCCACGGTCACCTCGGTGATCACCCCGAGGGTGCCCTCCGAGCCGACGAAGAGGCGGGTCAGGTCGTACCCGGCGACGCCCTTGGCGGTGCGCCGGCCGGTCCGCAGCACCTCGCCGGAGGCGAGCACCACCTCCAGCCCGAGCACGTACTCCGTGGTCACGCCGTACTTCACGCAGCACATGCCGCCGGCGTTGGTGGCCACGTTGCCGCCGATGGTGGACGACTCCCAGGAGCCGGGGTCCGGCGGATACCAGAGGCCGTGCTCGCGGACCGCCGCGCCGAGCGTCGCGTTGACCACGCCGGGCTGCGCCACGGCGATCCGGCTGACCGGGTCGACCTCCAGGATCCGGTCCATCGCCACGGTGCTCAGCACCAGCGCGCCGTCCACCGCGTTCGCCGCGCCCGCCAGCCCGGTCCGCGCACCCTGCGGCACCACGGGTACGCCGTGCCGGCCGGCCGCGCGGACCACCGCCACGACCTCTGCCGTGTCGCGCGGGCGGACCACGACCAGCGGGATGCCCGCCGCGCACAGGTCGGCCTCGTCCCGCGCGTGCGTCGCCAGCAGGTCGGGGTCGGTCAGCACGGCGGCGTCGCCGAGGGCGGTCCGCAGCTCGTCGAGGAGGGGATGGGCGGCCATGCCGGGAAGGCTAGGTCGTGCCGGCGGGGTTGACCAACCGGGCGTACCGTTGGTCGCCATGCTCTACCTGGACCCGCCCGCGGTGCCCTCGCGGGGGCGGCTGTGGTCGCACCTGATCAGCGACCTCTCGTACGCGGAGCTGCACGCCTTCGCCGAGGCACTGGGCGTGCCCCGGCGCGGGTTCGACCGCGACCACTACGACGTCCCGGCCGAACGGGTCCCCATGGCCGTGTGGCTGGGCGCCCGGCTGGTGCCCTCCCGCGAGATCGTCCTCCTGCTCCGCGCCGCCGGCCTGCGCCGGCCCAAACCCCGCGCGGTCCCGGTGCCGGCGGCACGGGAGGCCGGGATCAGCGCAGGGCCGCGAGTTCCCGGGTGAGGTTGGCGCGGGCGGGGGACTCCCAGCAGGCGTGCGGCTCGGGGAGCCGGTAGAGGGTGGGCAGGGCCAGCAGATTCGCCAGGACGGCGGCGCGGCCGGCCCGGAACGCCGGGTCGGGGACGTGCGCGTACTCGCGGCGGACGGCGGCGGCGTAGCGGTCGTAGTCGGCGGGCGGGGCGGCCAGGACCGCCAGGTCGGCGTCGCACAGCAGGGCGCCGTCCGGGTCGTCCGGCCCGACCGCGTGGCCGGCGGTGAGCAGCACCAGGCGGCGTACCCCGGTCACCGCCGCGACCGGCAGCCCCGCGGCGGTGAGCAGGTCCCCGGCCAGCTCGGCGCTGGCCCGCTCGTTGGCGTCGCCGCCGGCCCGGGGGTCGTAGACCGCGTCGTGGCACCACGCCGCCAGCCGGACCAGGTCCGGGCGGCGGGCCGACCCGGCGTACGCGTCGACCACGTCGAGCACCGCCCGCAGGTGGGTTGCCGTGTGGTAGTGCCGGTGCGGCTCCCGCCAGCCGGCCAGCAGCCGGGCCCCGCCCCGTTCGACGCCGGCCGGGTCGGTCGCGCCCGCCGCCCGGGCCGCGTCCCGCCACCGTTGCATCAGCTCGTCCACCCGGTGGAGTCTGCCGCACCGCGGCGGTCGGGAGGATTCACCGGTGGCGGGACGGGTAGTCCCGGCCATGGCCGGGGCCCGGGACCGACGACCGCCGTTCTTGCGACGTAAGGCGTTGCGCGAGGGACTGGTCGACCTCGACGGGCCGCGGATCGCGGAGGCCATGGAGCAGCTCCGGCACCGGAGCAAGGCCACCCTGCACGACCGGCTGCACCGGGTGCGTACGGCGGCCGGCCTGGCGGTCCAGGCGGGCCTCGCGGCCGGGCTGGCCTACCTGATCTCCCACCGGCTGCTGAAAAACCCGCAGCCGGTGTTCGCGCCCATCTCGGCGGTCGGCACCCTGGCCGCGTCGGTGGGCCAGCGGTTCCGCCGGACCGTCGAACTGATCATCGGTGTGGCGGTCGGGGTCGCCGTCGGCGACCTGCTGGTCTACCTGCTGGGCACCGGCGCCTGGCAGCTCGGCCTGGTGGTCACCGCGGCGATCCTGCTGACCGTCTTCGCCGGGGCGAGCGTCGCCATCGTGATCCAGGCGGCGGCCACCGCCGTGCTGATCGTCACGCTCAGCCCGTCGACGCAGAACCTGGAGATACCCCGGTTCGTGGACGCGTTCCTCGGCGGCGGCATCGCGCTGCTGGTCACCGCGCTCCTGCTGCCGCTCAACCCGCTCCGCGTGATCAACCGGGCGGCCCGGCCCGCGCTGGACCTGCTCGCCGGGCAGCTCGACGCCTGCGCGGAGGCGCTGCGCAAGCGGGACCGTGGGTTGGCGCAGCAGGCGTTGTTCCGGCTGCGGGAGAACAAGGACGAGCTGGCCGCGCTGTCGGAGGCCATCGAGGGGGCCAAGGAGACCATCACCATCTCCCCGGCCCGTTGGCACCGGCGGGACGAGCTGACCCACTACGCCGAGGCGGCCGACCCGATCGACCGGGCGATGCGCAACAGCGGCACGCTGATCCGCCGCTCGGTCACCATCGTCGAGGACGAGGAGCCCGTCCCCGAGACGATGCCCGACTCGATCGCCCACCTGGCCGAGTCGGTACGCCTGCTGCGCCACGAGTTCGCCGTCGGGGAGGAGCCGCAGAAGGCCCGGGAGCGGTCGCTGCGCGCGGTCAGCGAGGCCGGGCGGGCGTACGCCGAGGGGGTGGGTTTCTCCGGCAGCGTGGTGATCGCCCAGGTGCGGACCACGGCGAGCGACCTCCTGGTGGCCTCCGGCATCGAGCAGGAGGAGGCGAACCGCCTGGTCCGCCAGGCGTTCGGCGACCGCGAGCAGCGCTCCGGCGAAACGACCGAACAGAGCCCCGCCCCCAAGCCCCCCACGGCGCCCCCGGTCGGCTGACCGCGCCCGCCCGGGCCCCCGCCCCGGTGATCATGAAGTTAGCCGCAGTGGAAAGCGCATTCCAAGGGCGCTAACTTCATGATCAACGCGGAGAGGCGGGGGGAGAGAGAGGGCGGGGGCGGGTGGTCAGGGGAGGGTGGCCAGGGCGGTCAGGAGGACGTCGACGTCGGTTTCGGTGGTGCCCAGGCCCAGGCTGGCGCGAAGGGCGGTGGGGGGCAGGTCGGTGCGGCCGCTGCGGGTGGCCGCCTCGGTGAGCAGGCGGCGGGCGAGCGGGTGGGCGCAGAACAGGCCGTCCCGGACGCCGATCCGGTGCGCGGTCGCCAGGTGGGCGGCCACGTCGGCGGACTCCCGCCCGGCGACCACGAAGCTGACGATGCCCACCCGGGGAGCGTCCGGCCCGAAGGTGCGCAGTTCCACCACGTGCGGCAGGGCGGCGAGGCCCGCCCGGAGCCGCGTCAGCAGCGCCTGCTCGCGGGCGTGCAGCGCGTCCCGGTCCGCGGCGGCCAGCGCCGCGCAGACCGCCGCCAGGGCCACCGCGCCGAGCAGGTTCGGGGTTCCCCCTTCGTGCCGTGCCGGGCCGGTGGCCCAGCGCACCTCGTGGGTGCCCGCCCCGACGTGGCTGGTGGCCCCGCCGCCGGCCAGGTAGGGCGGCGCCGCGTCCAGCCAGTCCGCCCGTCCGACCAGCACGCCCGCGCCGAACGGGGCGTACAGCTTGTGGCCGGAGAGGGCCAGGTAGTCGACGTCCAGCGCGGCCAGGTCCACCGGGGCGTGCGGGGCGAGCTGGGCGGCGTCCACCAGGATGCGGGCGCCGTGCCGGCGGGCCACCCGGGCCAGCTCGGCCACCGGCCAGCACTCCCCGGTCACGTTGCTCGCGCCGGTCACCGCGACGAGCACCGGCAGCCCCGGCCGGGCGTCGCGGGACAGTTCGGCCAGCGCCGCGTCGAGGGAGCGGACCGCGCCGCTCGGGCTGTCCGGCACCGGGAGCCGGACCGAGCCGCGCGGCCAGGGGAGCAGGTTGGCGTGGTGCTCGCCGGCGAACGTGACCACCGTGGTGCCGGCGGGCAGCGCCCGGGCCAGCAGGTTCAGCGCGTCGGTGGTGTTCCGGGTGAAGATCACGTGGTCGTCGGGGCGGGCGCCGAGGAAGTCGGCCACCGTCTGCCGGGCCCGCTCGTAGGCCAGCGTGCAGCGCCGCGACAGCGCGCCGGCGCCGCGGTGCACGCTCGCGTACCAGGGCAGCAGTTCGGTCACCGCGTCGGCCGCGGCCCGCGCGCACGGCGCGCTGGCCGCGTGGTCCAGGTTGATCTCCCCCGGTACGCCGAGCACGCCGAGCGGGTCCGGCCGGCTCGGAGTCGACAGCGTGGGCAGCGAGGGTACGAGGGTGACGGTCATGCCGGAGCCTCCCGGGTCCAGGGGACCCCGGGTGGGTGGGCACCGGGACGGGGTCCGCGCTTGCCCAGCACGCGGTTCGGGCTGGGCCCGGTCATCACCCGGGGCACCCCACCGCGAACTCGACGAGGGTTGCCGGCCAGCAAGCCGGGGCTTGACGCTGGCGCTCGTGACCTGTCCCGGAGCATAGCGGCCGCGATGCGGCCGGACCAGTGGGTCGCGGGTGACTACGCTGACCGCATGGCCGTCACCCCGCCCGGCGGAGCCCTGCCGCCGCCGCCGACCGCGCCCGCCGTCCCGCCGGGGTCGCCGGCTCCCCGGATGCCGCTGCGCCGGCTCGGCTGGCGGCGGTTCCTGGCGCTGGCCGGGGTGGTGCTGCTGATCGCCGGCGGCGCGGTCTTCATGGTCTTCACCCTGGGCGAGAGCCTCGGCGCGGAGGCCCTGCTGGTGGGTGTGATCGCGGCGATCCTGCCGGTGCCGGTGCTGGTCTCCTGCTTCCTGTGGCTCGACCGCTATGAGCCCGAGCCGCTGAAGTACCTGATCTTCTGTTTCGCCTGGGGCGCGTTCGTCTCCACCGCCATCTCGCTGCTGGTCAACGAGACCGGTGCCCGGCTGTTCAAGGACTGGGGGCTGCCGGCGGCGCTGACCGCCGTGCTGGTCGCCCCGTTCATCGAGGAACTGACCAAGGCGGCCGGCCCGCTGCTGCTGCTGATCTTCCGCCGCCGGGAGTTCTCCGGGGTCACCGACGGCCTGGTCTACTGCGGGCTCTCCGCGGTCGGCTTCGCCATGGTGGAGAACATCCTCTACCTGGGCGGTTACGGCTACCGCACCGGCGTCGAGGAGTACGGGCCGGCCACCGGCGCGCGTCAGGTCATCGCCATCTTCATCGTGCGGATCCTGCTCTTCGGGTTCGCCCACCCGCTGTTCACCTCGATGACCGGCGTGGGGCTGGGCGTCGCCGCGCGTGCCGCCGACCGGCGGGTGCGCTTCCTGGCGCCGATCGCCGGCCTGCTGCTGGCCATGATGCTGCACGGCACGTGGAACCTGCTGCCCTCGCTGGCCGCGGCCACCGGGCAGCCGCTGATCGCGCTCTACGGCTACATCGGGGTGATGGTGCCGATCTTCTTCGGCATGGTGGGGCTGGCCGTGTGGCTGCGCGCCTGGGAGGGGCGGCTCACCGAGCGCACCCTGCCCGACTACGTCCGGGCCGGCTGGCTCACCCCGCCCGAGGTGGCGGCGCTGGGCAGCCTCGGCCGGCGGCACGCCGCCCGCACCTGGGCGCGGCGGGTGGCCGGCGACGGCGGGGTGCGGGCGATGCGCGGCTACCAGTTCGCCGCCACGCGGCTGGCGCTGCTGCGCGACGGGATGCGCCGGGGGCTGGACCGCAAACCCGCCGAACGGGACCGGACGGCGCGGGAGGAACGGGAGCTGCTGGACGCGATCGGGGCGTACCGGGCGTTCTTCGTGGGGCGTGACCCGCAGGCGCCGGTCGGGGTCTGGGACGGGCAGCACTACCACCTGCGGTTCCCGGACGGCTCGCAGCGCGCGGTCGAGGCCCCGGACGAGCCGGTGGTGCCGATCCCGGTGGTGCTGGCCCCGCCGCCGCCACCCTTCCCGCACCCCTACGGCCCGCCCGGCGGCTACGGCCACCGCCCCGCCGCCCCCTGGGGCCCGCACGCCTGAGCAGGCCGCCCCGGGCCCGTCCCGTCAGGTCATCAGGCCGGTGAGGAAGTCGCCGAGGCCCTGGGCGATGGCCATGAGGGCGGCCCCGATCCCCTTGAACATCTGGGCCGCGCCGTCCGGCCGGAACGCCATGAAGTAGATCAGGAACGCGAGGAATCCCCAGGCGAGTATCTTCTTGATGACTACCGGCATGATCCCTCCCCAGGGCGCTGTCGTGCCTGGGGCTTCCCGCCGGGCAGCGGTGCAAACGGCGCCCGCGACGGGGCGGCGCCTACAGGTAGAGGCCGGTCGAGCCGGTCGGCTCGTTCTCCACCCGCTCGGCCGCCACGGCGTGCACGTCCCGCTCGCGCAGCAGGACGTACGCCCGGCCGTGCAGCTCGACCTCGGAGCGGTCGTCCGGGTCGAACAGCACCCGGTCGCCGGAGACGATGGAGCGGACGTTCGGGCCGACGCCCACCGCGGTGGCCCAGGCCAGCCGCTTGCCGACTGCAGCGGTGGCCGGGATGACGATGCCGGCGGTGGAGCGGCGTTCCCCCTCGCCGTTCTCGGTACGCACCAGCACGCGGTCGTGCAGCAGGCGGATCGGAAGGCCGGTGTCGAGGTCCTGGTCGGCGGTCACGCGAAGACGCTACCGCGTGCCCGGTGACGGGTCCCGGCGTGGTTGGGCGGGGCGGCAGAGGGGCAATGTGTGGCGCAGTCGCCCTAGGGTGGGGCGGACGGACGTATCCTGTCCCCTTGCCTTTCGGGGGCGGACCAGTTTGCGGGAGGTGCGCTTGAGCCGCTTCGAGCGGATGCGTGGACGGCTCCGACGCGCGTACGAGTCCGGCCGCGAGTCGGCGCGGGCCCGCCGGCCCGATCCGGACCGGTCGGCGGAGGAGTCGGGCCTGGCCTCGCCCTCCTCGCCGGGCCCGGCCGCGCCCCCGACGGCGACCGTGGTGGGCGCGGAGCCGCCGGCCCCCGTGCACGCCTCGACCACCAGCCAGGACGACGTGGAGGTGCCGCACGCGCTGCGGATCGCCGCGGCCTGGTGCTGGCGGCTCATCGTGGTGGGCATCGTCACCTGGTCGCTGCTCAAGATCGTCGGGACGATCCGCATCGTGATCATCCCGCTGGCCGTCGCGCTGCTGCTGTCCGCGCTGCTCGCCCCGGCGGTCGGCTGGCTGCTCAGGGCGCGCCTGCCCCGGTCGCTGGCCACCGGCGTGGTGCTGGTCGGCGGCCTGGCCGCGGTGATCGGCACGCTGACCCTGGTGGTGAACGAGTTCATCCAGGGCGTGCCGGAGCTGAGCGAGAAGTCGTCCCAGGGCGTCCGGCAGATCCAGGACTGGCTCAAGACCGGGCCGCTGCACCTCTCCGACGGCCAGCTCAACCGCTACATCGACGAGGCGCAGAGCTGGATCAACGGCAACACGGAGAAGTTCACCAGTGGGGCGCTCAACACGGCGGCCACCCTGGCCGAGGTGCTCACGGGCACCGTTCTGGTGCTCTTCGCGACGTTCTTCTTCCTCCGGGACGGCAGCAAGATCTGGCGGTTCCTGGTCCGGCTGCTGCCCGTGAACGCCCGCTGGAAGGTGGACGACGCCGGCCGGGCCTCCTGGTCGACGCTCGGCGCCTACGTACGGGCCACCGTGCTGGTCGCCGTCATCGACGCCCTGGGCATCGGCATCTTCCTGGTCATCTTCGACGTCCCGTTCGCGTTCCCGCTGGCCGCGCTGGTCTTCCTGGGCGCGTTCATCCCGATCGTCGGCGCCTTCCTGTCCGGCGTGGTGGCCGTCCTGGTGGCGCTGGTCGACAGCGGCCCGGTGACCGCGCTGATCATCCTGGGCGCGGTGATCGGTGTGCAGCAGGTCGAGGGGCACGTGCTCCAGCCGCTGATCATGGGCCGCGCGGTGGCCATCCACCCGCTCGCCGTGATCATCGGCATCGCCGCCGGCGTGGTGCTGGCCGGCATCGCCGGCGCGCTCGTCGCGGTGCCGCTGATCGCCGTGCTCAACACCGCGGTCCGCCGGCTCGCCGCGCGCACCGTGCCGGACACCCCGCCGGACGCCGTGGTCGTCGCCTCCCAGGCGCCCTGACCCGACCGACCCGTCGACGCCCGCGTCGCCCCCGCCCGGGGGAGGCGCGGGCGTCAGCTCTTGGCGAGCCGCTCCAGCGCGCCCCGGGCCACGTCCGGGCGGGTGGTGTACCAGAACGGGGGCAGCGAGCGGCGCAGGAACGGGCCGTAGCCCCGGGCGGTCTCCAGCCGGGAGTCGAGCACCGCCACCACGCCCCGGTCGCCGGTGGCCCGGATCAGCCGGCCGACGCCCTGGGCCAGCCGCACCGCCGCGATCGGCACGCTCACCGCCGCGAAACCGGAGCCGCCGCCGGCGTCGACCGCCGCCGCCCGGGCCGCGGCGAGCGGCTCGTCGGGCCGCGGGAAGGGCAGCCGGTCGATCACCACGAGCTGGCAGGAGTCGCCCGGCACGTCGACCCCCTGCCAGAGCGACATCACCCCGAACAGGCAGCTCTCCCGCTCCTCGCGGAACCGGCGGACCAGCAGCGGCAGCGCCTCCTCGCCCTGGAGCAGCACCGGCAGGTCGGTGCGCGCGCGGAGCAGCTCCGCCGCCTGCTGCGCGGCCCGCCGGGAGGAGAAGAGCCCGAGGGTACGCCCACCGAGCGCCCCGACCAGCGCCAGCAGCTCCTCGCCGGCCGCCTCGGGCAGCCCCGAGACGCTGGGCCGGGGCAGGTGCGCGGCGACGTACAGGATGCCCTGCCGGGCGTAGTCGAAGGGTGAGCCGACGTCGAGCGACGTCCAGCCGGGCCCCTCGGTGGCCGGCACCGTGCCGGTGGCCGCCCGGCTGCCGTCGGTGCTCGCCACCGGGGGCGTGGTGCCGGTGCGGCCGGCGGCGGCCGCGGTGGCCAGCGCGGCGGCGGCCGGGGAGGGCGGGGCGGGCGGCGGCGCGTCCAGCCCCAGCGCCCGGGCCACCGTGTCGAACCGGCCGCCCAGCGCCAGGGTGGCCGAGGTGGCGACCACGGTGCGCTCGTCGTAGAGGTGGGTGGCGAGGGTGCCGGCGACCGACAGCGGCGCCACCACGAGCGCCCGGCGGCTGCCGTTCTCCGGCTTCTCCACCCAGGCCACGTCGTGGTCGGCCTCCTCCAGCAGCCGCTGCGCGGTGGTGGAGAGTTCGTCCAGCACTGCCTTGGCCTGCTGCTTGCGCACCGGGTCCGGGTCGTCGGCCTTGATGTCGCCGATCGACTCCAGCGCGGCCCGGGTGGCCGCGTCCAGCAGGGTGCACGCCTCGCGCAGCGCGGGCGGCAGGCCGGCGGTGAGTCGCCCGGCCGGCGCCTCGGCCAGCCCCACGGCGAGCGCGTCGCCGGCCTCGGTGAGCCGCTCGGCCAGCTCGGGGCGGAGCAGCGGCCGGGCCCGGCGGGCGGACCGGTCGATGAGCTGCGGCTCCAGCTCGGCCTGGGCCGCCGAGGAGACCCGGTCGGCCAGCTCGTGCGCCTCGTCCACCACGAGCAGCTTGTGCGGCGGCACGATGTGCCGGCCCGCGAGCATGTCGACGGCCAGCAGGCTGTGGTTGGTCACCACGATGTCCGCCTCGCGCGCCCGGGCCCGGGACGCCTCCGCGAAGCACTCCTGCCCGAACGGGCAGCGGGTGGCGCCCACGCACTCCCGGGCCGGCATCGAGGCGCTCCGCCACACCTGGTCGTCGACGCCCGGGTCCAGCTCGTCGCGGTCGCCCGTGGCGGTCTTCTCCGCCCAGTCGCGCAGCCGCTGCATCTGCTTGCCCAGCCGGCCCGCCTCGCCGAGCCACCTGCCGCCGCCGCCGGGGCGCGGGGCGTCGAAGAGGGTGTCCTCCGGCTCCTCCTCGACCGAGTTGTCGAGCCGGGCCAGGCAGAGGTAGTGGTGCCGCCCCTTGAGCACGGCGAAGGTGGGGCGGCGGCCGAGCACCGGCTCGACCGCGTCGGCGAGCCGGGGCAGGTCGTGGTCGACCAGCTGGGACTGCAACGCCAGGGTGGCCGTGGAGACCACCACGGGGCCGTCCACGGTCAGCGCCGGGGCCAGGTAGGCCAGCGACTTGCCGGTGCCGGTGCCGGCCTGCACGAGCAGGTGCTCGCCGGAGGCGATGCTGCGCTCGATCGCCTCGGCCATCTGCTGCTGGCCGGGGCGGGCGGCACCGCCGGGGACCGCGCCGACCGCGGCGGCCAGCAGCTCGCCGCCGCCGGGCCGGCCGCCCCGGCGCTTCTTGGGAACGGCGGGGCCGGTGGCGGTGCGGGGCGGGGTCACCGTGCGACCGTACCCGCCGCCGCCGACAGGGGGTGGGTCGCTCCACCGCGTGGCGTGGCCGGCGGGTCGCGTCCCGTTACCTGCCGATCGCGTCGCGTGGCCGGAATCGGTTAGGGTGCCAATCATGCCGAGCGACGTGGTCCGCGTGATCTACCGCAAGTACGACGGCAGCGCCCACCGCGACTACCCGGCCCGCCGGCTCGCCGAGGACGACCTCGGTGTCTGGCTCGGCGTGCCGGCCGGCACCGAGTCGGTCTACCACGGCCGTCCGTCCGTGGAGCAGATCCCGTTCGTCCTGCTGGTGCCCCGGCACGGCTGGTGGACCGGCATGTTCAACCCGCCGCCGCGCACCAGCGAGGTCTACTGCGACATCGCCACCCCGGCCCGCTGGGAGGGGGAGGAGACGGTCCACCTGGTCGACCTCGACCTGGACGTGGTCCGCCGTCGGGAGACCGGCCTGGTCGAGCTGCGCGACGAGGACGAGTTCGCCGAGCACCGGGCCCGCTGGTCCTACCCCGACGACGTGGTGGCCGAGGCGGAGGCCGCGGCCCGCTGGCTGCTCGGCGCGCTCGGTGACGGCACCGAGCCGTTCGCCACCTCCTACCGGAAGTGGCTGGCCCTGGTGGTCTGAGCCGGCCTCAGATCCGCGGCGGCCAGTCCTCGTCGGCCCCGACGCCGCCCAGGCGGGCCACCTTCTCCGGGTTGAGCTGGTTGAACACGCCGGTGATCCGCCCCTCGTGCACGGCGAACGAGGTGACCATCCGCAGCGGCCGCCCGTCCCGGAACACCGTCTCCGCCTGCCAGCCCAGCGCGCCGTCGACCAGCACCGGCCGGGCGCGCAGGGGGCCGTGCCGGTCGGCCTGGCCGAAGAGGCCGAGGATGAAGCGGCCGGCCGGCTCGGCGCCGACCACCGGCCGGCGGGCGGCCGGGAAGTGCCCGCCGCTGTCGCCGATCACCACCACGTCCGGGGCGAGCACCTCGACCAGCCGGTCCAGCTCCCCGGACTCGACCGCCGCCACGAACGCGGCGAGCACCTTGTGCTGCTCGGCCAGGTCGGCGGTGTGCCGGGGGACGTCCGGCGCGGTGACGGCGCGGCGTCCCCGCGAGGCGAGCTGCCGGGCGGCCGCCGGTGTGGTGCCGAGCACGTCGGCGACCGTGGCGAACGGCACCGCGAAGACGTCGTGCAGCACGAACGCCACCCGCTGCTCCGGGGTGAGCCGCTCCAGCACCACCAGCAGGGCGGTGCCGAGCTGGTCGGCCCGGACCGCCCGCTCGGCCGGGTCGGGGGCGAACCCGTCCGCCGTGGGGGCCGCGCTCACCACCGGCTCCGGCAGCCACTGACCGGGGTACGCCTCGCGGCGAACCCGGGCGGAGCGCAGCACGTCGAGGCAGATCCGCGAGCAGGTGGTGGTGAGCCAGCCGCGCAGGTCGCGGACCTGTGCCCGGGCGGCCGGGTCGGCGAGCGCGCCCGCGTAGCGCAGCCAGGTCTCCTGGACGGCGTCCTCGGCCTCGCTCCGGCTGCCCAGCATCCGCTGCGCCACCGCCAGCAGGTGCCCGCGTTCCGCCTCGAACTCCGCCGCCAGCTCCTGCACGTCGCGCTCCTCCCGCCCGGAGTTCCCATTCTCCCCGTACCCCTGGATGCGCCGCGGCCCCCCCGGCGTGACACCGCTCGGGAGGCGGGGTCGGGCGGGGTGGGTGAGGATCGGGGGATGAGCGGTGGCGACGAGGTGGTGCGGCCCGAGGGCGGGTCGATGCGGGAGCTGCTCCGGGCCGGCCCGGGCCCGGTGGACCTGGCGGCGGTGGATCCCCGGTCGACACCCGGGCTGCCCGCGGCGGCCGGGCGCGGCAAGGGGCGCAAGGAATGGGCGCGCGGGCAGGTCGAGTTGCTCGGCGCGAACCTCGGCCGGCAGCAGGAGATGCTGTACGCCTCCGCGAAGGGCGCCGCCGGCCCGGGGAGCGCGACCAGCGCACCCACCCAGGCCGGCGCCCACCTGGCCGGGGACCGCCCGCGCCGGGTGCTGCTGGTGCTCCAAGCCATGGACTGCGGCGGCAAGGACGGCACGGTCAAGCGGGTGGCCGGCGCCATGAACCCGCTCGGCCTGCACATCCGCTCGTTCGGCCCGCCGACCGAGGAGGAGCGGCGGCACGACTTCCTGTGGCGCATCCGCCGGGCCCTCCCGCCCCCCGGCTACGTGGGCGTCTTCAACCGCTCGCACTACGAGGACGTGCTGATCGCCCGGGTCGAGGGCCTGGTGAACGAGGACACCTGGCGGGGCCGCTACGACCTGATCAACGACTTCGAGCGGGAACTGGCCGACAACGCGGTCACCGTGGTGAAGGTCATGCTGCACATCTCGTACGCCGAGCAGGGCGAGCGGCTGATGGAGCGGCTCACCGACCCGACGAAGTACTGGAAGTACAACCCGAGCGACCTGGACACCCGGGCACGTTGGGACGATTACCAGGACGCGTACGCCGAGGCGATCGAGCGCTGCGGCCCGGACGACGCCCCCTGGTTCGTGGTGCCGGCGGACCGGAAGTGGTACCGCGACTGGGCGGTGGCGCACCTGCTCAGGGAGACGTTCGACGGGTTGGATCTGGGGTATCCGCCTGCCGATTTCGACATCGCGCGGGAGCGGGACCGGCTGCGGAGCGAGGGCAGCACGGGGCAAGGTGAACAGCAGGTGAACGAGCGGTGAATCGGGCCTGACCAGGGGTGGGCCGGGCGTAGCCCGGTTCCACGGGGTACCTAGCATGCGCAGAGCAGACGCCTTCCGGGGCGACGGCCACCCTTCCACCGACACGACGAGGTCCGTGCTGTGAAGTTTTCCTTCCGCCCCACCGAGGGCGCCTTCTACGAGCTCTTCACCAGGGCCGCGCAGAACCTGGTGAAGGGAACCGAGCTGCTCAACGAGCTGGGCCTGCCGGATGTTGAGGTCCAGTCGGTGAGCGAGCGGCTCACCGAGGTCGAGCACGACAGCGACCAGATCACCCACGAGCTCTACAAGAAGATCAACTCCACCTTCATCACCCCGTTCGACCGGGAGGACATCTACCGTCTGGGCTCGCTGCTCGACGACGTGATGGACCACCTGGAGGCGGTCGGCAACCTGCTCTACCTCTACGGCCTGACCAAGCTGCCGTCGCTGCCGCGCGAGATGCACGAGCTGGTGAACGTCCTCGACCAGCAGGCCAAGCTGACCGCCGAGGCGATGCCCCGGCTGAAGTCGATGAAGGATCTCGAGGACTACTGGATCGAGTGCAACCGTCTCGAGAACGACGGTGACCAGGCGTACCGGATGCTGCTGGTCCGCCTCTTCAGCGGTGAGTACGACGCGCTCACGGTGCTGAAGATGAAGGAGGTGGCCGACGAACTGGAGGCCGCCTGCGACGCCTTCGAGCACGTGGCCAACACCGTCGAGACCATCGCGGTCAAGGAGTCCTGATCCTGTGAGTCCCGAACTCATCGCCGTGCTGGCGGTGATCGTGGTCGCCATGGCGTTCGACTACACGAACGGCTTCCATGACGCGGCCAACGCGATCGCCACCAGCGTGTCCACCCGGGCGCTGACACCCCGGGTCGCCCTCGCGCTGGCCGCCGTCGGCAACTTCGTCGGCGCGCACTTCGGCGCCGGGGTGGCCAAGACGGTCGGCGACGGGCTGGTCACCCTGCCCACCGGGATCGAGAGCCTGGGGGTGGTCTTCGCCGGGGTGCTCGGCGCGATCGCCTGGAACCTGATCACCTGGTACTTCGGCCTCCCGTCGTCGTCCTCGCACGCCCTCTTCGGCGGCCTGGTCGGCGCGACCCTGTTCGCCAACGACGGCGTCGTGCAGTGGGGCAACATCCTCGAGAAGGTCATCATCCCGATGGTGCTCTCGCCGGTTGTCGGCCTGGTGCTCGGCTTCCTGGTGATGCTGGCCATCCTGTGGCTGTTCCGGAAGGGCCAGCCCGGCAGGCTCAACCGCGGCTTCCGCTGGGCACAGACCGCCTCGGCGGCCGCCATGTCCGTCGGCCACGGTATGCAGGACGCCGCCAAGACCATGGGCATCATCGTGCTGGCCCTCTACACCGGCGGCTTCCAGGATTCCAAGACGCACATCCCCGGCTGGGTGTTCTGGACCTCCGCGGCCATGTTGGCGGCCGGCACCTACGCGGGCGGCTGGCGGATCATCCGCACCCTGGGCCGGAAGATCATCGACCTGGGCCCGCCCGAGGGCTTCGCGGCCGAGACCGTTGCCAGCGCCGTGCTCTACTTCAACGCCCTGGTGCTGAAGGCCCCGATCTCCACCACCCACACGATCACCTCGGCGATCATGGGTGTCGGCGCGACCAAGCGGCTCTCCGCGGTCCGCTGGAACGTGGCCGGCAACATCGTGATCGCCTGGATCATCACCTTCCCGGCGGCCGCGGCCATCGCCTGCCTGGCGTACCTGCTCGTCCGCCCGCTCTTCTGAGCACCTGACGCGTGAGGGGTTCCCCGCCGTGGCGGGGGACCCCTCACGCGTAGGAGACGCCGATCCGGGCCTTGATGTCGTCGAGCAGGCCCATCACCTCGAGGGTGGTGTCGTGCGGCACCAGCGGGCTCTCGATCAGCCCCGCCTCCAGGCAGCGCTGCACCTCGATCGCCTCGTACTGGTAGCCACCCCCGGTGAGGTCGGCCGGGATGGTCTCCGGCTCCGCGCCGGCCCGGTGCAGCACCGCGGCGCCGGGCCGGTAGAACGGCTCCGGCAGGTCGATCCGGCCGGTGGTGCCGGTGATCGCGGCGGTGATCGCCGTGGCGCCGACCATCCCGCAGCTCAGCGTCGCCACCGCCCCCGAGTCCCAGCCCAGGACCATGCCGGTGTTCTCGTCCACCGCCTCCGGGCTCAGCTTGGCCCAGGCGTGCACGTGCTGAGGGACGCCGAGCAGGAGGTGCGCCAGGCTCAGCGGATAGACCCCGAGATCGAGCAGGGCGCCGCCGCCGAGCGTCCGTGCGCGCATCCGGTGCTCCGGCGGGAACGGGCCGGCCGCGCCGAAGTCGGCCCGGACGTGGGTGACCGCACCGATCGCACCGTCCCGGATCAGCTCCAGCACCCGCAGGATCAGCGGGTTGGTCCGCATCCACATGGCCTCCATGAGGAACAGACCGCGGGCGCGCGCCATCTCGACCAGCTCCGTGGTGGTGGCCAGGTCGAGCGTGCACGGCTTCTCCACCAGCACCGCCTTGTCGCCCGCCAGGCAGGTCAGGGCCGCCTCGTGGTGGGCGGCGTGCGGGGTGGCGACGTAGATGACGTCCACGTCCGGGTCCGCGGCCAGTTCCGCCCAGGAGGCGTACGCCCGGGGCACGTCGTGCCGCTGGGCGAACAGCTCGGCGCTCTCCCGGGTACGCGAACCGACCGCCACCAGCTCGGCCCCCGGCGCCAGCCGCAGGTCCTCGGCGAAGCGGGCGGCGATGTGGCCGGTGGCCAGGATTCCCCAACGCGTCATGCCGGCACGCTATCCCGGGCCGTCCCACCGCCGGGCAGAAGAGCCACCCGCCGGGACATCAGGACCGACCAGGGGGACCGCTGCCGGAATGGTGATCGACTGGGCGGGAACTAGGCTCGGGTCATGACGATCGACGGCTTCGCCGCACCCCCCGCCCTGGTGGAGCACGCCCGCCGGTTCCGCGCCGAGGGCGGTGTGCCGGCCGTGCCCCGGGTCGCCGCCACCGTGCTGCTGCTCCGCCCGGCCGGCGCCAACTTCGAGGTGTACCTGATCCGCCGGGTGGCCGCGATGGCCTTCGGCGGGATGTACGCCTTCCCCGGCGGCGGCGTGGACCGCTCCGACTCGCAGGCCCACCTCGACTGGGCCGGCCCGACGCCGGCCGGCTGGGGCGAGCGGCTCCGCCTCGACCCGGCGGCCGCGCAGGCGGTGGTCTGCGCCGCCGCGCGGGAGGTCTTCGAGGAGGCGGGCGTGCTGCTGGCGGGCCCGGACGCCGGGACCGTGGTGGGCGACGTGAGCGGTGACGACTGGGAGTCGGCCCGGCAGGACCTGGTGGCCCGGCGGACCGGCTTCGCCGACCTGCTGGCCGGGCAGGGCCTGACCCTCCGCTCCGACCTGCTGCTGCCGTGGAGCCGCTGGATCACCCCGGAGTTCGAGCCGCGCCGCTTCGACACGTACTTCTTCGTGGCCCTGCTGCCCGAGGGGCAGCGGCCCCGGGACGTCTCCGGCGAGGCCGACCACACGCTGTGGCTGCGCCCGGCGGACGCCCTGGCCCGGGCGGAGGCCGGCGAGCTGACCATGCTCCCGCCCACGATGGTCACCCTGGCCCAGGTCGCCGCGGCCGGCGACCTGCGCGGCGTGGCGGAAGCGGCGGCAAACCGCGACGCGGCAACCCCGGTCACCCCCAGCCTGGACCTGCCCGAAGACGGCGAACCCCGCTTCATCCTGTCCTGACCCCTCCCGACCCCCGCGATCTTGCACTTGGTGCCCCGGCAAATGGGGCGTATCGGTGCGGGCCGAGGGCCGAAAGTGCAAGATCGCGGGCGGGGCGGGGGCCTGGCTCAGCCGAAGCGGCCGGTGATGTAGTCCTCGGTCTTCTTCTGGCTCGGGTTGCTGAAGATCTTCTGGGTGTTGTCGTACTCGATGAGCCGGCCCGGGTCGCCGGTCTTCTCGATGGAGAAGAAGGCGGTCCGGTCCGACACCCGGGCGGCCTGCTGCATGTTGTGCGTGACGATGATGATGGTGAACTTGTCCTTGAGCTGGAACATCAGGTCCTCGATGGCCAGCGTCGAGATCGGGTCCAGCGCCGAGCAGGGCTCGTCCATGAGCACCACCTGCGGCTCGACCGCGATGGTGCGGGCGATGCAGAGCCGCTGCTGCTGACCGCCGGAGAGGCCGGCGCCGGGCTTGCCGAGTCGGTCCTTCACCTCGTCCCACAGGTTCGCCGAGCGGAGCGCCTTCTCGGCCGCCTCCTCCAGGATCGACTTGCGCCGGACGCCGTTGAGCCGCAGGCCGGCCACCACGTTCTCGAAGATGCTCATGGTGGGGAACGGGTTCGGCCGCTGGAAGACCATGCCGATCATCCGGCGGACCGCGGTGACGTCCACGTCCCGGTCGTAGATGTCCTGGTTGTCGATGGTCAGGCTGCCCTCGACGCGGGCGCCCGGGAGCACCTCGTGCATCCGGTTGATCGACCGCAGGAAGGTGGACTTGCCGCAGCCGGACGGCCCGATCAGGGCGGTGACGGTCTTGGGCTCGACGGTCAGGCTGATGTTCTCGATCGCCTTGAACCCGCCGTAGTAGGCGGTGACGTCGGTGGCTTCGATGCGCTTGGCCATGGTGGTGGTACCTCCGGGGTTCATCGGCCGAGCCGGTTGCGACGGGCCAGCAACTTCGCCGCGACGGTCAGGAGGAGGACGAGGGCGACCAGGGTCAGTGCCGCGGTCCACGCCCGCGCCGGCGAGTACTTCGAGGCCTCGCCGGCCTGCTGGTAGACGAAGAGAGCCAGCGACGACTGGTTGTTCTCGAACGGGTTGAAGTTGATCGCGGCGCCGCCGCCGGCCACGAGCAGCACCGGCGCGGTCTCGCCGGCGGCCCGCGCGATGGCGAGCATGATGCCGGTGACGATGCCGGGCAGCGCGGTCGGCAGCACGACCCGCAGGATGGTCTTCCACTTCGGCACCCCGAGGGCGTACGCGCCCTCGCGCAGCGGGGCCGGCACGAGGCGGAGCATCTCCTCGGTGGAGCGGACCACGGTCGGCAGCATGAGCACGCTCAGCGCCAGCGCGGCGGCGAAGCCGGAGAAGCCCGGCCGGCCGTCGTTGAACCACGGCGAGACGATCAGCACCCAGAAGGCCAGCACGAACAGGCCCGTGACGATCGACGGGATGCCGGTCATCACGTCCACGAAGAAGCGGATGGTGAAGGCGAACCGGCCCCGGCCGTACTCGACCACGTAGATCGCGCAGAGCACGCCGAGCGGGACGGTGATCAGCGTGGCGATGCCGACCTGCTCCAGGGTGCCGACGATGGCGTGGTACGCGCCGCCGTTGGCGTCCCGGGCCCCGATGTTGTTCATCGAGGTGCCGAAGAAGTTGCCGTCCAGCCGCTCGGCGCCCTTGCTGACCAGAGTCCAGACCACCGAGGCCAGCGGCAGCACCGCCAGCACGAACGCGGAGTGGATCAGCGCGCTCCAGGTCCGGTTGCGGGCGGCCCGGCGGCCCTCCACCGCGTTCGCGGCGGTGTAGAGGCCGGCGAGGTAGAGCAACGCGCCGACGACCACGACCAGGACCGGGCCGCCGATGCCGGCGCCGTACACGATGCCGGCCGAGGCCAGGAGGGCCACGACGGCGATGGCGGGCGCGGCGTACGCCGGAAGCCGCCGGGCCCGCAGCGAGACCGGCTGGGCCGGCGGCTGCGGGCGGTGGGAGGTGACGGTGGCGGTCATGCGGCTGACTCCGTGAACTCGCGGCGGCGGTAGATGATCGCCCGCGCGGTGATGTTGACGATCAGCGTGATCGCGAAGAGGACCAGGCCGGAGGCGATGAGCGCGCCCCGGCCGGTGTCGTTCGCCTCGGCGAACCGGTTCGCGATGTTCGCGGCGATCGAGTTGCCACCGCTCTGGAGGATGTTGAACGAGATGACGTACGTCGAGCTGAGGGTCAGCGCCAGGGCGATGGTCTCGCCGAGCGCCCGGCCCAGGCCGAGCATCACGGCGGCGATCACACCCGGGCGACCGTAGGGCAGGACGGCGGTGCGGATCATCTCCCACCGGGTGGCGCCCAGCGCGAGGGCGGCCTCCTCGTTGGCGGTCGGGGTCTGCCGGAAAACCTCGCGGGAGAGCGAGGTGATGATCGGCAGCACCATGATCGCCAGCACCACCGAGCCGAGCAGCACGGAGCTGCCGAACGGCCCCTCTCCGAAGATCGGGATCCAGCCGAAGTATTCGTGCAGCCAGGCCGAGGCCTCGGCCACCGGCTTGTTGAAGTACTCCCGGCCCCAGAGGCCGAAGACCACGCTCGGCACGGCCGCCAGCAGGTCGATGAGGAAGCCGAGGCTGGTGCCGAGCCGGCGCGGGGCGTAGTGCGTGAGGTACAGGGCGATGCCGAGCGCGACCGGCACCGCCATGAGCAGTGCCAGCACGGAGCTCAGCACCGTGCCGAAAGCGAGCGCGCCGATGCCGAACTTCGGCGGGTCGTCGTTCGGGAACCAGCCCTCAAAGGTCCAGAAGGACTCGCTGTTGGCCCGCAGGGCCGGCACGGCCTTGGCGATCAGGAAGATCGCGATGGCCGCGATGATCACCAGCACGAAGGTGCCGGCGGCCAGCGTCACGCCGTGGAAGGCGCGTTCCGCGCCGAAGGCCCGGGCGCGGGGCAGTCCGCCGCCGCCGCCGAGGCCGTTGTCGGGCATGCCCGGGATACCGGAGGGCTCGGTCACACGCGCCGAGGCACCGGCGGGCCACTCGTGGCTCGTGGCCACGCGGGTCCCGCCGGTGCCGGCGTGCGCCGAGCGGTGAGGGGTGTCACCCATCTGCTCGCTCGCTTCGGGGTAGAGGAGGTGTCTCGGTCAGTGCGTCAGGAGAGGCTCTTGACCGCGGTCTCGACCTTGGCACGGACCGAGTCGGGCAGCGGGGCGTAGCCCAGCTCGACCAGGTCCTGCTGGCCCTCGGCGCTGGCGGCGTGGCCCAGCAGGCCCTTGACCAGCGGCAGCTTGTCGGCCGCGAGGCCCTTGCTGCAGACGATCTCGTAGGTCACCAGGACGATCGGGTACGCCCCGGCCTCCGTGGTCTTGTAGTCGATCGACATCTTGAGGTCGTTGCCCTGGCCCTCGATCTTGGCCCCGGCGATGGTCTTGCCGGCCGACTCGGCGGTCAGCTCGGTGAACTCACCGGCGCCGTTCTTGATCTTGGCCTTCTTCAGGCCGCCGTTCTCGGCGTACGACCACTCGACGTAGCTGATGGTGCCGTCGGTGCTCTTGACCTTGCTGGCCACACCGTCGGACTTGGCCGCGCCGACGCCGCCCGGGGCCTTCCAGGCCTTGGCGTTGCCGAAGGTCCAGTCGGACTCGGCGCTCTTCGACAGGTACTTGGTGAAGTTGTCGGTGGTGCCCGACTCGTCGGAGCGGTGCACCGCCTGGATGGCCGTGGACGGCAGCTTGGCGTCGGGGTTGTCGGCCTTGATGGCCGGGTCGTCCCACCTGGTCACCTTGCCGGCGAAGATCTTCGCCAGGGTGGCCGGGGTGAACTGCAGGTTGTCCGCGCCGGTGACGTTGTAGACGACGGCGACCGGGCCGATGACCATCGGCAGGTTGAGGGCCTGGCCGCCGCTGCACTTGGCGTCCGCCTGCGGCTGCTCCTCCGGCTTGAGCGCGGAGTCGGAGCCGGCGAAGTCGGCGGTGCCGGCGATGAAGGCCTGGATGCCGGCGCCCGAGCCGGTGGGCTCGTAGTTGATCGTGGTGCCAGCGCACTTCTGCTGGTACGCCTTGATCCACTCGGCCATGGCGTTCTTCTGGGCGGAGGAACCCTGCGCGTTCAGCGTGCCCTTGCCGCAGTCGACCGCGGCGGCCGAGCCGGAGGCGGAGGTGCCGGTCGACTCGTTGTTGTCCGAGCCGCAGGCGCTGAGACCGAGCACCGCGGTAAGAGCGAGGCAGGCAATGGCGCCGTGCCGCTGGAGCTTCACCTGAGGGGTTTCCCTTCACGTCTTTGGTCAGGTCGCCCGGTCTCCCGGGTGCCGGCGCTGACCGGCTGACACGAAAGGTAGAAGTGCCAGGTAGACGGTTCGCCGGTCGGAAGTGAACGGAAGATGAACAGGCGCGACCGACCGGGTGGCCATAGCCTGAGGGCCGGTTGTCCGTTTCGTGAACTGGCGGCCCACTATCACTAATAATACGATTTTTCCGGGCACCCGTTATCCGGCTGAGTCCACAGCGTGACGCGGCCGTGACCGCGTGCCGGGACGGGAAAGGTGGCGTGATCCCTCAGCCGAGGTGGTAGTTCACGTGGGCGGACCAGCGGGCGAAGCCGAGCCGCTCGTAGAGGGCCACCGCGGCCGCGTTCGACTCGTCCACGTAGAGCATCACCCGGTCCAGCCCGCGCCGGTCCCGCAGGTAGGCCAGGCCGGCGGTGGTGAGCGCCCGGCCGAGGCCGCCGCCGTGTGCGCCCGGGTCCACGCCGAGCACGTAGACCTCGCCGATCCGGGCCGAACCCGGACGCTCGTGCACCTTGGTCCAGTGGAAGCCGAGCAGGCGGCCGGTGGCCGTGTCCTCGGCGATCAGGAAACCGGCCGGGTCGAACCAGGGCTCGGCGAGGCGTACGCGCAGGTCGGCGGCGGTCCACCGGCCCTGCTCGGGGTGCTGGGCGAAGGCGGCGTTGTTGACCGCCAGCCAGGCGTCGTCGTCCTCGCCGGGACGGAACGCGCGCAGCCGCACCCCGTCGGGCAGCGTGGGCTCGGGCAGCGCGGCGGTCAGCGGGCGGCGCAACTGCCACAGCACCCGGGCGCGGGCGAAGCCCAGGTCGACCGCGAGCGCGGCGGCCGACGGGTGGTCGCCGTGCGCCCACGCCCGCAGCGGTCCGGCCGCGGCGGCCAGCACGCCCCGCGCGAGGGCCCGGCCGGTGCCCCGCCGCCGGTACGCCGGATGCACCACCAGTTCCACCCCGATCCCGTCCGCGGGCGTGGTGGTGTCGAGGTGCGCGTACCCGGTCAGGGTGTTGTCGGTGGCCCGGGCCGTGAGGTGCACGGCGGGCGCCTCCGGGTCGCGCAGCCGGAGCAGCACGTGCTCGTCGAGCGGGTCGGCGCCGTCCGCGTCGCCGGCGACGCGGGCCAGCGCCAGCACCTCGGCGACCTCGACCGGCGCCAGCCGGTCGGCGCGGGCGACACGGTCGGCGGTCGGCGCGGTGCTGCTCATTCCGCCACCGTAGTGGCCGGCGGGCCGCCGATCATGCCGGACGCGGGCGCCGGACGGTGGCGGTGGTCACGTGGTGCCGGTGGGCAGCGCCTCCAACTGGAAGTGGTCGAGCAGTGTGGGGAGCAGGTGCTGCAACGCCTCGACGGTGCCGGAGCGATCGCCGCCCGCGTCGTGCATCAGCACGATCGAGCCGGGACCGGTCTGTGCCAGCACCCGGTCGGTGATCCTTTCGGCGCCGGGCGCCTGCCAGTCCGTCGGGTCCACCGCCCAGTGCAGCGGCGTCATGCCCAACTCCTCGCAGGTCGACACCACCGGGTAGGTCCACGCCCCGCCCGGCTGCCGGAAGTACGCGATCCGCGCGTCCGGCGCCGCAGCCCGGATCGCGTCGTTGGTGCGGATCAGGTCGTCGCGGATCGCCCCGGGCGAGCGCTTGCCCAGCGTGATGTCGTGGTTCCACGAGTGGTTGCAGATGGTGTGCCCGTCGGCCACGATCGACCGCACCAGGTCCGGGTGGCTCTCCGCGTTCTCGCCGACCACGCAGAAGGTGGCCTTCACGCCGTACTCCTTGAGCAGGGCGAGCACCTGCGGAGTCCACTGTGGGTCGGGGCCGTCGTCGAAGGTCAGCGCGACCCGGGTCGAGCCGGTGGAGGTCCGCGCGCCGTACGGGCCCTCGCTGTCGTCCGGCCGGCGGGCGTCGTCCGGCGCGCTCGGGCTGGCGTCGGGGCTCGGCCCGCCGTAGCCGCCGCCGGGAGGGCCGGGGAACTCGGTGCTGGGTGGCTGGTCGCCGTAGCGCGGGGTGTGGACGCTGGCGGCCACGCCGCTGCCCTGGTGGGGGTGGTCGGGCACCAGGCTGCGCCCCAGCGCGTACGCGGAGCCGAGCAGCGCGGCCACCACCAGCGTCACCATCCCCGCCGCCCGCAGCGTCGACGCCGACATCAGCAGACCCGACCGTTCGTCGCCCCCGTGGTCACCACACGCACCGTCGCCCCCTTCGCCCGGCGGATCTGGCAGATCCGGCAGTCAGAGTAGGTCCGACTTAGCGGGCAAAAAGGGCGAACCGGAGAAAGTTTCCCCAATGGGGGACGACGCGGAGGTCTCGGGTCAGACCGGCAGCGGGGCGGGCTCCGACTCCGGCAGCGAACGCGACGGCGGCACGACGAACTTGTAGCCCACCTGGCGCACCGTGCCGATCATCGACTCGTACTCGGAGCCGAGCTTGGCGCGCAGCCGCCGGACGTGCACGTCGACCGTCCGGGTGCCGCCGAAGTAGTCGTAGCCCCAGACCTCGCGCAGCAACTGGTCCCGGGTGAACACCCGGCCCGGGTGCTGGGCCAGGAACTTGAGCAGCTCGAACTCCTTGTAGGTGAGGTCGAGCGGGCGGCCCTTCAGCTTGGCCGCGTAGGTGTCCGGGTCGATGGTCAGCTCGCCGGCCCGGATCGAGCCGCCGGCGCCCGCCGTGGCGTTGCTCAGCCGGCCGACCGCGAGCCGCAGCCGGGCCTCCACCTCCGCCGGGCCCGCGCCGGCCAGGATCACGTCGTCCACGCCCCAGTCGGCGTTCAGCGCGATCAGCCCGGCCTCGGTGACGACCGCGACGAGCGGGACGCCCAGCCCGGTGGCGTGCAGCATCCGGCAGGTCGCGCGGGCCTCGCTCAGCTCGGCGCGCGCGTCGACCAGGACGGCGTCCGGCGTCGGGCCGGAGACCAGCGTGCGCACGTCGCGCGGCGCGGTGCGGACCGAGTGCGGCAGCAGGTCGAGTGCCGGCAGCACGGCGGATGGTTCACCTGCGCGCGCGGTCACCAGCAGCAGGAGCTCCACACGATCACCTCCGTCCCGGCGGCTCTCCGGCCGCGCGCGACCAGCGGCACTCCCGAGGGGTGTGGCGCTGAGAATTTGCGTGGGTCCCGGCGTCGCTGACGGGCGGGTAACGGCTTGAGCGTAACCGATGGTCCGGCCGTCACCTCTGTGCCCTTTCCTGTTTGTCGGATCTGCCCCCTATCGCGGCGCAGGTTTTAACGTTGCCGAAACCGTGACTCCGCCGGGCCGGGCCGGTCTGGCACGATCGGGGCGTGTTTCCCTCGACCTCGCCCGACACCGGCCGCGATCCGTGGTCCGACGGCCCGGCTCCCGGGCCCGCCGGCCCCGCCGGCCCCGCCCGTGGCTACCCGCCGGCCCCGCGAACCGGCCCGGCCGACGACGACGGGCGGGAGCGGAAGGGTCCCCGCCGGCTCCGCAAGAGCGGGCCGGGCCGGCGCCCGGACGACGAGCCCGACGAGGCGCCCGAGGAGGAGGTGCCGCCGGTCCCGGTGCGCCGTCCGCTCGCGCTGACCGTCGCGGGCTTCGCCGCGCTGCTCGGCGTGGGCCTGGTGCTCGGCGCGCAGACCGCCGGCCCGGGGCACCGGCTGCCGTTCGCGTTCATCATCTTCGGCGTCCAGCTGCTCTTCGTGCTGGCCTGGACGATGGCCATGCGCCCGCCCGCGCTGCTGGTCGTCGCGCTGGTCAGCGCCGGCGCGGCCGCGATCGCCGACGCCGCCGCCGTGCAGTCGGAGATCGCCGGCCTGGCCCCCCTCGGCTACGCCGCGGCCGCCGGCTTCCTGCTCGGCGTGCTCGGCCAGCTCGTCCGCCGGGTGGACCGGGTCCGGGTCACCGACTCCCTGGGCAGCACCCTGCTGATCGTGGTGGGGGTGGTCGCGTTCGCCACGCTGATCGTGCTGAGCCGTATCCCGAAGGGCACCCAGGCGATCACCGTCTGCCTCACGGCCACCGGCGTGGCCCTGCTGGTGGCCCGGCTCACCGACGCCGTGGCCCCCTGGCCCCGGCTCGCCCCGCAGGTGCCCCGGGGCGCCGCCGGCGTGGTCGCCGGCGCCATGCTCGGCACCCTGACCAGCGCCCTCCTCGGCAGCTACCTGGTCGGCTTCACCCCGACCAGCGCCGCGCTGGTCGGCCTGGTGACGGCGGGCACGGCCGTGCTGGCCGACCTCGCCGTCGGGTACGCCGAGGCGGGCCGGCTCATGGCCGGTGAGCCGCCCACCATGTGGGTCGCCCGGCACATGCAGGGCCCCCTGGGCGGCTTCGCGCTCGCCGCGCCGGCCGCGTACGCCATGTGCGTGCTCTTCCTCTAAAGCCGCGCGGTTGGGGAAACGGCGCCTCGGGTAAGTACGGTTGCGCCGCGAGACGCGGTGATGCGGCGAGGGCAGGAGGCGGCGTGGCAGAGGCGTACCCGGCGAACGAGGGCCGGCCCCGACGGCGGGGCCGGAAGGTGCTGGTCGGTTTCGTCGTCCTGCTGCTGGTCCTGGCCGGGCTCCTGGTCGTCGCCGACCGGGTGGCCGCCGGCGTCGCCGAGCGCGCCATCGCCGACCAGGTCAAGAAGGAGGTCGCCAAGCAGGACGCGCAGTCCGCGGCGCCCCAGGTCGAGGTGGGCGGATTCCCGTTCCTCACCCAGGTGCTCGCCGGGAAGTACGAGCACATCTCCATCGTGCTGACCGACGTGCAGGGCAACGTGCAGGGCGACGCGGTCAGCGTGCCGCGGCTGGACGTGGACGCCCGGGACGTCAAGGCGTCGCTGGACACCCTCCGCTCCGGTCGGGGCGACGTGGTGGCCGAGACCGTCGACGGCCGGGGCACCGTGACCTACGACAGCCTGGCCAAGCTGCTCGACCGGCCCGGGCTCACCCTGGGCGAGCGGAACGGCAAGCTCGCGGTCACCGCGCCGGTGGACATCCTCGGCGCCAAGCTCACCGTCAACGGCACCGCCGACGTGACCGTCGCCAACGGCAAGGTGGCGCTGCGCTTCAACGACCTGACCGCCCAGGGCCTGCCCAACCTGCCGCTCGCGAAGACGCTGCTGGCCAACTACGCCAGGGGCATCTCGATCGACGTGCCCCTTCCGGAACTGCCGTTCCAGCTCAACGTGCGCAAGGTGGAGCCCAGGCCGGAGGGCCTGGTGGTCACCGCCGACGCGCGGAACGTGCCGATCAACTCCGCCGGCTGAGGCCGGCCCGCACTCCCGGCCGGTGTCCCGGATGCTGGTCGGCCCGGTGGCGCCGATCGGGTCGGCTGGTAGTCTCCCTCTCCATGGGGACGCTCCTCACCAAACGGCGCGCGGTCGACCTGTGCCGCGTGGCCACCTGCCTGTGTCGCCCCGTCATCTGACGGCGGGGCTGTCCTCGGCCGCCTAGCGGCCACCGGCACGCAGGGTCCGCGTACCCTCCGGCTCTCCCCCTGATCGCCCGGCAGCGGCGCCGTCGCACGTACCCGTGATCCGTTCCTAGCTCTGGGTCCCGCGCGTGGTGCGACAATCACCGACTTCGATCTCCACGCGCTGGCTCACCATCCATCCTCACAGGGAGTGATCTGATGAGTCGCGACACCGCACTCGTCTCGGCCGAGTGGGCCGAGAAGAACATCGACGCCCCGGGCGTCGTCTTCGTCGAGGTCGACGAGGACACCTCGGCCTACGACACCGGCCACATCGCGGGCGCCGTCAAGCTCGACTGGCGCACCGACCTCCAGGACCCGGTGCGCCGGGACTTCGTCAACCAGGCCCAGTTCTCCGAGCTGCTCTCGGCGCGGGGCATCGGCAACGACGACACCGTGATCCTCTACGGCGGCAACAACAACTGGTTCGCCGCGTACGCGTACTGGTACTTCAAGCTCTACGGCCACCGTGACGTGAAGCTGCTCGACGGCGGCCGCAAGAAGTGGGAGCTGGACGCCCGCCCGCTGGTCACCGACACGGTGGAGCGCCCGGCCACGCAGTACGTCGCGCAGGCGCCGGACACCTCGATCCGGGCCTTCCGCGACGAGGTCGTCGACGCGATCGGCACCAAGAACCTCGTCGACGTGCGCAGCCCCGACGAGTACGCCGGCCGGCTGCTCGCCCCGGCCCACCTCCCGCAGGAGCAGGCCCAGCGCGCCGGCCACGTGCCGACCGCGATCAGCGTCCCGTGGTCCAAGGCGGCCAACGAGGACGGCACCTTCAAGTCCGACGACGAGCTGCGCAAGATCTACGCCGACGCCGGGCTGGACGACAGCCGCGAGACCATCGCCTACTGCCGGATCGGCGAGCGCTCCTCGCACACCTGGTTCGTGCTCCAGGAGCTGCTCGGCCACCGCAACGTGAAGAACTACGACGGTTCCTGGACCGAGTACGGCTCGCTGGTCGGCGTGCCGGTCGCGCTCGGCGACGAGCCCGGGGAGGCCTGATCACCATGACTGCTCCCACCGCCGCCGGCTGCGCCGCCCCGGACCAGGCCGCCCCCCTCCCGGCCAGCCTGGACCTGGAGAAGGAAACCGTCATCACCGGCCTGGTCACGGCCGAGTCCGGCGAGGTCGTGCCGGGCGCGTACGTCCGGCTGCTCGACTCGACGGGCGAGTTCACCGCCGAGGTGGTGACCTCCCCGGCCGGCCAGTTCCGGTTCTTCGCCGCGCCCGGCAACTGGACTTTGCGGGCGCTCTCCCGGCACGGCAACGGCGACACCGCCGTGGCCGCCGCCCGCGGGATCAACGAGGTCACCGTCACGGTCGCCGCCTGACCCACGCTCTGATCGTGGCCCGCCGTCCCCACCGGGAACGGCGGGCCACGGCCGTTCCGGTGCCCGCCGTGCCGGTACGCCGGGAACGGCGGGCCACGGACGTTCCGGGAGCCGGGGCGACGGGCGCGGCCGGGCCGGTCGCCGGCGCGTGACACGATGGCCCGGTGAGTGGTGCCGTCCAGGCGGGATACGCCCCGCCGACCCGTCCTGACCAGCCGACCCGGGGCCGGCGTCGGCTGCGCTGGCTGGTGGCCGCCACGGCGGCGTGGGCGGTGCTGCTCGCCGGGCTGACCTGGTGGTCGGTGCGGCACGACCCGCCGACGGTGAAGGAGCAGCGCACCCTGGGCCAGGCGCTGCCCGTGCTGACCCGTGCGGCCGGCCAGGTGGTGGCCGCCGTCGGCGACGCCGCCTGGGCGTTCACGCCGCCCGTCGTCGAGCGGGGCTGCCGCGTCACCCCGCTGGCCGACGGCGCGTCGCTCAGCCGGGGGGTGGACGTGCTGGTGCCCGCCGGTGGGGAGCGCGAGGTGCTGGACCGCGTGGCGCGGCGGCTGCCCGCCGACTGGCGGGCCGGGGTGGCCCCGGAGGCCGGCGGCCCCCGGCTGCGCGCCGACGCGGGGGAGTTCGTGGCGGTCGACGGCCGGGTCGTGGCCGACGGCCGGGTCCGCTTCTCGGTGGACACCGGCTGCCGCCCGCTCGACACCACGGCCGTCGACGCCCACCTGCTCCCGGGGTACCCCCTGGGGTCGGAACTCGACGGGGCGCTGCGGGCCCTGGGCCGGCCGGCCCCTCCGGACCCCGAACAGGTCGTCGCCCCGTGCCCCGCGGGCGGGGTCGCCCGCACGGTCCGCGTCGCCGCCGGCGCGGAGCCGGTGTCGCTGGCCGCGCTGAAGCCGCTCGGCGCCGCCGTGGTCGACCGCCCCGAGGAGTACGCCTACCGCAGCGGATCCGTGGTCGTGCTGGCCGACGCCACCGGCGACCAGCTCCGACTCGCGGCCTCCACCGGCTGCGCCGGCTGACGTCCCGGCGGCCGGCCGGGCGACCGCCGCGTCGTGGGGCGGACCGGGTCGACGGTCAGTGCCCGCGCTGGTGGTCGTGCGGCGTGCGGCTGCGGCCCAGGGCGTCCACCCGGCCCCACCGGCCGGGGATGTCCAGCAGCTCCACCCGGCCCATCCCGCCGGGGACGGCGGGATCGATGATCAGGTGCTCGCCCTGCGGCTCCAGGCCCAGCATCACCCGCAGCAGCAGCAGCGGGGTGCCGGCCGACCAGGCCTGCGGGCTGCACGCGGTGGGGTACTCCACCGGATAGTCGGTGAGACCCCGCTCGTAGCCGGCGAAAGCCTCGGGCAGCCGCCCGTCGAAGTAGCGGGACGCGCTCAGCAGCCCCTCGCAGATCTGCCCGGCCTCGTCCCGGAAGCCGTACTTCCACAGGCCCCAGGCGATGATCGAGTTGTCGAACGGCCAGACCGTGCCGACGTGGTAGCCGACCGGGTTGTACCGGCCCTGGTCGTCGGCGAGGGTCCGCACCCCCCAGCCGGAGAAGAGCCGCGGCCCGAGCAGCTGCCCGGCGACGGCCGCCGCCCGGGACTCGTCGACGATGCCGCTCCAGAGCAGGTGCCCGATGTTGGAGGAGAGCCCGTCCACGTGCCGCCCGTCCGGGTCCAGCGCGAGCGCGTAGTACTCCCGCTCCGGGATCCAGAAGTCCCGGTTGAACCGCTCCTTCAGCGCCGCCGCCTCGCGCTCCAGCCGGTCGGCGTACGCCGGGTCGTTCCAGTGCTTGCGGGCCAGCCGGGCGCCGCGCAGCTTGGCGTCGTACGCGTAGCCCTGGAGTTCGCAGGTGGCCCGGGGGAACGGCGGCAGCCGGCCGTCGGAGTAGGAGATCGAGTCCCAGGAGTCCTTCCAGCACTGGTTGGCCAGGCCGGTCTCCGGGTTTCGGGTCATGTACCAGACGTAGCCGGTGCCGAGCAGGTCGCCGTAGGAGTCGAGCCAGTTCAGCGCCCCCCGGGCCTCCTGCTCCAGCTGCCGGACCAGCTTCGTGTCCCCGGTCCACCGCTCGTACTCGTCGAGCAGGATCACGAAGAGCGCGGTGGTGTCCGCCGCGCCGTAGTACGGGGAGTGCGGCTGCTCCTGGAAACCGGCGGTCTCGCCGTAGCGCAGCTCGTGCAGGATCTTGCCGGGCTCCTCGTCCCGGAAGTCGTCCAGCCGGCTGCCCTGGAGGGCGGCCAGCATGAGGATGGTCGGCGGGACCAGCTCGGGCAGGAACGGCAGCACCTGGAGCGAGGTGAAGATGCTGTCCCGCCCGAACAGGGTCATGAACCAGGGCAGGCCGGCGGCGAGCAGGCGTACGCCCAGCGCGATCGACTCGTACCGGAGGGCGGCCAGGTCGTTCAGGCTGCGCCGGTATGCCCCGGCCAGCGGCTGGCAGTCGCAGCCCAGCTTCGGAGCCCGCTCGATCAGCTCGTTCTGCTCGGCGTGGATGGCCGCGACCGTGCGGTGCCCGCCGAGCGGCAGGGTGGCCCGGATGTCCTCCCCCCGGGCCCCGAAGATGGAGGTCTCCACGCGCAGCTGGGTGGTCCACTCGCCGTGCGGCCCGACCCGGAGCCGGTAGGTCAGCCCCTCCTGGTCGAAGTCGCCGGGCGCGGTGCTGGTCACCACCACCTCGCGGTGGAACCCCTCCCGCCGGTAGGTGAGCCGCAGCGAGTCCCCGCTGACCGCGGGCGTGGCGCGCCCCTTCTTCTGCCGCTGGTGCTTGATCTCGAACAGGTCGGCGAAGTCCGAGCCGATGTCCACCCGCAGGGTGAACTCCACCTCCTGGCCGGAGTGGTTGAGCAGGGTCAGCTCCTCGTCGAAGCTGCCGCCGATCGACCGGCTGCGGATCACCGACACCGTCGCGTCCAGGTAGTGCGTCGGCTCGCCGGGGACCAGGAAGAACCGGGTCCGGTACGACATCGAGTCGTCGATCGAGAGCGGGTGCAGCCGCTGCCCGTTGAGGGTGAGCAACCAGGTCGAGATGAACCGGGTGTCGAAGGAGAAGAGCCCCGTGGGGAAGTCGAACGACGGCTCGATGTCGCCGCGCCGGTCGCTGACCAGGAAGGTGTTGCCGTCCAGGATGCTGATGCGTTCCTTCATCCCGGCCGCCGGACGTGTTCGCGGGCGGTCTCCCGGGGGTCCCGGACGCCGGGCGGGTCGGGAAAGAACCGGCGGAACACCAGGAACAGCACCACGTTGCCGCTGAACGTGGCCTCGTTGCGCAGCACCGCCGCCATGCCGGCCTGCCGGCCGGTGACCAGTTCCTCGAACAGCTCGGCGCTGACCGTGAAGACGGCGTCGGCGGGCAGTTGCTCCCGGGTCACCTGGATCGCGCCGGGCGCCAGTTCCAGGTACCAATGCTCGGTGCGGTTGCCGGTGGTCAGGTCGATCTGGAGGCGGCCACGCGTCGGGCCGCGCAGCACCCCCGGGGCCCGCGCCGGCAGGGACCCGAAGAACCGCTCGATCACCTCACCCACAACCGAATCGTAGGCAGCGGTCGGACATGTCGGGCCAGGAACGGCAGTCCACGCGGAACGGACATCAGCCGCGCGGCCCGGTGGGTCAGTAGACCAGGGCCTGGGCGCCCTCGGTCATCGCCTCCTCGACGAAGACCGCCGCCCCGGCGATCCGTACGCCGGGGATGACGTCGTCCTGACCGATGTCCCGGCGGGCCGCGCACTGGGTGCAGGCGGTCACCTTGCCGGTGGTCAGGATGACGTGCAGCAGCTCGGCCAGCGGCGCGGAGTGCGGGAGTTCGAAGCCCTGCGCCCGCCCGGGCAGCGCGAACCAGGTCGATTCGCCGGTGAGCCAGAGCGACACGTCGACCCCGGCGGCGGCCGCGGTGGCGGCGACGGTGAAGGCCTGTGCGCAGCGCTCCGGGGCGTCCGCGCCGGCGGTGGCCTTGACGACGAGAGTGCGGGCCATGACGCCCAGCATAGGATGACCGGGATGGTTACCGAGATCGGGTTCGTCAGCCTGCTGGTCGCCGGCCTGGGCGCGCTCGCCGGTGGCCTCGTCTACCTCGCTGTTCGCATCTCGAGAGGAAAATGGTGAGCGAGAACCCGCTCCAGCCGCCGTGGCTGAACGCGCCGCCGGTCGACCCGTACCCGTACGAGGAGAGCCACGACCTGCGCGTCGGCCCGAAGCTGCACCGGAGTCTGGACGGTCTGCTCCCGTACATCGGGGTGTGGCGCGGGCGGGGTCGCGGCGGGTTCCCCACGATCGAGGACTTCGACTTCGCGCAGGAGATCCGGATCAGCCACGACGGCCGGCCGTTCCTGTTCTACGAGTCCCGCGCCTGGATCCTGGACGAGCAGAGCCGCCCGGTCCGCCCGGCCGGGCGTGAGGTGGGCTGGTGGCGTCCGGTCATGGACGGCGACCGGGTCACCGACGAACTGGAAGCGCTGATGACCACGCCCACCGGCGTGATGGAGCTGCACATCGGCAAGCGCAAGGGCACCCAGATCGAGTTCGCCACCGACGCGGTGGTCCGCACGGCCACGGCCAAGGAGGTCACGGCGGGCGCCCGCCTCTTCGGCATCGTCGAGGGCGCCCTCCTGTACGCCCAGGAAATGGCCGCGGTAGGCCACCCCCTGAGCCCCCACCTCTCGGCCCGCCTGACCCGAGTAGCCGGCTGACCCCCCGCCCCCTACCCGGCCCACCCGCCCCACCCCGCCTCCGGCCCGGCGATCATGAAGTTAGCGGCGACAAATCGGGCGTAGAACGCCGCTAACTTCATGATCAACGGACCGAGAAGCCCAGGAGGGTGAGGAGGGCGGGGGTCAGGGGGGAGTGCGGGCGGGGGGTTTTGTCCAGGGCGGTCACCTCGGCCAGGCCGCGGAGGGATGACGTCAGCCAGATGGCGTCAGCCATCTGCAGGTCGGCGGGGGTGGGTAGGCGTTCGTCCGCCGTGAGGCCCAGGTCGGCCGCGTGGTCGAGGAGCCAGTGGGCGGTCACGCCGGGCAGGACGCCGGTTTCGGCCGTCGGCACCGTGCACAGCGTCGTGCCGGTCAGCCAGACCACGTTCGCGGTCGGCGCCTCCAGGACGTAGCCGTCGGTGGAGACCCACAGCACGTCGTCCACCCCGGTCCGCTCCGCCCAGCGGCGGGCCGCGGTGCTCACCGCGTACGAGGTGGACTTCACCCCGGCCGGCAGCCAGCCCAGCTCCGGGCGGGAGCGGGCGGCCACTCCGAGTGGCAGGGTGGCGACTGTCACCCCGTCCCGCCGGGCCCGGCGCGCGGCCGCCGGCACCTCGCCCAGCGTCGCGTAGACCGTGGTGGGTCCGCCGCCCTCCGGTCCCCGGGTGCAGACCAGCCGCAGCGCGCCCTCGACCTCGGGCGGCCAGCCCGCGCGGATTGTGTCGAGCAGCTCGACCAGCACCGCGGTGGGAGGCAGGGCCAGCCCGACGGCGTCGGCGCCGGCCCGCAGCCGGGCCAGGTGGGCGTCGCGCAGCCAGGGCTGCCCGCCGCGCAGGTGCAGGGTCTCGAAGAGGCCGTCCCCGTGCAGCACGCCCCGGTCGTCGCCGCGCAGCACCGCCTCGCCGGCCGGCACCACACCCCGGCCCGGCACGGCCACCCGCGTCGCCACCACGAGCGCAGCGTAGTGGCGTACCCCGGCGGCGGGCGGACCGGCGCGGCGGCCGAACTATGATCGGACGGTGTCCGAACCCTCCCTGGCGGAACTGCTCCGCTCCCGTGGGCTGCGGCTGACGGCGCAGCGGCAGCTGGTCCTCCAGGCTGTCCTGGACCTGGGGCACGCCACGCCGGAGCAGGTGCACACTGCGGTGCGCGAGGTGGCCGCCGGGGTCAACATCACCACCATCTACCGCACGTTGGAGCTGCTGGAACGGCTGGGTCTGGTGACCCACACCCACCTGTCGCACGGGTCGCCGACCTACCACGCGGCGGGTGAGCACCAGCACGTGCACCTGGTCTGCCGGGAGTGCGGTGCGATCGACGAGATCGACCCCGAGCTGCTCCGGCCGCTCGCCGAGCAGCTGGCCGCGCAGCGGGGATTCCAGGTCGACATCGGGCACGTGGCGCTCTTCGGCGTCTGCGGCCAGTGCGAGGACGGGGAGCGCCAATGATCGACATCGCGGGAGCGGTGGCCGCCGAGGCCATCGACGAGGAGACGCGGGACCAGCCCGAGCCGGTCCACCGGGCGGCCGGGGTCGGCCCGGTGGCCGCCCACTACGGCGACCCGATGCGCGAGCAGCGCACCCTGGCCACCGGCGTCGGGCTGGTCGACCGCTCGCACCGGGGCGTCATCGCGGTGCCCGGCGAGGAGCGGATGACCTGGCTGCACACGCTGACCAGCCAGCACCTCGCGGCGCTGCGCCCGTGGCAGGGCACCGAGCTGCTGGTGCTCTCCCCGCACGGGCACGTCGAGCAGCACGCCATGGTCGCCGAGGACGGCGAGACCACGTGGCTGGACACCGAGCCCGGGATGACCGGCGGCCTGCTGTCCTACCTGGAGAAGATGCGGTTCTTCAGCAGGGTCGACCCGCGGGACGCCACGGCCGACCACGCGCTGCTCTCGCTGGTCGGGCCGGAGGCCACCGGCGCGCTCGACACCCTCGGGGTCACCGGGCTGGCCGCGCCGGACGTGGTCGCGGTGCCGGGTCCGAAGTTCCGCTCCGGCGAGCTGCCGTCCCGGCCCTCCGTCGTGTACGACGTGAAGCCGCTGGCCGTCGGCGGCTGGGCCCGGCGGGTGGCGCTCGGCGTCGACCTGCTGGTGCCCCGCCCGGCCATGGCCGAGGTGGTCGAGGAGCTGCGCGGCGCCGGCGTGCCGGTGGCCGGGCTGTGGGCGTACGAGGCGGTGCGGGTGGCCGCCCGGCAGGCCCGGGCCGGGGTGGACACCGACCACCGGACCATCCCCGCCGAGGTGGGCCTGATCGGCTCGGCCGTACACCTCGACAAGGGCTGCTACCGCGGGCAGGAGACGGTGGCCCGGGTGCACAACCTGGGCAAGCCGCCGCGCCGGCTCGCCCTGCTGCACCTGGACGGGGTGACCACCGACCAGCCCCCGGCCGCCGGCACGCCGGTGACCCTCGACGGCCGGACGGTCGGCTTCGTGGGCACCGCCGTGCACCACTTCGAGCTGGGTCAGATCGCCCTGGCCGTGGTCAAGCGGAACGTGGCCGACGACGCCCGCCTGATGGTGGGGGAGACGGCCGCGGCCATCGATCCGGCGTAAGGGCTGTCGTCCCGGCGGCCATGAAGCGGAAAATCTTCCGCATCCGGTGGCGGGTGCGCCTGATTCTGCTGCGATCCGGCTGTCGACCGGAGGGCAGCCGGCGGTTTAGGATCCGGGCATGACCACAGGGACGTTGATCACGGTTGCCCCGACCGGCGCGGAGTCGGCCAAGGCGGAGGTGCCGGCGCTGCCGGTGACCCTGGACGAGCTGCTGCTGACCGCCAAGGAGTGCGAGGCGCTCGGCGCCGCCGTGATCCACGTCCACATCCGCGACGACGAGGCGAAGCCCACCCTCGACCAGGGCCGGCTGCGGGAGACCGTGGCGGCGCTGCGCCAGAGCACCGACCTGATCGTGCAGCTCTCCTCCGGCGGCGCGGTGACCGACCCGGAGTCCGCGCGGCTGGCCGTGCTCGACGCCGGCCCGGACATGGCCTCCTGCACCATGGGCACGGTCAACTTCGGCGACGACGTGTTCCTCAACCGCTGGGAGTTCATCGTCGACCTGCACACCCGGATGCAGGAGCGGGGCGTCGTCCCCGAGTACGAGATCTTCGACCTCGGCCACCTCACCGCGCTCCAGCGCCTGCTCGGCAAGTACGGCCTGCCGCACGGCGGGCACGTGCACGTCGACTTCGTCATGGGCGTGCCGGGCGGCATGCCGGGCACCACGGCCACCCTGGTCGCCGCCCAGCAGATGCTGCGCGACCTGCCCGAGGGCACCACGTTCTCGGCCACCGGCATCGGCCGCAGCACCATCCCCGTGATGCTGGCCTCGCTCTCGGCCGGTGGTCACCTCCGGGTCGGCATGGAGGACACCGTCACGTACGCCAAGGGCCGCCCGGTCGAGTCGAACATGCAACTGGTCGCCCGCGCGGTCGGCTTCGCCCAGCTCGCCCAGCGTCCGCCGCTCACCACCGCCGAGGCCCGGGCGCTGCTCGGCCTGTAAGCGACGGTCCGCCCGGCACCCCTGTACGCGGGCGGCCGACGCCGCTGGTCACCCCGGTGCCGGGCCCTCCGGGGCCCTCGGTACCGTCCACTCCGTGGGAAAGACGTACGAGGGCGGCGTGCCGCTCGCCGAGGTGGTCCGGTCCGGGTTCGTGGAGGGCGTCCACCGTGGTTCCGTGGTGGTGCTCGACGCCGCCGGCGCGCCGGTGTCCGGGGCGGGTGACGTCGCCTCGCCGATCTTCCCCCGGTCGTCCAACAAGCCGATGCAGGCGATCGGGATGCTCCGGGCCGGCCTGCCGCTGACCGACCCGGCCGACGTGGCGCTGGCCTCGGCGAGCCACGCCGGCGAGGAGTTCCACGTCGAGCGGGTCACCGCCCTGCTGCGCGGCGCCGGCCTGACCGAGGAGGCGCTGCACTGCCCGCCGGACCTGCCGGTCGGCGAGGCGGCCCGGGAGGCGGTGCTGCGCGCCGGGGGCGGGCCGACCCGGACCCTCATGAACTGCTCCGGCAAGCACACCGCGATGCTGCTCACCTGCCTGGCCGCCGGGTGGCCGCTGGACGGCTACTGGCGCCCCGAGCACCCGCTCCAGCAGCGGCTCACCGCCGCGATCGAGGAGTTCACCGGGGAGACGGCGGCGGCCGTCGGGGTGGACGGCTGCGGCGCGCCGGTGCTCGCCGTCTCGCTGACCGGGCTGGCGCGCGCCTTCCTGCGGCTGGTCTCCGCCGAGCCGGACACCGTCGAGCGGACCGTGGCCGACGCGATGCGGGCGTACCCGGAGCTGGTCGGGGGCACCCAGGCCGACGACACCCGGCTGATGCGGGGCGTACCCGGGCTGCTGGCCAAGGTCGGCGCGGAGGGCGTGATCGCGGCGGCGGTGCCGGGCGTCGGCGCGGTCGCCCTCAAGATCGACGACGGCGCCGGCCGCCCCCGGATGCCCGTGCTGGTCTCCGCGCTGCGCCGCCTGGGCGTAGAGGCCCCGGTCCTGACCGAGTACGCCGAGATCCCGCTACTCGGCGGCGGCCTCCCGGTAGGCGCGGTCCGCCCGGTCTGGTAGCCCTCGGCGGCGGGTCAGGGGAGGAAGTCGAGCAGTGCGGCGTTGACCGGCTCGGGGCCCTCCAGGGGGAGCAGGTGGGCCGCGTCGGGGACGTCCGGGAGTCGCGTGCCCTGCGGGGCCTCGGCGGCGATCCGGTCGGCCAGCCGGCGGATGTCGGCCAGGTCGTCCGCGCCCGCGGCCGCCAGCACCGGCATCCGCAGCTCGGCCAGCCGGTCGATCGCCGGCGGGTCGAGCTCGCCGGCCTCGACCGCGCTGAGCGCCTGCTCGGCGGCGAGCGCCCGGCGGTCCATCTCCTCGGCGAACCGGATCAGCTCCGGGTCGACGTCGGCGGGCTGGCGGGTCGGGCCGACCACCCAGAACCGCACCTCGCCGGCCGCGGTCGCGGCGAAGTCCTCCGGGTCCACGTCGCCGACCAGCTCCTCCCAGAGCCGCTCGGTCTCCTCGGTCCACTCGTTGCCGGAGACGGGGGCGCCGAAGAGGGCCAGCGCGGCCACCCGGTCCGGGTACGCCAGCGCGGTGTCCACCGCCACCTTGCCGCCGAACGAGCAGCCCACCAGGGCGGCCTGCGCGAGGCCCAGCGCGTCGAGCAGCCCGATCACGTCGTCGTGGTGCGCGAACGGGGCGGGTGGCAGCTCGGAGTCGCCGTAGCCCCGCAGGTCGACGGCGATGACCCGGTGCCGGGCGGCGAGCGCGGGCAGCTGGTGCCGCCACATTCGCCGGTCGGCGATGCCGGCGTGCAGCAGCACCACCGGGGTGCCGCTACCGGCCTCGTCGTACGCGAGCTGGGCGGCGTTGATCTCGATCTTGACCACGGGGGAACCGTACGGACGCGACACCCGGCGCGCAACCGGCTATCCGTGACCTCGCTAACTCTGGCTAGCACTTTGCTTGCAGCAGCTAGCACCGCGAGCTAGCGTGGAGTCATGGCCACCAGCAAGGACCTTCCCGACGTCGGCGGGTTCATTCGCGACCTGCGCCGCAACGCGAAGATCTCGCTGCGCCAGCTCGCCGAGCAGGCCGGCGTCAGCAACCCGTACCTGAGCCAGATCGAGCGCGGCCTGCGCAAGCCGAGCGCCGAGGTGCTCCAGCAGCTCGCCAGCGCCCTGCGCGTCTCCACCCCGGCCATGTACCTGCGGGCCGGGCTGCTGGACGACAAGGAGGGGCAGGGCGTGCTCGCGGCGATCGCCGTCGACCCCGAGCTGACCATGGCCCAGAAGCAGTCGCTCACCCAGATCTACGAGACGTTCCGCCGGGAGAACGCGCGCCTCGCCGAGGCGACGGCCGCGGCCCAGGCGGCCACCGAACCGGAGGCCCCGGCCACCGCGCCGGCCACCGCGCCGGAGGCCCCGGCCACCGTCGCGCCGGCCGCGACCGGCCCCACGACGCCGGACGGCACCCCGACCGAGGCGGTCCTCGAGTCGGTCGCCGTCACGGAGGCGGGCACGGCGCCCGCCCCGACCACCGCCGTCCCCCAGAAGAAGACCGCCCGCAGGGTGGTCCGGAAGGCCGCCGGTGCGGCCGAAGAGGAGCAGTCATGACCCAGCCGAAGACCAACCGCATCCCCGCCCCCGTCTACGCCGCCGCCGGCGCCGGCGAGCTGGCCCTCCAGCAGCTGCGCAAGCTGCCCACCGTGGTCAGCGACCTCGGCACCCGGGTCGTCGCCGACCTCGGTGGCAAGGCGGTCGTCACCGGCTTCGAGCTGCGCCAGAAGGCCACCGAGACGCTGAAGACCGCCAACCTGACCGCCACCGGGCTGCGGGAGAAGGCCGGCTCGGGCGACCTCGACAAGCTGCGCGAGGCCGCCAACCTGGACAAGCTGCGCGAGGCCGCCAACCTGGACAAGCTCCGGGAGGCCGCCAACCTCGACAAGCTGCGCGAGGCCGCCGGCCGCAACGCCGCCGCCGTGCTGGCCGGCGCCCAGGCCGCGCAGGAGCGGGCCCTGGCCGCGTACGCCGAGCTGGTCGCCCGCGGTGAGCGGGTCGTCGGCGCGGGCGTGCTGGAGGCCGCCGACACGGTGAACGCCGACATCGAGGCGACCGAGGCGGACACCACCCCGGCCGCTCCGGCCACCCCCGCCCCGGCCGAGGTGCCCACCCCGGCCGAGGTGGCCGAGGTCGTCGAGGCCCAGCCCGCCGCCGTGAAGCGGACCCGGGCGAAGGCCACCACCGCCAAGGCGACCGCCACCAAGGCCACCCCCTCGGCGAAGCTGCCGAAGACCACGAAGCGGACCCGCCCGGCCGCCGAGTGAGTCGAGCCTGGACCGAGACCCCGGACGGCGTCCTGTCGGACGTTTCCGGGGTCTCGGCATAAGCTTGCCGACATGGCCTACGCCGCGCCGCTCTTCTACCTCGAAGTCCGCTACGTGATCGAGCTGATCCTGCTCGTCTTCGCCCTGGTCATCGAGGCCGTCTCCCTGGTGCACGCGATCACCCAGCGATCCGACGCCTTCGCGGCCATCGGCACCCTCCCCAAGGGTGGCTGGATCGCCATCCTGGCCGTCTGCATGGTGCTCACCCTGCTCGGCGTCGGCGGTGGCGTGCTCAGCATCTTCGGTCTCATCGGTGTCGCCGCGGCGCTGATCTACCTACTGGACGTCCGGGTCGGCCTCCGTGACCTGCACGACGGCCGGGGCTCCTGGTGAGAGGTTTCCGCTGGCCACCACCGCCGGACGGCGGGCCCCGCACCTGGGGCCCGGGCCCCGGCGCGCCCCGCACCGGCCGCCCGGCCCTGCCCGAGCCGGAGACCGAGCTGGTCACCACCCCGCACGGCGTACGCCTGGAGCGGCTGGTCACCGGCACCGGTGACCCGGTCACCGTGTTCGCGCACGGGCTGGGCAACGGCATCGCCACCACCCGCCCGTTCGGCAGCGGCGTCACCGGCCGGCGGCTCTTCTTCCAGTTCCGCGGGCACGGCCGCTCCGACTCGCCGCCCGGCCCGTGGAGCTACCTCGACCTGGCCCGTGACCTGCGGGCCGTCGCCGACCTCGGCGGCGCCACCCGGGCCTTCGGGGCCAGCCTCGGCGCCGGCGCGCTCTGCCGGCTGCTCGTCGAGAGCCCGGAACGCTTCGAGAAGCTGGTGTTCTTCCTGCCGGCCGTGCTGGACACCCCGCGCGGCGAGGTGGCCCGCACCCGGCTCACCGACCTGCTCGACGCCGTGGCCGACGGGGACGCCTCCGCGCTGGCCGACGTGGTGTCGCTGGAGCTGCCGCCCTCGGTCCGCAACACCCCGGCCGGCTGGGCCTACCTGCGACAGCGGCTCGACCAGCTGCTCCGCGACGGGCTCGCGCCGGGCCTGGCCAGCCTGCCCGACCAGGCTCCGGTGCGCGACGCCGGTGCGCTCGCCGCGGTCACCGCGCCGGCCCTGGTGATCGGCTGCGCGGGCGACGACCTGCACCCGGTGGCCGTCGCCGAGCAGTTGGCCGCCGCGCTGCCCGCGGCCACCCTGCACGTGTACGACCGGCCCGGCGTGCTCTGGACGGAACGCGCCGACCTGCGGGAGCGGATCTCGACGTTCCTCAACGGGTAACGTCGGCGGTCATGGGCGTCACACACCACGGCCGTACGCACCGACTCGACCTCGCCGACCCCACCCTGCGGGAGTGGCAGTGCACGGTGCTGGCGGCCGATCCCGAGCAGGGCATCGTGCTGGACCGGTCGGCCTTCTACCCGGGCGGCGGCGGGCAGCCGCCGGACCACGGGGTGCTGCTCTGGCAGGGGGTGCAGACCCGGATCGTGGGCACTCGCAAGGGCGACGACCTCTGGCTCGTCCCGGCCGAGGGTGACCCGGTGCCCCCGGTCGGCACCGCCGTCACCGGCGCGGTCGAGGACACCCGGCGGACCATGCTGATGCGTACCCACTCCGGGCTGCACGTGCTCTGCGGCGTGGTGTTCCGCGACTTCGGCGCCCTGGTAACCGGCGGCAACATGGAACCGGGCGAGGCGCGGATGGACTTCAACCTCCCCGAGGTGCCGCCGGACTTCAAGGCCCGCATCGAGGACCTGGTCAACGCCGAGGTGGCCGCCGACCGGTCGGTCGCCGTCCGGGTGCTGCCCCGGGCGGAGGCGCTGGCCCTGCCGGACATCATCCGTACCCAGTCCAACCTGATCCCGCCGGAGGAGCAGGAGGTGCGGATCGTCGACATCGTCGGGCTGGACGTGCAGGCCGACGGCGGCACCCACGTGGCCTCCACCGCCCAGATCGGCAAGGTGCAGGTGGTCAAGGTGGAGAGCAAGGGCCGCGCCAACCGCCGGGTACGCGTCCGCCTAGCGGACTAGGCAGCGGAGCCGCCTGGTCGACTGAGGCCGGTTCAGCGCGGCAGGTGCGCCGCCCGCACGTCGAGCAGCCACCGCTCCACGGTCTCCTCGTCCGGGCGCTCCGGCAGCGGGGTGCGGATCCGGGCGAAGTCCCGCTCGGCCGCCGCCACCAGCTCCTCCGCCTCGGCCAGCGCGCCACCGGCCACCCGCTCGCCAAACGCCCGGAACCACTCCGGGTCGGCCAGCCGGATCTCCAGCACGCCGGTCGCGTAGAGCACCCGGCCCTGGTGCAGCAGCCGGGCCAGGTGCCGGGCGTGCTTCGCCGACCGGCGCCGACCCCCGACAGAGGAGTCGCGGGTGGTCAGCTTGCGGAACTGCTGGCTCGCGTAGCCGAGGTAGGCGTCCCGCACCCGGGGCGCGCTGAGGAACGCCGCGCGGATGCCGATCAGCCGCTCGCCGAACTCCGTTCGGGTCTCGTAGCACTCCTCGGGCAGCCACATCAGCTCGGTGGCGGTCGGGTTGCCGCTCAGCGCGAGGCGGGCGTACTTCGCGCACTCGTGCAGGGTCACGTCCGGACCGGTCGTCACCACGGACTCGCGCGGTGGGTGCAGGCCGTGGAAGGCGACCGTGGGCGCGGCGAAGACGCCGATCCGGTCCACGTCCGAGTCCGGCCCGGCCAGCCCGTACGCGACCGAGCCGACGATCCCGGAGAGCAGCAGGTGCATGCGGGCCATGATGGCCGATCCGGATCGCTCCGGAAACCGGACTTCGGCTGTCAGGTATCGGTGTCACGGTGGTGGCATGACCACACCGCTGACAGGGAAGATCGCGCTCGTCGCCGGCGCGACCCGGGGCGCCGGCCGGCAGATCGCCGTCCAGCTCGGCGCCGCCGGTGCCACCGTCTACGCCACCGGCCGCTCCACCCGCGCCCGCCGCTCCGAGATGGACCGGCCGGAGACCATCGAGGAGACCGCCGAGCTGGTGACCGCCGCGGGCGGCACCGGCATCGCCGTCGCCGTCGACCACCTCCACCCCGAGCAGGTCCGCGGCCTCGTGGCGCGGATCGACGCCGAACAGGGCCGCCTGGACGTGCTGGTCAACGACATCTGGGGGGCCGACCCGCTGATCACCTGGGAGAAGCCGGTCTGGGAGCAGCCCCTCGACGCCGGCTTCCGCACCCTCCGGCTGGCCGTCGACACCCACATCATCACCAGCCACTTCGCGTTGCCGCTGCTGATCCGCAACCCCGGGGGCCTGGTCGTGGAGATCGGCGACGGGACCAAGGAGTACAACGACACCGAGTACCGGCTCTCGGTCTTCTACGACCTGGCCAAGGTCTCGGTGAACCGGCTCGCCTTCAGCCAGGCGCACGAACTCGCGCCGCACGGCGCCACGGCGGTCGCGCTCACCCCCGGCTGGCTGCGCTCGGAGGCGATGCTGGAGCACTTCGGCGTCACCGAGGCCAACTGGCGCGACGGCGCGGCGAAGGACCCGCACTTCGTCATGTCGGAGACGCCGGCCCTCGTGGGGCGCGCGGTGGCCGCCCTGGCCGCCGACCCGGACCGGGCCCGCTGGAACGGGAAGTCCCTGGACAGCGGCGGGCTGGCCCAGGTGTACGGCTTCACCGACCTCGACGGCACCCGCCCGCACTGGGCGCGCTACTACGAGGAGGTGGTCCGGCCCGGCAAGCCGGCGAACGACACCGGCTACCGCTGACCGGTGTCCGGCGGGGCCGGCCCGTCGCCAGCGTCCGGGTCGTGGGCGTAGAGCGCGGCCGCGCGGCGGGCCGCCACGGCGCAGCGGGCCCGCAACTCGGGCGGGTCGAGCACCTCCACCTCGGGGCCGAGCGCCAGCAGTTGGGCGTACGCCACCTCGACCGACTCGACGGGCAGCCGGAGCACCACGCGGCCCTGCCCGTCGGGCCGGCCGGCGGCGGCGACCGCCTCGGCGTGGACGAACGGCGCGTCGACGAGGTGCCGCAGCGCGCGCAGACCGGCCGGGCTGAGCCGGACGGTGACCTCGGCCCGGAGCATGTCCCGCAGGAACGCCTCGGCCTGCTCCCGCCAGTACGCCCCGAGGTCGAAGCCCTCGTCCCGCGCGAAGCTCTCCCCGCCCACCGCCACGCCGACCACCCGGTCCACCCGGTACGTCCGCCACCCGTCGCCGACCCGCCCGACCAGGTACCAGACGCCGTTCTTCAGCACCAGCCCGTACGGCGCGACGGCGCGGGTCACCTCGCGGTCACCGCGCCGGTAGCGCAGCTCGACCAGCCGGTCCCGCCACACGGCCCGGGCCAGCTCGGCCAGGCGCGGGGGCGGGCCGGCCTCCCGGAACCAGCCCGGCACGTCCAGGTGGAACCGCTGGCCGGTCCGGGCGGGAGCGTCCCGCAGGCTCGGGGGCAGCGCGGCGAGCACCTTCAGCTCGGCGGCGGCGACCGCGTCGGCCAGCCCCATGTCGCCGGCCGGCCCGGGCAGCCCGGCCAGGAAGAGCGCCTCCGCCTCGTCCCGGGTCAGCCCGGTCAGCCGGGTCCGGTAGCCGCCGAGCAGGCGGTAGCCGCCGGCGCGGCCCCGGTCGGCGTACACCGGCACCCCGGCCGCCGAGAGCGCCAGCACGTCCCGGTAGACGGTGCGCTCGGAGACCTCCAGCTCGCGGGCCAGCTCGGCCGCGGTCATCGTCTCCCGCGCCTGGAGCAGCAGCACCAACGAGATCAGCCGGGACGCACGCACCCGCCCATTGTGCGCGCGGCCACTAGGCTCCCTGATCGTGGACGCACCCCGCCTCGCCGCGCCCGTGACCGGCGCCGTCACCCGTTTCCTCGCCGGCGCCGGCCTGCTGCTGCGCGGCCTCGGCCTCTACGTCCGCAGCCCGGGGCTGATGCTGCTCGGGATCGTGCCGGCGCTGATCTCCGGCGTGCTCTTCGTGGCCCTGTTCGCCACCCTGCTGTACTTCGTGGACGACCTGGCCGCGCTGGTCACCCCGTTCGCGGACGACTGGTCGGCGACCTGGCGCAGCCTGGTCCGGGTGACGGCCGGGCTGGCCGTCGTGGGGCTGGCCGGCCTGCTCGGGGTGCTCACCTTCACGGCGGTCACGCTGGCCGTCGGCGACCCGTTCTACGAGAAGATCTCCGAGCGGGTCGAGGAGCGCCTCGGCGGCACGCCCGGCGCCGTCGACGTGCCGTTCTGGGCCTCGCTGCGGCGCAGCATCCTGGACTCGCTGCGCCTGGTGGCCATCTCCGCGCTGGTGGGCGTACCCCTCTTCGTGGCCGGTTTCATCCCGCTGGTCGGGCAGACGGTGGTCCCGGTGGTCGGCGCCCTGGTGGGCGGCTGGTTCCTCGCGCTGGAGCTGGTCGGCGCGCCGTTCTACCGGCGCGGCATGCGCCTGCCGGAGCGGCGGTCGTTGCTCAAGGCGGACCGACCGACCACCCTGGGCTTCGGGGTGGCGGTCTTCCTCTGCTTCCTGATCCCGCTCGGCGCGGTGCTGGTCATGCCGGCCGCCGTCGCCGGCGCCACCCTGCTGGCCCGCCGGTCGCTCGGGCAGTCCGTCGTCGAGGAGGCGTGACATGGAGACGGTCCTGATCGAGGGGGACATCACCGCGCAGCAGGTCGACGCCATCGTCAACGCGGCCAACTCCTCGCTGCTCGGCGGCGGGGGAGTGGACGGCGCCATCCACCGCGCGGGCGGGCCGGCCATCCTGGAGGAGTGCCGGGCGCTGCGTGCGACCCGCTACCCGGACGGCCTGCCCACCGGTCAGGCGGTCGCCACCACCGGCGGCCACCTGCCGGCCCGCTGGGTGGTGCACACCGTCGGGCCGGTCTTCTCCCCGCGCGAGGACCGGTGGGTGCTGCTGCGCGACTGCTACGCCAACAGCCTCCGGATCGCCGACGACCTGGGCGCGCTGAGCGTCGCCTTCCCGCTGATCTCCGCGGGCGTCTACGGCTGGCCGGTCGAGGACGCGGTGGCCCAGGCGCTGGCCGTGCTGCACGCGGCCACTCCGGTCAACGTCACCGAGGCCCGGCTGGTGCTCTTCGGCGCCGACACCTACGCGACCGCCGTCCGGGTCGCCGCCGGGCGCTAGTCGAGGTCGCGCAGGCAGGACCACTGGCTGGCCACCGGCCGGTAGCCGAGCCGGGCGTTGACCGCCAGCATCGGCCCGTTCGCCTCGTCGTTCGAGGTGTACGCGGTGCGTACCCCGGAAGCCGCCGCCCGGTGCAGCGCGGCCTGCTTCGCCAGCCGGGCCAGCCCCCGGCCCCGGTGCTCCGGGACGGTGCCGGTGAAGTCCGACCACATCCGGTCGCCGTCCCGCTTGACCAGGCTGACGGCGACCAGCCTGCCGTCCACCTCGGCCAGCGTGCTGGCGTGCCGGTCCAGCCCCAGGTTGTCCCAGACCTCGTGGTGCCAGGTGTCGTAGCCGAGCGCGTCGGTCGGTACGTCGCCCGGCTCGTCCAGCGACGACTCGGCGTCCACCCGGTGGACCTCCCGCGGGTCCACCTCGGCGGCCGGCACCAGCCGTACGCCGGGCGGCGGCTCGGGCATCGGCGGCGCGGGCCGGAGGTCGAGCGCGGAGTAGCGCAGCTCCCGGCTGGGTGTGAAGCCGTGCCGGCGGGCGAACGGCAGGGACCCGGGCTGGGACCAGGTGAGCAGCCGCTTCGCGCCGAGCAGGCGCAGGTGGGCGAGCGCGGCGTCCACGAGGGCCGTGCCGACTCCCCGGAGCCGGTGCGCCGGGTGGACGTGCAGGGTCGAGATCTCCCCGACGTCCGCCGCGGAGGTCTGGATGTTGCGGTACGCCGACACCCAGCCGACCACCTGCCCGTCCGCCTCGGCCACCCAGGCCGCCCAGTCCTCACCGGGGGGCGGCTGGGCGATCATGCGTCGGGTCGACTCGACGCCGCGCACCAGGTACGGGTGGACGACGGTGCGCAGCGCCACGACGCCGGGCGCGTCGTCGGGGCGGGCGGGTCGGATCAGCTCGTCGGTCATTCGGCCGACCCTAGAGCTGTCGCCCGCCACCGGCGACGGGATTATCGGGGCGGGGGCTCGCCCACCTCGGCGCGGACCGCGGCGACCGCCTCGACCTCGACGAGCTGGTCCGGGTAGCCGAGCACGGCCACGCCGAGCAGGGTGCTGGGTGCATCGTGGTCGCCGAACGCGTCCCGGACGATCTGCCAGACGGACACCAGGTCGGCGCGGTCGCCGCTGGCCACGTAGACGGTGGTCTTGACGACATCGGCGAGCCCGGCGCCGGCGGCGGCCAGTGCCGTCTCCAGGTTGGCCATCACCTGCCGGGCCTGGGCGGCGGGCTTCCCGGGCGCGACGGTCCGTCCCTCGGCGTCCAGCGGGCAGGCCCCGGCCGTGAAGATCAGCCGCGCGGGCGGCGCGACCTCGGCCGCGTACGCGTACTCCGCGACGTCGGAGAGCTGGGGCGCACGGATCAGGCGCACGGTGTCGGTCACGGCGCGACCCTAGCGCCGGCCGCCCCGGCCCGCGACGCGATAACCCGGCTAGGCCGACTCGCGCACCACCAGCTCGGTGGGGAGCATGAGCGCCTGCTCGACCTGCTCGCCCGCGGCGATCCGGAGCAGTTGCCGGGTCATGGCCCGCCCCAGCTCCACTATCGGCTGCTTCACGGTGGTCAGCGGCGGCTCGGTGTACGCCGCCGTCTCGATGTCGTCGAACCCGATCACCGCCACGTCGTCCGGCACCCGCCGGCCGGCCTCCCGCAGGGTGCGCAGCGCGGCGTGCGCCATGAGGTCGGACGCCGCGAACACCGCGTCCAGCTCCGGGTCGGCGGCGAGCAGCTGCCGCATGGCGGCCGTGCCGGACTCCCGGGTGAAGTCGCCGTACGCGACCAGCTCCGGCAGGCCGGCCGCGGCGACCGTCTCCCGGTAGCCGATGAGCCGTTCGATGCCGGCGACCATGTCCTGCGGCCCGGCGATGGTGGCGATCCGCCGCCGACCGTTCCCGATCAGGTGGCGGACCGCCTCGGCCACGCCGCCGACGTGGTCCACGTCGACGTAGGGGACCTCGGCGCCGTCGAGGGGGCGGCCGCTGCACACCACCGGGATGCCGAGCCGGGCCAGCCGCCCGGGGAGCGGGTCCTCGCCGTGCAGCGAGGCGAAGAGCACCCCGTCGACGTGCCGCCCGGTGGTGTACCGCTCGACCCGTTCGTGCCCGGCCGGCGAGCCGGCCAGCATGAGCACGAGCTGCTTGTCCGCCGCCTCCAGCTCCTGGGCCGCGCCCCGGATGATCCCCGGGAACACCTGGTCGTCGGAGAAGACCCGGGTGGCCGCCTCGGGCATGACCAGCGCCACCGAGTCGGTGCGCTGGGTGACCAGGCTGCGGGCGGCGAGGTTCGGGACGTAGCCCAGTTCCTCGACCGCCCGGCGGACCGCCTGCTGGATCGACTCGGCGACCGTGGTGGAGCCGTTGACGACCCGGGAGACCGTGGCCCGGGACACGCCCGCCCGTCTGGCCACCGCCTCCAGGGTCGGCCGCTGTGCCGTTGTCATCCCCGTCACCACCACCTCGTCACAGCCCGTTCCGGGAGATCACCTCCTGGTACCAACGGGCACTTTCCTTCGGTGTGCGCCGCTGGGTCAGGTAGTCGACGTGGACGATCCCGAACCGCTTCCGGTAGCCCTCGGCCCATTCGAAGTTGTCCAGCAACGACCATACGAGATAACCGCGCAGGTCGACGCCGCGGGCGATGGCCTCGTGCACGGCGCGCAGGTGCCCGTCGAGGTAGGCGACCCGGTCGGTGTCCGCCACCCAGCCGGTCCCCTCGGTGTTCCGGTCGGGGAAGGCCCCACCGTTCTCCGTGATGATCAGCGGCAGGCCCGGGTAGTCGGCGGCCACCCGCTCCAGCAGCCGGGTGAGGCCGGCCGGCTCGATCATCCAGCCCATGTCGGTGAGCGGCCCGACCGGCGGCAGGAACTCGACGCCGCCCTCGGTGCCCGGGTACGCGCTGCTCCCGGCCCCGCCCGCCCGGCCGGCCACGTAGGTGGGCGCGTAGTAGTTGAGCCCGAGCAGGTCGAGCGGCGCGGCGATCACCTTCTCGTCCCCGTCCCGGACGAAGTCCGGCTCGACGAACCGGGCGACGTGGGCGAGCACGTCGTCCGGGTAGCCGGCGCCGGTCAGCGGGTCCAGGAAGATCCGGTTCTGGAGGCCGTCGACCAGCCGCACCGCGGCGGCGTCGGCCGCGCTGCCGGCGTCGGCCGGCTGCACGTCGGCGAGGTTGAGGGTGATCCCGACGACCTCCGCGCCGGCCGCGCGCAGCGCCCGGGCCGCCAGGCCGTGGCCGAGCAGCAGATGGTGTACGGCCCGGAAGGCCGCCCCGGCGTCCCGCCCGCCGGGCGCGTGCACGCCGTTGCCGTAGCCGAGGTACGCCGAGCACCACGGCTCGTTCAGCGTGGTCCAGGTGCGGACCCGGTCGCCGAGGCGCTGGTGCACGGCGAGGGCGTAGTCGGCGAAGTGCTCGGCGGTCTCCCGGGCGGTCCAGCCGCCCCGGTCCTCCAGCGCCTGCGGCAGGTCCCAGTGGTAGAGCGTGACGATCGGGTCGATGCCCCGGTGCAGCAGGGCGTCCACGAGCCGGTCGTAGAAGTCGAGGCCGCGCGGGTTGACCGGGCCGGTGCCGTCGGGCCGGATCCGGGGCCAGGCCACCGAGAAGCGGTACGCCCGCAGCCCGAGGTCCGCCATGAGCGCCACGTCCTCGGCGTACCGGTGGTAGTGGTCGCAGGCCACGTCGCCGGTGTGCCCCTGGAACACCTTGCCGGGCGTACGGCTGAAGGTGTCCCAGATGGACGGGGCGCGCCCGTCCTCGGCGACCGCGCCCTCGATCTGGTACGCGGCGGTGGCCGCCCCCCAGACGAAGCCCTCGGGGAACCGCAGCTCCGTCATGCCTTCACCGCACCTTCCATGATCCCGCCGATGATCTGGCGGCCGAACACGACGAACACGAGCAGCAGCGGCAGGGTGGCGATGGCGGTCCCCGTGAACACCTGCGACATGTCCTGGTAGTAGCCGTCGGACAGGGCCCGCAGCGACAGTTGCACGGTCGGGTTCTCCGGGTCGTTGAGCACCGCGTACGGCCAGAGGAAGTCGTTCCAGGTGGTCATGAAGGTGAGCAGGCCGAGCACGGCGGCGGCCGGGCGCAGCGCGGGCAGCACCACGTTCCAGTAGATCCGCGCGGTGTTGCAGCCGTCCATCCGGGCGGCCTCGATCAGTTCGGTGCTGACGGCCTGGCCGGCGTACTGGCGCATCATGAACACGCCGAAGCCGGTGACCAGGGCCGGCACGATGACCGCGGGCAGCCGGTCGTTCCAGTTCAGCTTGGTCATCAGCAGGTAGAGCGGGATCACGCCGAGCTGGGTGGGCACCATCATGGTGGCCACGATGACCAGCAGCAGCGCGTTGCGCCCGCGGAAGCGCAGCTTGGCGAAGGCGAACCCGGCCAGCGTGGAGAAGAAGACCACGGAGACGGTGACCGTGCCGGCCACGATCGCCGAGTTGACGAGGCCGGTGAGGAAGTACGCGTCGGCGTTGTCGAACAGCCGGGCGATGTTGGCGCCGAGGTTGCCGCCCGGGGTGAGCGGGGGCGGGACCTGGCCCATGGCGTCGCTGGTCCGGCTGGCGACCACGAACATCCAGTAGATCGGGAAGATCGACATCAGGGCCGTGACGCCCAGCGCCAGGTAGGTGAGCCGGCCGGCCGACCAGAGGCGGGTCATCGGGAGTCCTCCTTGCGCGCGCCGCCGCCGAGCCGGCGGAGGAGCAGGACGTTGATGGCCGCGACCACCGCGATGAGCGCGAAGAGCAGCCAGGCGATCGCCGAGCCGTAGCCGAAGTTGTAGTGCGGCGCGAAGGCGTTCTCGAACATGTACATGGTCACGGTCTGCGACTCGCGCAGCGGGCCGCCGCGGATCGCGTTGGTGCCCGAGTTGAACAGCCGGGGCTCGGTGAAGAGCTGGAGGCCGCCGATGGTGGAGATGATGACCGCGAAGATGATCGTCGGCTTGAGCAGCGGCACGGTGATCGACCAGAACTGCCGCGATCGGCTCGCACCGTCGATCGAGGCGGACTCGTAGAGGTCGCGCGGGATGGCCTGCATGGCGGCCAGGAAGATCAGCGCGTTGTAGCCGGTCCACCGCCAGTCGACCATCGTGGAGATGGCCACCCAGGAGGCGAGCCGGTTGGCCTTCCAGTCGATCGCGTCGACACCGACGTGGTCGAGCAGCCAGTTGATCATGCCGAACTCGCGGCCGAAGAGCACCGCGAAGACGATCGCCACGGCGGCGGTCGACGTGACGTTCGGGATGAGCACCGCCATCCGCCAGGTGGTCCGGGCCCGGAGCTGCCGGTTGAGCAGGTTGGCCAGCCAGAGCGCCAGCAGCAGCTGCGGGACCGTGGAGATGACGAAGATGCCGAGGGTGTTGACCACCGAGTGCCAGAAGTCGGGGTCGCCCAGCAGCTGGCTGTAGTTGTCGAGGCCGACGAACGGGTGCTCGGCGCCGAGCAGGTCCCAGTCGTGCAGCGAGACCCAGAAGGTGTAGACCAGCGGGTAGATCCCGAAGACCCCGAAGAGCAGGAAGAACGGGGCGACGTACAGGTAGGGCGAGTACTTCGTGTCGAACCGGCTGAGCCGGACGCCCCGGGAGGGGCGGGGGACACGGTGCGCCGGCTGGACCGGCGGGCGGGCGTCGAGCTGGACTGCCATGGCCCGGGACTCCTTTCCGCCGTGCGGGCGGCACCCGTCACCGGGGACCGCCCGCACGCCTGGCTCGGGTTACTTGGCAGCGGCCTTCTTGGCGTTCCCGACCGCGTCGGTCCAGCCCTGCTCCGGGCTGCGCTTGCCCAGCTCCACGGTGCGGACGGCGTTCTCCACCTCGGTGCGCACGGCCTGGTTCTTCGGGCCCATGTAGACCGGCTTCAGGCTCTTGGCGCCCTCGGCGAAGATCTTGCCGACCGGGGCCGCCGAGAAGTACGCGTTCGTCGAGTCGACGATGGCCGGGTCGGCCAGCGCCTGCGGCGAGGAGGGCAGCGGGCCCTTCGCCTTGAACGCGCCGATCTGGCCCTTGGCGCTGGTCAGGAACTTCGCCAGCTCGATCGCCTCGGCCTGGTGCTTGCCCTGCTTCGGCACCGCGAGGAAGGAGCCGCCCCAGTTGCCGCCGTTGCCGGGGACCTGGGCGATGTCCCACCTGCCCTTGGCGCCCGGACCGGCGTTGCCCTCGATGACCCCGGTCATCCAGGCCGGGCAGGCGATGGTGGCGAACTTCGACTGCTTGAACGCGGAGACCCACTCCTCCGACCACGACCCGTACTTGCCGGACAGGCCCGAGTCGATGATGTCCATGGTGGTGTCGTACGCCTGCCGGACCGCCGGGTTGCTGTCGACGACCAGGTTGTTGCTGGTGTCGTAGTAGCTGTAGCCGGTGGTGTTGCCGGCGGTCTGGAGCAGGATGGTGTTGAACGTGTTGGTCGCGGCGTCGAGGAACGAGGCGCCGGTGTTCTTCGCCTTGAACTGCTCGCCGACCTTGATGTAGTCCGCCCAGGTGGGCCAGAGCTTCGAGACCGCCTCGCGGTCGGTGGGCAGGCCGGCCTTGGCGAACAGGTCCTTGCGGTAGCACATGGCCATGCCGCCGACGTCGGTGCCGAGGCCGATGAGCTGCTTGCCGTCGGCGGTGAGCCCCTGGTTCCACTTCCAGTCCAGGAAGTTGCCCTTCAGGTCGGCGGCGCCGTGGTCGAGCAGGTTGACGAAGTTCTGGGGGTTGGCCTTGTACTCGACGAGCAGCCCCTCCTCGATGGCGACGATGTCGCCCGCGCCCTTGCCCGCGGCGAGCCACTGGGTGAGCTTCGGCGAGTACTCGTCCAGGTTGCTGCCGGTGCCCCGCTCAACGATCTTCACGTTGGGGTGGCTGGCCATGTACTCCTTGTAGAGCTCGTCGTAGCCGAACTGGCCGAAGACGTCGACGGTGAGCGTGACCGGGCCGTCGGCGGCGGCCTCGTCGTCACCGCCCCCGCAGGCGGTGGCGCCCAGCAGCGCGGTGGTGGCGACCAGAGCCACCGCGGCCAGGCGGCGACGCGTGAAGGTGACCATCTCTTATCTGACCCCTCTAGGTGTATCGGGTGGTGGCGGGTGGTTCCGGTACTCAGAGAGCGCTCTCACGACAGGGTGGTGGTTGCCTCCGACCCTGTCAAGAGAGCGCTCTCAGAGCGTCCGGAAAAAGGCGGAGAGTGGCGCTCCGGTGGGAAACGCCGCTCTCCGCCTGATCTCCCGGTAGACCCTCCGGCGGGTCAGCCCACCCGCAGCCCGTCGAGCAGGCGGCGGTCGCCGGCCACCCCGAGAGCGTCGAAGCTGATCCGGCCCATCACCGCCAGCAGCAGGTCGCTGGCCGTGCCGGTGACCTGCGCGCGGGCGTGGTGGTCGTCGTGGTCGAGGATCGTCGCGGTGTCCAGCAGGGCCATCCCCTCGCCCCGCAGCCGCAGGTACCACTCCTGGGCGGCGTCGATGGCGGTCAGCTGGACCACCCCGTGCCACTGGCCGGGCTGGATCCGCCGGCCCGCCGGCAGCCAGGTGTCCAGCACCTCGCTCACCCCGTCGGCCGCGAGCTTGGCCTCGATCGGCTCACCCGCGCCGATGGCGAGCTGGGCGTCCCAGCGGTGCACCGCGGTCTCGTGCGCCATCCGGCGCGGCCAGAAGGCCGCCTTCTTCGGCTGCGGGGCGAAGTTCCAGGCCGGGGCCTCCGGGTCCAGCGCCTCGAAGAGCGTGAGCAGCCGCTCGTACTCCTGCCTGTACCACTGCGCCGGGGTCAGGCCGGCCGGCGGCTCCGGGTCGTGCCGCTCCGGGCGGCTGGCCGTGCCGGCGGTCACCACGGTGCGGACCCACACGTAGACCCGGGCGAGGTGGTGGGCGAGATCGGAGACCGTCCAGCCGGGACAGGACAGCACCGGTGTCTCGGGGGGCGCCTCCGCGACGGCGGCGGCGAAGGCGGGACCCTCCGTCCGCAACGCGCCGATCCAGAAGTCCTTCGTGCCGTGCAGTCTGCTCATCGCCATCCTCCCGGGGGTGACCGGGCCACCAGTGGGTGCCGCGGCTACCCCTCAGCCTAGGGTGAAAGGCGTGTCAGACGTCTACGCCGAACCGACGACCGGAGCCGACCCGACCGACCCCGCCACCCTGGCGCGCTACACCACGCTGCGCCTGGGCGGCCCCGCCGGCCGGCTGGAGATCGCCACCAGCGCCGACGACATCGTCCGGCGGGTGCGCGAGGCGGAGGCGCGGGAACAGGCCGTCCTCCTGCTGGCCGGCGGCAGCAACGTGGTGATCGGCGACCAGGGCTTCCCCGGCGCCGTCGTGCTCATCCGCTCCCGGGGGTTCCGGGTGGTCACCGAGGACGCCGACACGGTCACCGTACGGGTCGAGGCCGGCGAGCCCTGGGACGACCTGGTCGCCGCCACCGTCGAGCGCGGCTGGTCGGGCCTGGAGTGCCTCTCCGGCATCCCCGGCTCGGCCGGCGCCACCCCCATCCAGAACGTCGGCGCGTACGGCCAGGAGGTCGCCGAGACGATCGTGGCCGTGGCGGCGTACGACCGGACCGAGGGGAAGGTGGTCCGGATCGCGGCGGCGGACTGCGGGTTCGCCTACCGGGGCAGCATCTTCAAGTACAGCGACCGCTGGGTGGTGCTCTCGGTCGACTTCCGGCTCAGCCGCTCCCCGCTCTCCGGCCCGGTGCGCTACGCCGAACTGGCCCGCGCGCTCGGCGTCGAGGTGGGCGACCGGGTGCCGCTGGCCGACGCCCGGGCCACCGTGCGGCGGCTGCGCGCCGGCAAGGGCATGGTGCTCGACGCGCAGGACCCGGACACGTGGTCGGTGGGCTCGTTCTTCACCAACCCCGTGCTGGAGCGGGAGGCGTACGAGCTGCTCCGGGAGCGCGCCGCCGACCTGGGTGAGGCGCCGTCCTGGCCGTGCCCGGGAGACACGGTCAAGGTGAGCGCCGCCTGGCTGATCGACAAGGCCGGCTTCGGCAAGGGCTACACCGGCCCCGAGGGCGTCGCCATCTCCACCAAGCACACCCTGGCCCTCACGAACCACACCGGCACGGCAAGCACGGCCGCCCTGGTCGCCCTGGCCCGAGAAATCCGCGACGGCGTCCAGACCCGCTTCGGGGTGACCCTCCACCCCGAACCCGTCCTGATCAACTGCACCATCTGACCCCTCGGGTCAACTGGGTGTGGTGGGGGCGACGCTGGCCCAGGGGAGGGTCACCTCGCCTCGGCGCCAGCGGGTCGGGCGATCCAGGACGGGCCAGCCTGCCGCCTTCACGGCGGCGACGGTTCTTGTCCAGCGGTCGCGGGGGCCGAAGGGGGCGTAGCCGGCGGTGGACTGCCAGGCGGCCTCCAGGGCCTGGATCAGGTCGTGGACCGGCTCGCCGGGGACGTTGCGGTGGATGAGCGCCTTGGGCAGCCGCTCGGCGAACTGGGCCGGGCTGGCCAGGGTGGTGAGCTTCGCGGCCAGGGTCAGCGTGCGCGGGCCGGTGGCGTCGAGCAGCACCCAGGCGCCCAGCCGCCCCAGCTCGTCGCAGGTTCCCTCGACCAGCAGCCCGCCCGGCACGAGCCGCCCGGTGACCGTACGCCAGGCGTCGGCCACCTCACCCTCGTCGTACTGGCGCAGCACGTTGAACGCGCGGACCAGGGCGGGGCGCAGCCCGGCCAGCTCGAAGCCGCCCCGGGCGAAGGTGAGCCCGGGCGGGTCGGCGGCCGGCTGGGCGGCGGCCACGCGTACCGGATCGATCTCCAGCCCGACCACCCGGACGTCGGCGCGGACCGCGGCGGCCAGCCGGGCGCGCAGCTCGACGGCGGTGACCGGGGTGGCGCCGTAGCCCAGGTCGACCACGAGCGGGTCGGCGGCGGCGCGCAGGGCGTCACCGCAGGTCGCGACGATCCAGTTGTCCACCCGCCGCAGCCGGTTCGGATTCGTCGTGCCCCGGGTGACCACGCCGAGCGGCCGGGCCATCAGGGCCTCCCGGTTCGCGACTGCGGGGCTCGCACGAGCGGCTCACTCCTCGCGCTTCACGCTAGACCCGGTGCACCTTGTGCTGGGCGGCCTGGGCCAGCGGGCGGACCACGAGCTGGTCGATGTTGACGTGGTGCGGCCGGGTCGCGCACCAGGCGACGCAGTCGGCCACGTCCTCGGCGACCAGCGGCTCGGCCACCCCGGCGTAGACCGCGGCCGCACGGTCGGCGTCGCCACCGAACCGGACCAGGCCGAACTCCTCGGTCTTCACCATGCCCGGGTCGATCTCGATCACCCGCACCGGCCGGCCGCACAGCTCCAGGCGGAGCGTGCCGGCGATCGCGGTCTGCGCGTGCTTGGCCGCCGTGTAGCCGCCGCCGCCCTCGTAGACGACGTGGCCGGCGGTGGAGCCGACGATCACGACGGTGCCGGCCCCGGAGGACTCCAGCGTGGGCAGCAGCGCCTTGGTGACGCGGAGCGTGCCGAGCACGTTGACGTCGTACATCCACTGCCAGTCGCCCACGTCGGCGGACTCCACCGGGTCCAGGCCGCGCGCCCCGCCCGCGTTGTTCACGAGCAGGGTGACCGGGCCGGGCGCGGCGGCGGCCGCGGCGGCCAGGCCGGCGACCGATTCGTCCGAGGTCACGTCGCACTCCACCGCGGTGGCCGCGCCGCCGGCCGCCTCGATCTCCGCGACCAGGCCGGCCAGCCGGTCGGTACGCCGCGCGGCGGCGAGCACGTGGAAACCCTCGACGGCCAGGCGGCGGGCCGTGGCCGCGCCGATCCCGCTGGACGCCCCGGTGACGATCGCGACTGAGGTCATCCGGTCATTCTCACCCGCCGCCGGGCTCCGCGCGGTGATGAGGTCCGTCACGCCCGGGACCCGCCGGGACGCATTTCCGAAGCCCGATGGGGAAGATGACATCCGGCACGGAGGTTGACCGAGAAGCGCCGGTCGTGCGGGACGGCATCAACCGTGACAGAGGGAGCGGACGTGGCGGAGTTGCACACCGGTGTCGGTCGTCAGCGAGGTGCTCTGCCGTGGCCCCGGCCGCGCCGGATCGCCACCCTCTCCGTCCACACTTCGCCGCTGCACCAGCCCGGCACGGGCGACGCCGGCGGCATGAACGTCTACATCCTGGAGGTCGCCCGGCGGCTCGCCGAGGCCGACGTCGAGGTGGAGATCTTCACCCGGGCCACCTCCGGAGACCTGCCCCCGGTCGTCGAGACGGCACCCGGGGTGAGCGTCCGGCACGTCACCGCCGGCCCCCTGGAGGGGCTGACCAAGGAGGAGCTGCCCGGCCAGCTCTGCGCCTTCACGGCCGGGGTGCTCCGCGCCGAGGCCGCCCGCCCCCCGGGCCACTACGACCTGATCCACTCGCACTACTGGCTCTCCGGGCAGGTGGGCTGGCTGGCCAAGGAGCGCTGGGGCGTGCCGCTGGTGCACACCGCGCACACCCTCGCGAAGGTCAAGAACGCTCAGCTCGCCGCCGGGGACCGGCCCGAGCCCAAGGCGCGCGTCATCGGCGAGGAGCAGGTGGTCGCCGAGGCCGACCGGCTGGTCGCCAACACCCGGGTCGAGGCCCGCGACCTCATCGACCGGTACGACGCCGAGCCCGCCCGGGTGGCCGTGGTGGAGCCCGGCGTGGACCTGGACCGGTTCCGCCCGGCCCCCGGCGACCGGGACGCGGCGGTTCTGGCGGCCCGCCGCCGCCTCGGCCTGCCGACCAGCGGCTACGTGGTGGCGTTCGTGGGCCGGATCCAGCCGCTCAAGGCCCCGGACGTGCTGATTCGCGCGGTCGCCGCGCTGCGCGGGCGGGAGCCCGCGCTGGCCGACGAGGTGACCGTGGTGATCTGCGGCGGCCCGAGCGGCAGCGGGCTGGACCGCCCCACCGCCCTCATCGAGCTGGCCGGTTCCCTCGGCGTCGCCGACCGGGTCCGGTTCCTCCCGCCGCAGACCGGCGACGACCTGCCCGCCCTCTACCGCGCGGCCGACCTGGTCGCGGTGCCCTCGCACAACGAGTCGTTCGGGCTGGTCGCGTTGGAGGCTCAGGCGTGCGGCACGCCGGTGCTGGCCGCCGCGGTGGGCGGGCTGGTCACCGCGGTCCGGGACGGGGTCAGCGGGGTGCTCATCGACGGCCACGACCCGGTCGACTGGGCCCGTGCGCTGGCCCGCCTGCTGCCCGAGCGGCTGCGCCGGGCCGCCCTGGGCCGGGGCGCCGAGCGGCACGCCCGCGCCTTCTCCTGGCACCGCACCGCCGCCGGCCTGCTCGCCGTCTACGGCGAGGCGATCGCCGACCACCGTGCCCGGCTGGCCCGCCGGCTCGGTGACCCGGCCCTCACCTGCTCCTGGTGACCGCCCGTGGCCCGGCGGCCTCCGGTGGGCGGCCGTAGAGTGGGTGCGATGAGCCGCAGGAGTGAGGTCGCCGCGCTGATCGAGGCCGTCTGCGCCGAGCGCGAGCTGGAGTGGGAGTCCACCGGCGAGACGGCGTACGCGGTGACCCTGCCGGGGACGCACAAGCTCAAGACGATCTGCAACCTCATCGTGGGCGAGCACGCGCTGCGGGTCGAGGCGTTCGTGATGCGCCAGCCCGACGAGCGCCGCGAGGAACTGTGGGCCTGGCTGCTCCAGCGCAACGCCCGGATGTACGGGGTGTCGTTCTCCATCGACGCCGTCGGCGACGTCTACCTGACCGGGCGGGTCAACCTGGCCGGGGTGGACTCCGACGAGCTGGACCGGCTCCTCGGGTCCGTGCTGACCTACGCCGACGAGTCCTTCGACAGCATGCTGGAGATCGGCTTCGGCACCGCGATCCGCCGGGAGTGGGAGTGGCGGGTCAAGCGGGGTGAGTCGACGGCCAACCTGGCCGCGTTCGCCCACCTCTTCGAGCCCTCGACCCCGGCCGGGTCGGCCGCCGGAGGTTCGGACCCGTCCTGAGGGGTATGCCGCACCGCGCGGTGCGGCGAAATCGGGACCCACCGCGGGCCGAGGACGGACTGTCGAGGAGCGTGTCCCATGGCTCAGCGCAACAGCTCAAGTCGCGGCACGACTGCGACGAGGACCAAACGCCAGCCCGGCAACCAGACGGCGAACACGCCGGGCATCTCCGAATCCGAGATCTCGCGGATGAAGGTCGACGACATCCGGGGCCAGTTGCGCCGGCGCGGGGTCTCCGGGCTCTCCGCCATGCGCAAGCCGGACCTGGTGAAGACCCTGGTCCGGAAGCTGCGATCCGAGCAGGGCGGTGCGGCCCGGAAGAGCACCGGCCCGGCCGGCCGGCCGTCGGCGACGAAGAAGACGGCCGCGGCGAAGAAGACGACCGCGGCGCGCCGGACCGCGCCGTCGCGGGCCAAGGCCGCGCCGGCCGCGAAGGCCACCGGCGCCCGGGCGAAGGCGGCCCCGGCGAAGAAGGCGGCGGGCGCGCGGGCCAAGGCGGCCCCGGCGAAGAAGACGACGGCCGCCCGGGCGAAGGCCGCGCCGGCCAGGAAGACCGCGAAGGCGGCGCCCGCGAAGAAGGCCGCGAAGGCCGCGCCCGTGAAGAAGACCGCGAAGGCGGCCCCGGCGAAGAAGACGACGGCCGCCCGGGCGAAGGCCGCGCCCGCCAGGAAGACCGCGAAGGCCGCGCCCGCGAAGAAGACCGCGAAGGCGGCGCCGGCGAGGAAGGCCGCGGGCACCCGGGCGAAGGCGGCGCCGGCGAGGAAGGCGGCCACCGCTCCCGGACCGGCGCGGGCACGGGCCACGGCCGCGACGGTCACCCAGGTACGGACCGGTGCATCCGCCTCCCGGTCGGTGGGTTCGTCCCAGCAGATCACGTCGCTGGACGACCGTCCGGAACGTCCCGGGCGCAGCCTGGTGACGGCCAACCACGAGGTCATCCAGCGGTGGGCCTGGGCGCGCAACGCCAAGCCGGCCACCATCGCCGGAACCGAGCGGGGCGACCGTCCCGGGGTGTTGACGTTCAACATCCCCGGATACCGGGAGAGCAGCCGGATCCGCGAGGTGAGCTGGGACGACTGGTTCCGGACGTTCGACTCGCGCGGGCTGAACCTGATCTACCAGGAGCAGATGCGGGACGGCCGGCAGAGCAACTTCTTCCGGACCGAGAACCCGAATCGCGAGGACGCCTGAGGTTTACGGGAATGGTCGACGGGAACCCGCTGTTGGCCAACGAAGAGACCGGAGCAGGGACAGCCGGGTTTCCGACACGGGTGCTGTGACGGGTAAGACAGCAATCCGGGTTGAATCCGGAATCCGGGCGAACTAACTTTATTGCACCGCGCCACGCTTGGAAACGTTCGGGGGAGCGGCGGATCGATCAGATCCGCGCAAGCGAGGCGCGAGGGATCGGGTGGAGCACACCGTTGGGGGACGGTGCCACCCGTGGAACCGGCGGCGCGAGCGGGCGACGCTTACGGGGGTGAGGGTCGCCCGCCGCCGCCGGGCGTACGGTGCGAGCGCCCATCACGACGGGGGTCGTGGTGGGCGCTCGAGCCGTTCCGGGGACAGTTTCAGCGCCCCGCCGACACGGTCTCGGCCCGTTCCGCCGCCGCCCGCAGCGCGGCCACCCGCCGTTCCCGTGGCGGCCCGGCCAGCAGGTGACCGGCCGCCGCGACCAGGCCCAGGGCGCCCACCACGAGCCAGTGCCCCTCGCCGAGATGCTGGAGGCTGAGCCCGCCCAGCGCCGGCGCCACGAACGAGGCCGCCGGGAAGGTCAGGTAGAACACCGACTGGTAGCGGGCACGCAGTTGCGGCGGGGCGAGGTCCGCGTTGATCTGCGCGTTCGGTGGCGCGGCGAGCATCTGCCCGACCGTCCACACCACGGCGGCGCCCAGGTAGAGCGGCAGGCCGTCGGCGACGGTCAGCGCCCCGAAGCCGAGCGCCATGAGCCCGGTGGAGGCCGCCAGCACGGTCGACTTCCGGTACGGCTCGATGAGCCGGGGCACGAAGAGCTGCCCGACCACGATGAGCGCGCCGCCGAGCGCCACCACCAGCCCGTACGCCGAGGGGCGCAGGCCGTCGGCCCGCATCGCCAGCGGCATGATCGTCGAGGTCTGCATGGTGAGCACGGCCAGCAGGAAGGTCAGCCCCACGAAGGCCAGGAAGGTGCGGTCGGTCAGTGCCGTGTGCAGCCCCGGCCGCCGGCCCGCCACCGCCCGTGGGGTGACCGCCGGGCGGCGGGTCAGGGTCTCCGGGACCTTCAGCGCGATGACCACGGCCGCCGCCAGCGTCGCGGCGGCGTCGACCAGGAACAGCGCCAAAAAGCTCGCCTCGGCGAGCACACCGGCCAGCAGCGAGGCCACCGCCATGCCCAGGTTGAACGCCCAGAACTGGAGGTTGAACGCGCGGGAGCGGCGGGCCTCGGGCACCACGTCCACGATGGCGGCCACGAACGCCGGGCTGGGCATCGAGTGCACCATCCCGACCAGCGCGGCCAGCACGGCGATCACCGCCAGGTGCCGGCTGAACGCCAGCCCCACCATCAGCCCGGCCGCGCCCAGGTGGGCGGCGAGCAGGGTGGACCGCCGCCCCCACCGGTCGGCCAGCACCCCGCCGAGCAGCGTGCCCGCCGCGCCGCCGGCCCCGTACGCCCCGACCACCAGGCCGGCCAGCGACGCCGAGGCGCCCCGCGCGGCGGTCAGGTAGAGCGACAGGAAGAGCATGGCGAAGGCGCCGGCCCGGTTGATGAGCAGGCCGGACCAGAGGTACCAGAAGGTGGCGGGGAGCCCGCCGGCCGTGTCGTCCCACCAGCGCCGCAGGCCGCGCACCCGTCCTCCACGAAGCTTTGTCAACCGATCCGCCCTGCTGACGGTAGTGGCCCGCCCCGGCGTCCGCCCGGTGGCGCTGGTCACCACCGCCGCAGGGCGTACCTCAGGATCCGGCGCGGACCGGCTCGGCGGGTGCGGTGGCCGCGGCCTCGGCCGCCTCCGGCACCGGGGTCCGGACCACGGTGACCGGCGTGACCGGGGTGCCCGCGGTGCGGAGCCGGGCCGCGCGCCGCTCCCGGGCCGGGCCGGAGATCAGGTGGGCCACCGCCATCACGGCGCCGATGACGGCGCAGCCGAGCCAGAGCGTCGTGTTGCCGGCGTGCTCCCGGACCAGACCGCCGAGGACCGGGGCGGTCGCACCGGCGAGCTGCCAGGAGAGTGAGAACGCCCCCTGGTAGCGACCGCGCAGCGCGGCGGGGGAGAGCTCGGCGATGAGGGTGGCGTTGGACGGCGAGTTGAGCATCTCGCCGACCGTCCAGATCAGCACGGTCAGGCCGTAGAGCCAGGCGGTGTCGGCGAACGCGGTCAGACCGAAGCCGGCGCCCATCACCAGCGCGGCGAGCGCCAGGACGTGCGAGCGGCTCCGGCCCTTGATCAGCTTGGGCACGAAGAGCTGACCGACCACGATGAGCACCCCGTTGAGCGCGATCACCGAGCCGTAGGTGGCCGGGCTCAGCCCGGACTCGCCCATGGCGATCGGCAGCATCGAGATGTGCTGGAGGAAGACCAGCGCGCCGAACAGGTTCAGCGCCACGAAGCCCAGGAAGACCCGGTCGGTGAGGATGGTCCGCAGGGCGCCCGCGGGGGCCGCGGCACCCTTGCTCACCGGTCCGGCGTGCGCCGACCGGGTCTCACCGACCCGGGTGAAGATGATCAGCGCGGTGACCAGCGTGGTCGCCGCGTCGACCAGGAAGAGCAACAGGTAGCCGGCCTGGGCGGCGACGCCGGCCAGCACGGCGGCGCAGGCGAAGCCCAGGTTGATCGCCCAGTAGTTCAGCGAGAACGCGCGCAGCCGGTCCTTCTCCGGCACCACGTCGACCATCATGGCGCCGAACGCCGGCCGGGCCGCCTCGGCGAACGTGCCGAGCAGCAGCGCGCCCAGCGCCACCGCCCACAGCGGACGGGCCAGGCCGAGCGCGACCATCATGGTGGCGGCGCCGAGGTGTGCGGTGAGCAGGGTGGGCCGGCGTCCCCACCGGTCGGTCAGGGTGCCACCGATCGTGGTGCCGACCGCGCCGCCGACGCCCCAGAGCCCGATGACCAGGCCGGCCTGCGAGGCCGAGAAGTCGCGCTCCTGGGTGAGGTAGATGGCCAGGAAGACCAGGACGAACGAGCCGAGCCGGTTGATCAGGGTGCCGGTCCAGAGGTACCAGAAGGTCCTCGGTAGCCCGCCTGTGGTGTCCCGGAACCAGCCCTGCACCGTCCGCATCCCCGCGCCCCCGTATTGGTAATGACCGAGCAACCCTCAGCGCCTTACAACCTAGTCGTGCCCCGGAACGCCGGTCATCTGCTTTTCCACGTGGTGGTCGTCACGACCCGTCCCCGCGTGTCCGCCGACGCGGTACGGCAGGATGATCCGCATGACTGCGAGCGAGGGGCCCACCGTCGGGACGCTGGTCCTGCTGCGGCACGGCGAGAGCGACTGGAACGCCAAGAACCTCTTCACCGGCTGGGTCGACGTCGACCTGACGGCCAAGGGCGAGACCGAGGCGCGGCGCGGCGGCGAGCTGCTCCGCGAGCACAACCTGCTGCCCGACGTGGTGCACACGAGCGTGCTGCGGCGCGCGATCCGCACCGCCGAGCTGGCGCTGAACGCCGCCGACCGGCACTGGATCGCGGTGCGCCGGTCGTGGCGGCTCAACGAGCGCCACTACGGCGCCCTCCAGGGCAAGAACAAGAAGCAGACCCTGGACGAGTACGGCGAGGACCAGTTCATGCTCTGGCGCCGGTCGTACGACACGCCGCCGCCGCCGATCGACGACGCGGACGAGTGGTCGCAGGTCGGCGACCCCCGGTACGCGCTGCTGCCGACCGAGCTGATGCCGCGCACCGAGTGCCTCAAGGACGTCGTCGAGCGGATGCTGCCCTACTGGTACGACTCGATCGTGCCGGACATCCTGGCCGGCCGGACGGTGCTGGTGGCGGCGCACGGCAACTCGCTGCGCGCCCTGGTCAAGCACCTCGACCAGATCTCCGACGAGGCGATCGCCAAGCTGAACATCCCCACCGGCATCCCGCTCCGCTACGACCTGGACCCCGACCTGCGCCCGCAGGTCCTCGGCGGCACCTACCTCGACCCCGAGGCCGCCAAGGAGGCCGCCGCGGCGGTCGCCAACCAGGGCCGCTGACGCCGACGACGAAGGCCCCCGGGTGACCGGGGGCCTTCGTGTGTCCGGGTCAGCTCGCCGACGGCGGGGTCTCGCCGGTGATCAGGTAGACCACGTGCTCGCCGGCGTTCACCGCGTGGTCGGCGAAGCGCTCGTAGAAGCGGCCCAGCAGGGTCGCGTCGATGGCGGTCTCCACCCCGTACGGCCAGTCGTCGCCGAGCAGCACGCCGAAGAGGCTCTTGTGCAGGTCGTCCATGGTGTCGTCGTCGCGGTCCAGCTCGGCGGCCAGGTCGGCGTCGGGCTTCGCGAGCACCGAGGCGATCTTCTCGGCCATCCGGTCCGCGATGGCGGCCATGTCCGTGAAGACCGGGCGCAGCTCGGCCGGCACCGCCGGCGACGGGTGCCGGCGCAGCGCCGTCTTGGCGACGTGGTCGGCCAGGTCGCCCATCCGCTCCAGGTCGGCGGCCACGTGGAGGGCGGTGATCATGGCGCGCAGGTCGGAGGCGACCGGCGCCTGCCGGGCCAGCAGGTCGCAGACCCGCTCCTCGACCTGCCGGTACAGGTCGTCGATCTCGGCGTCCCGCGCGATCACCGTCTCCGACGCGGCGCGGTCCGCGGTGAGCAGGCCCCGGGTGGCCTGCCGCATGGCCGCCCGCACCCCCTCGGCCATGTCCACCAGCAGCTGGCTGACAATCTGGAGGTCGGCCCGGAACTCGTCGCGCATCGTCACTTCCTGGGGTCGTTTGTCGCCGTCCCGGCCGGAGGGGCCGAGGTGTGGCGTGAGCAGGTGCGCGACCCACGGTAGGCCGGGGGAACCGGCATCGAGATGAACGCGGGTTAACGACGCGGGGCCCGCGAGTGAACATTCCCGGAAGTGAGAGTGGTTCGTCCCGTTCTGACCGATCGCCGGGTTAACAATGACCCTACGATCGCCGGGTGGAATGGGCGGTGGCGGTCGTGGTGGCCGTGGCGCTGGCGACCGGGCTGGTCGCCGGCCTGCTGCTGTCCGGGCCCGTCCAGCAGTGGCGGCGCCGGTCGGTGCCGCCGGGAGGCCAGACCTCCCGCCGCAGCACAGGGAGGCCCGCGATTCCCGACGACCAGCAGGGCGGGCTCTCCGGGCTCGGCCGCAAGACGGTCGACGCGCTGCGCGCCGGCGTGGTGGTGCTCGACCCGGACGACATGCCGGTGCTCGTGAACCCGGCGGCCCGGGCCATGGGCCTGCTCCGCACCGGGGCCACACCCGGCTCCATGGCCGCGCACCCGTTGATCCGTACCCTCGCCGGGCAGGTCCGGCGCACGGGCGTGCGCCGCGAGATCGAGCTGGACCTGCCGCGGGGCCGCGACAGCGCGGGGGACAACCCGCTCGGCGTGCACCTGCGCGCCATGGGGCTGGGCGCCGGCTACATCTCGATCGAGGCGGCCGACGTGACCGAGTCCCACCGGCTGGCCCGGGTACGCCGGGACTTCGTGGCCAACGTGAGCCACGAGCTGAAGACCCCGATCGGCGCCCTCCAGCTCCTCGCCGAGGCGCTGGTCGACGCCACCGAACCGGCCGGCGACGGGCCGGCCGAACTCTCCGAGGACCTGGTCGCCGCCCGGCGGTTCGCCGAGCGGATCCAGCACGAGTCCACCCGGCTCGGCCGGCTGGTGCAGGAACTGCTGGAGCTCACCCGGCTCCAGGGCGCCGAGCCGCAGCCCGCCCCCGAGCCCGTCTCGTTGGACTGGGTGATCGCCGAGGTGATCGACCGGAACCGCACCGCGGCCACCGCCCGGCACGTGGAGATCGTCGTCGACGGGCAGCGGGGGCTCACCGCGTACGGCAGCGACAGCCAGCTCGCCACCGCCGTGGCGAACCTCGTGGAGAACGCGATCAACTACTCGGCCGAGGACACCACCGTCCGGGTGACCGCCCGGGCCACCGACGAGCACGTCGAGATCGCCGTCGCCGACCAGGGCATCGGCATCGCCCCGAACGAGGTCGACCGGATCTTCGAGCGGTTCTACCGGGCCGACCAGGCCCGCTCCCGGGCCACCGGGGGCACCGGCCTGGGCCTGGCCATCGTCAAACACATCGCCAGCAACCATGGCGGTCGGGTGGATGTGTCGAGCACTCTTGGTGGTGGGTCGACGTTCACCCTCCGGCTGCCCGCCGGCCCCCCGGACGACCTGGAGGCGACACTCTCCTCCGCTGAGATCGAGGCCGGCCCGGCCGAGCTCCGGCAGGTCTGACCGACAGGAAAGGAAACACCCCGTTGAGCCGCGTACTGGTGGTGGAGGACGAGGAATCGTTCTCCGACGCCCTGTCCTACATGCTCCGCAAGGAGGGTTTCGAGGTCTCCGTCGCCGCGACGGGTCCCTCCGCCCTCACCGAGTTCGACCGGACCGGCGCCGACATCGTGCTGCTCGACCTGATGTTGCCGGAGATGTCGGGCACCGAGGTCTGCCGGCAGCTCCGGCAGCGGTCCCACGTGCCGATCATCATGGTCACCGCCCGGGACAGCGAGATCGACAAGGTGGTCGGCCTGGAGATCGGGGCCGACGACTACGTCACGAAGCCGTACTCGCCGCGCGAGCTGGTCGCCCGGATCCGGGCCGTGCTGCGCCGGCAGAGCGCCGAGGCCGCCGAGTCGGGTGCGCCCACGCTGGCCGCCGGGCCGGTCCGGATGGACATCGAACGGCACGTCGTGACCGTGGACGGCGCCGGCGTGCAGCTCCCGCTCAAGGAGTTCGAGCTGCTGGAGCTGCTGCTCCGCAACGCCGGCCGGGTGCTCACCCGCGGTCAGCTCATCGACCGGGTCTGGGGCGCCGACTACGTGGGCGACACCAAGACCCTGGACGTGCACGTCAAGCGGCTGCGCTCGAAGGTCGAGCCGGAGCCGTCCGCCCCGCGCTACATCGTCACCGTCCGCGGCCTGGGCTACAAGTTCGAACCGTGACGGGTCCGCGCCGTCAAGCCCGATAACCCCCAAGGGGTACGCGGAGCGCCGGCTCCACCGGGCTTCGCCCGGCTACCGGCGCCCGAGCCCGCTCGGACCGGGATCGAATGTCCGCTTTCGTACGGGCCCCGACCGCTGGTTGGAACGCCACGGGTGTCTCCGGCGTCCCGATGGCGTTCGCCGACCGGGGTGTGTCACGCCGGATGTCCGTTTCCGGGGTGGTCGGCGGCACTCTGGCGGCGGAATGGCCGGCAGGCCGGGGTCGTTGTATCCCCGTGAACGACCGAGGAAGGCGCCCCGCCAGGCGGGGTGGCCGGGCCCGGAATGATGGTGGGCCGGCGGTCGTTGTACATGGTCCCGGCGCGACGAAGAGGCTCCGCCCCGCACGCCGGATGAACCCCCAAGACTTTCTTTGAGCGCCTGACGGTGCTCGCGCACACCCGACCCCCGTCGGCATGGTGCGCCAACCCCCAAGGAGCTTTGTCATGAACACGATGCTGCGGAAGAGCGTTCTCGGTATTGCTGGTCTGGCCTTCACCGGTGGTGTGTTCGCCGGTCCGATCGCCGCTCACGCCGACGCCCGTCCGGTCGAGGGCAAGCCGGTGGCGGTGGCCGTGCAGGCCGACAAGCCGGACAGCACCAAGCTGATCCCGCACGGT
>NZ_VSEZ01000018.1:0-110848 GCF_008085935.1 Micromonospora sp. AP08
CATGACGAAGGCCGGTACCCCGAGAGGGTGCCGGCCTTCGGCGTCTCCGGGCGTCGCGGCCGGCTGAGCGTACAGTCGGGCGGTGGACCGTACCGAATCCCTGCCGGCGCAGACCCTCCCACCTGGCGCGGGCTCCGTCGATCCGGGCAGCGTGCTGCTGCCCGGGCACGACGTGCCGTTGGGGCGCTACACCACCGTGCGCCGGCTGCTGCCGCAGCGGCAGCGGCGACTGGTCGGGGCCTGGTGCTTCGTCGACCACTTCGGACCGGACGACGTGGCCGAGCGGCCCGGCATGGAGGTGCCGCCGCACCCGCACACCGGGTTGCAGACGGTCACCTGGCTGCTCGACGGCGAGATCCTGCACCGGGACAGCCTGGGCAACGTCCAGCCGATCCGCCCCGGCCAGCTCAATGTGATGACCTCGGGGCACGGCATCGCCCACTCGGAACGCTCACCCCTGGTGCATCCGCCGGTCATGCACGGCGTGCAGCTCTGGGTGGCGCTGCCGGACCCGGCCCGGGCCGGCGCGGCCGACTTCGCCCACCACGCGGAGCTGCCCCGGTGGCGCGACGGCGACCTCACCGGCACCCTGCTCGTCGGCGAGATGGCCGGGGAACGCTCCCCGGCCGTGGTGCACACCCCGCTGGTCGGCGCGCAGCTGGAGGTCGACGGGCCGGCCCCGGCCACGCTGCCGCTGCGCCGCGACTTCGAGTACGGGCTGCTCGCCATGTCCGGCTCCGCCGAGGTGGACGGGGTGGCCTTCGAACCCGGCGCGCTGCTCTACCTGGGCGCCGGCCGCGAGTCGCTGACCCTGCGCGGCGCCCCGGGCAGCAGGTTGCTGCTGCTCGGCGGCACCCCGTTCGAGGAGCCGCTCGTCATGTGGTGGAACTTCGTGGGCCGGTCGCACGAGGAGGTCGCCGCCGCCCGCGAGGACTGGATGGCGGGCCGGCGGTTCGGCACGGTCGCCGACGACCCGGCGCCTCCGCTGCCCGCCCCGGCGCTGCCCACCACCCGGCTCAAGGCGCGGGACCGGCGCGGAGGAACGCTGGGCTGATTGCCCCGCCCCACCCCGGGTAGACGGCGGGCATGCCCACCACCAGTGCGATTTCCAGTGTCGAGGACAAGAAGCGGCTGGTCCGCCGGCTCGCCGGGGACGGTCGGGGGTTCGCCGAACGGTACGGGTTCCGGGTCACGAACAACCCGTCCCAGCTGTTCCAGGTGCTCTACCTGTCCGTTCTGCTGGCGCGGCGGGGCGACTTCCACAAGGCGGTCGACGCCGCGACGGGGTTGCGGGACGCCGGCTGGGACAGCGCCGCCCGGCTGGCCCGCTCGTTGCACGCCGACCGGGTGCGCGTGCTGCGCGAGGCCGGGCAGCGCGGCGACGTGGACACCCTCGCCGCCACCTTGGGTGACCTGGCGCAGAAGGTGGTCGACGCGTACCGGGGTGACCTGCGGCGGCTCCGCACGGAGGCGCACCAGGATCCGGCCCGGGAGCGGCGGCTGCTGACCGCGCTGCCCGGGGTGGACGACGAGGTGGCCGACCTGTTCCTGCGCGAGGCGCAGGCGGTGTGGCGGGAGGTGGCGCCGGTGGCCGACCGGCGGGCCCTCGCGGCGGCCCGTCGGCTGGGGTTGGGCCGTTCCGCCGACGACCTGGCCGGGCTGGCCGGCAGCGGCAAATCGGAGCGGCTGGCCTGGCTGGTCGGGGCTCTGGCCCGGGTGGACCTGGAGAAGCGGTACGCCGAATTGAGCGCCTGAGGTGGACGTGCCGGTCGCCACAGTCTCGCGATACTCACCCGTTCGGCTGATGTCCTGTCGTATGATGATCGTGGCAGCGATGCCCGCCCGGTTCGGGCGAACATCCACCGCCTGTCGGTCGCGACCCGGTTCGGGCGCGGACCGGCGGGGACAGGTGCTGCGTGGCGCCCCCGGGCGCGGGTCGTGACCCCGGGCGCCCGCCTGTCGCCGGCGTTCACTGGGCGAGGCTGGCGAGCAGGTTCACGGTGGCGGCGATGATGACCGCGCCGAACAGGTACGACAGCAGCAGGTGCCGCAGGGCCGTCCGCCGCATCTCCGAGCTGCACAGGTCGGTGTCGGAGACCTGGAAGGTCGCGCCGACCGTGAAGCCGACGTAGGCGAAGTCGGAGAAGCAGGGCGGCTCCGCCTGGTGGAAGTCGATCCCGCCCGGCTCGCCGCTGTAGTACAGCCGGGCGTACCGGGTGGTGAAGACGGTGTGCACCACGAACCAGGCGACCACGACGCTGAGCACACCGAGCGCCCCGTAGAGGTCCCGGGGCAGTCCGGGCGGGGTGGTGTGCGCCGTCGTCAGCACCAGTCCGACCGCGACCAGGCTGGCCAGGCAGGCCGCCAGCAGCAGGGCGTCGCGGGTGGCCCGGTTGGGGTCCTCCAGCTTCGCCAGCCGCGCGGTGCGGGCGGCGTCCAGCCGGGACAGCCGTCCCCACTGCAGGGCCAGCCAGCTCAGCGCGGCGCCGTCCCACCCGACCAGCGGGGCCAGCGTCGGCGCCAGCATGACGGCGGCGGCGCCACCGGTGACGGCGCCGACGAGCGCCATCACGACGAGCTGGACCGCCGCCGGCACGTGCCCGTGGACCGGGGCGGCTGTCCGGCGCGGCACCGGTCGGGTCAGATGCCGCGCAGGTGCTGCGAGACCCGCAGGTGCCTGTCCCGGGCCTGCGCCGCGCGCTGCGAGGGGCTCACCTCGGGTGCGGCGTCGATGCCGGCCGAGCGGGCCACCTCGGTGCCGTTGGCGTAGTCCACCGGCGGCAGCGCCCGCAACGCCCGCAACACCTCCGGCGGCGCGCCCTCCCGTTCGGCCTCCCGGATGACGTCGTCCTTGCCGGCCGGATAGTCCAGCGCCGACAGGTACTCAAGGACGTCCGTGTAACTCGCCATGGGTCGGGCTCCTCGCGCCTGTAGTTGCGGTCACGACCGGCGGCGGATACCCGCCGGACCGCGGGTCACGCACGGGACCGGCGGAAAATCCGGGTGCCGTTTCCGGGCCGCCGTGGCGGGTAGCCGCCTGGTGCTGAGCAGCGAAGGAGGTACCACTCATGCACTACCTCACTTTCGTCGGCCGGGTGGCGCGGCGGACCGGAACGTCCCAGGAGTGCGCGGCGGAGTTGACTCGGGCCACGCTGGCGACCCTCGCCGACCGGTTGACCGGTGGTGAGGTGCTGGACCTGGCGGCCCAGCTGCCGAAGCCCCTCCAGGGGCTGCTCAAGCCGCACCCGCGTCAGGAGGCGGCGGATCGCTTCGGGGCGGCCGAGTTCGTCGCCCGGGTGTCCGTGCGGGCCGGCGTCGACGAGGACACCGCCCGGGGCGGGGTGCGGGCCGTGTTCTGCACGCTGCGCGAGGCGATCACCGGCGGGGAGTTCCAGGACGTGGTGGTCCAGCTGCCGCGCGACTTCCGGGACATGGTGGAGCCCGCCCTGGCGCCCGCCGCGGCCCGCCGCTGACCCGCCGCGCCGGCCCCGGTCAGGCGACCGTGCCGGCGGCGCGCAGGGCGGCGATCCGGGCCGCGTCGAGGCCGGCCTCGGTCAGCACCTCGTCGGTGTGCTCACCGGCCTGCGGCGGGGGCCGGCGTACGGAGGTGGGGGTGGCCGAGAAGCGCGGCGCGGGCGCCGGCTGGGGAACCCCGTCGGGCGCGACGAAGACCTTCCGGGCCGCCAGGTGCGGGTGCTCGGGGGCCTCGGCCCAGTCCAGCACGGGCGCCACGCAGGCGTCCGAGCCGGTCAGCAGCGCGGCCCACTCGTCCCGGGTGCGGGTGCGGAACAGCCGGGCCCAGGCGGCTCGCAGCGCCGGCCAGTTCGCCGGGTCGTGCCGGTCCGGGGCCTTGTCGCCGTCGAGCGGGAAGCCGGTGAGCCGGACCAGCTCGTCGTAGAACCGCGGCTCCAGCGCGCCCACCGCGAGGTGCCGCCCGTCGGCGCACTCGTACGTGTCGTAGAACGGCGCGCCGCCGTCGAGCAGGTTCACCCCGCGCGGGTTCTGCCACATGCCGGCGCGGCGCAGCGCGTGGATCTGGGTGGCCAGCACCGAGACGCCGTCCACGATGGCCGCGTCGACCACCTGGCCGGGGGCGCCGGCGCGGACCGCGTACAGCGCCGCGACGATGCCGAGGGCCAGCATCATCCCGCCGCCGCCGAAGTCGCCGAGCAGGTTCATGGGCGGCACCGGGCGCTCGCCGGCCCGGCCGACGCCGTGCAGCGCGCCGGTCAGCGCCAGGTAGTCGATGTCGTGGCCGGCGGTGTGCGCGAGGGGGCCGTCCTGCCCCCAGCCGGTCATCCGCCCGTACACCAGTCGGGGGTTGGTGGCGTGGCAGTCGTCCGGGCCGAGGCCGAGCCGCTCGGTGACCCCGGGCCGGAAGCCCTCGATCAGCGCGTCCGCCCCGGCGACCAGGGTCAGCACCACCTCGCGCCCCTCGGGCGTCTTGAGGTCGACGGCGAGCGAGCGGCGGTTGCGGTTCAGCAGGTCGCCCGGGAGGTCGCCGAAGCCGCCGCCGCCGATCCGGTCCACCCGCACCACGTCCGCGCCGAGGTCGGCCAGCATCATGGCCGCGAACGGCCCCGGGCCGATGCCGGCCATCTCGATCACCCGTACGCCGGTCAGTGGCCCGTTGTCCATCGCGTCACCATAGGGCCCCGGCTGCCCGGGCACCACGCCCCACCGTCCCGCACAGCGGTTGACCAGGGCAATCATCCGCGTCGAAACTTGGCGTGCGGGTTGAGGTTGCCCTAACCTTGAGGCCGCGAGGGGAGTACTTCCCACGAACCATTCCGGTCAGTACGGCGGGCCCCGGGCTCGCCTCGGGTGGTTGCCCACGATCGGTGGGTGAAGGAGACCTCGGACATGGCACCGTGTTCGAGGAGGCCCCATGACCGAGTTGTCGTACCTGTCCGCCGCCGAGCTGTCGTCGGTCGGCACCCCCACCCTCTGGGCGGTGACCATCGCCGGCGTGCTCGCGTTGCTGGTGCTGGACTTCCTGGTCACCCGGAAGCCGCACGAGGTCTCCCTGAAGGAGGCGCTGGGCTGGTCGGCCTTCTACGTCGCCCTGCCGCTGGCCTTCGGCGCCTGGGTCTGGGGCCGGTACGGCTCCGAGCAGGGCGTCCAGTATCTCACCGGCTACCTGGTGGAGAAGTCGCTCTCGGTCGACAACCTCTTCGTCTTCATGCTGCTGCTGGCCGCGTTCGCGGTGCCGGCCGTGCTGGCCCAGCGGGTGCTGCTCTACGGCATCGCCGGCGCGCTGGTGCTGCGCGCGATCTTCATCGCCCTGGGCGCCGCCGCCCTCCAGACCCTCGACTTCGCCTTCCTGCTCTTCGCGCTCATCCTGATCGCCACCGCGGTCAAGCTGCTGCGGGACGCCGTCACCGGCCACGAGCAGGAGGTCGACATCGACAAGATGCGGTCGGTGCGGCTGCTCCGCAAGGTCATGCCGGTGGTGGACGAGTACCACGGCCCGAAGATGACCGTCCAGCAGAACGGCCGGCGGGCGCTCACCCCGTTCGCCCTCGTGGTGGTCGCGGTGCTCGCCACCGACGTGGTCTTCGCCGTCGACTCGGTGCCCGCCGTCTACGGCATCACCGAGGACCCCTACCTGGTCTTCGCCACCAACGCCTTCGCCCTGCTGGGCCTGCGGGCGCTCTACTTCGTGCTGCACGCCGCGCTGAGCCGCCTCGTGCACCTCAGCTACGGCCTGGCCGCCATCCTCGCCTTCATCGGCCTCAAGCTGGGCCTGCACTGGGCGCACGGCATCTGGTCGGGCGTGCCCGAGATCCCCACGCTCGCCTCGCTCGGCGTCATCATCGGCGTCCTGGTGGTCGTCACCCTGACCAGCCTGCGCGCCACCCGCGACCGCGCCCCCGGCGAGCGGCAGGCCGTCGCCGAGCGGCAGTGACGCGGGCCGCCGCGGTGGTCACCCACCGCGGCGGCTCCGGCCGAACCCGTCGCCCCGACCCACCCCAGGTGGTACGACTGACGCGTGGGAATCGTGTCGCCAGGCTTCCAGGGCCGGCCCCGTACGGCGGAACCGGCCCTGCCGCCCGGGCAGTACCTCACCCAGGACTTCCCGGTCCTCTCCGCCGGCCCGACCCCGCGGGTGCCGCTGGACACGTGGGAGTTCGTGGTCACCGGCGAAAGTGGCGCCGAGTACCGGTGGTCCTGGGACGAGCTGATGGGCCTGCCGCAGGAGACGCCGCACGTGGACATCCACTGCGTCACCCGCTGGTCCAAACTGGGCACCGACTGGCAGGGCGTCTCGCTGGACACCCTGCTCGACGGCATCGACACCACCGCCCGGTACGCCCTGGTCCACTCCTACGGCGGGTACACCACCAACCTGCCGCTGGACGACCTGCGCGGCGGCCGGGCCTGGGTGGCGCACACCTACTCCGGCGGCCCGCTGCCGGCCGAGCACGGCGGGCCGGCCCGGCTGCTCGTCCCGCACCTCTACTTCTGGAAGTCCGCCAAGTGGGTCCGCGGCATCCGGCTGCTGACCGACGACCAGCCGGGCTTCTGGGAGACCGCCGGCTACCACGACTACGGCGACCCGTGGCGCGAGCAGCGCTACCAGGGCGACTGAGGTGGCCGCCCCGACGACCGGCGGCCGGGTGGTCGCGCCGCTCACCTGGCGGGTGGCCCGGCTCGTGGAGCGGCGGGTCGAGACGCCGACCGCGCAGACCCTCGTGCTGGACGTGCCCGGTTGGCCGGGGCACGAGCCCGGGCAGCACGTCGACATCCGGCTCACCGCCGCCGACGGCTACCAGGCGGCCCGCTCGTACTCCCTGGCCGGGCCGGCCGAGGGGGAGCGGATCGCGGTGACCGTCCAGCGCGTGCCCGACGGGGAGGTGTCGCCGTACCTCACCGACACCTACGCCGCGGGCGACCCCGTGGAGGTGCGCGGGCCGGTCGGGGGCTGGTTCGTCTGGCGTACCGACGAGAGCGCGCCCGTGCTGCTGGTGGGCGGCGGCTCCGGGGTGGTGCCGCTCATGGCGATGGTCCGGGCCCGACGCGCCGCCGGCAGCCGGGCCCCGTTCCGGCTCATCTACTCGGTGCGCACCCCCGACGACGTCATCTACGCCGACGAACTGCGCCGCCGCGCCCGCGACGACCAGGGCCTCGACGTGGCGTACGTCTACACCCGGGCGGCGCCGGAGGGCTGGCGTGGGGACCCGCACCGGATCGGCCTGGCCGACGTGAACAGCCACGGCTGGCCGCCCGACCTGGAGCCGCTCTGCTACGTCTGCGGCCCCACCGGCTTCGTGGAGACCGTGGCGGACCTGCTGGTGGGGCTGGGCCACCCGACCCGGCGGGTCAAGACCGAACGGTTCGGCCCGACCGGCTGACCTCCCGAGGAGAGCGCATGACCGACATGTCCTACCTGGACGGCAACATGCTCGACGGGCCGATGCGCGAGCTCTTCGCGGTCGACCTGAGTTCCGCCATGGGCCGCTGCGACCAGTGCGGCACGACCGGCCCGGTGGGCGGGCTGCACGTCTACTCGCACGCCCCCGGGCTGATCGGTCGCTGCCCGGCCTGCATCGGGGTGATGGTGCGCCTGGTCCGCGCCCCCGACCGCGCCTGGCTCGACCTGCGCGGCACCACCTTCCTCCAGATCCCCATGCCCCTCGACCAGCCCCACCCCCGCCCGCTCTGACACCCGGCGCGCCGCGTTAGAGGCTCAGGACGTGACGGTGAGCTGACCCACCTGGGCCGGGCCCGGCTCGGCGTGGTTCGCCGGGCCGGCCGGCGCCGGGGAACCCGCCGGCCGGGCCGGCGCCGGGGTGGGGACCGGCCGGGTGACCGCCGGCCCGCTCCGCCGCCACCGGCGGCGCAGCCGGCTGACGAGCTGCCCGACGGTCACCGGCACCACCGACAGGACGAGCTGGCCGTTCCGCGGGTCCACGGTCGCGGCCACCCCGTACAGGCGGGCGCCGCGGCGCACCAGCCGGGGGCGGCCGGCGGCGAGCCGGGGCGCGCGGACCGGGGCGCTGCCCCGGCCGTGGTCGCCGTCGAGTTCGGCGCGGACCGGGTGGCGCTGGCCGCTGGCGGCGCTGCCGGCGAGGAGCCGGTCGACCGGGAAGTCGGTCCGCACGGTCCGGCCGGTCGGGTCGGTGGCGTCCAGCAGGGTGGTGCCGGCGAGCGGGCCGGCCACCAGCCGGACCGGCCCCGCCTCCGCCGCGAATCGGGGGTACGGGCTGCGCGTGGTCACCGCGAGGGTGTGCGCGTCCGCCCAGCTCACCGTCACGGTGTCCAGCCGGGCCAGCCAGTCGGCGCGTACCTCCGTGACATCGGTCCAGGCGGCCGGCGCGCCCGGGTAGCCAGCGTGCCAGCGGCCGTGCGCGACCACCGTGGCCGGGACGCCCCGCTCGGCGTCCTGGTCGATGACGGCCAGCAGCTCGTCGACGCCCCCGGCGGTCACCGCGCCGAGCCGCAGCCGGGCCTCGATGTCGAGCCGGTTCCGGAGCCCGTCGGTGACGTACCGCTCGACGAGCCGGCGCACCGCCGCGTGCACCCGCTCCTGCGCGGCGCGGTCCAGCCGGCGGAAGTCGTCGCCGACCAGGTTGGCCAGCTCCAGCCCGACGTGCCGGCGCAGCACCGCGTCCCGGCGCGGTCCGGCCGGGATCAGCCCGGCCACGAACGCGAACAGCCGCTCCACGCTGACCAGGCGCTGCTCGATCCGGCTGTGGTAGGTGATGTTGCGGGCGTCCAGCCGGCGCACCGCGTGGTAGTAGTCGTAGTCGGCGAGCACCGAGATCCGCCGGGCGTGGTAGCAGGCGGCCAGGGTGAACGGCTGGTCGCTGAGCACCGGCATGTCCTCGGGGAAGCGCAGCCCGAGCCGGTCCACCAGCTCCCGGCGGAACAGCTTGGTGTTCGCCAGCGACCAGGGCAGCGCCGAGTCGAACAGGCTCACGTCGACCGCGTTGCCGGCGGCGAAGACGTCGGAGAAGACGTGCCGGCCGTTGACCCCGACCACCTTGCCGAGCACCACGTCCGAGCCGTACCGGTCGGCGGCGGCGACCAGCCGTTCGAGGGCCTCCGGGCCGAGGTGGTCGTCCGAGCCGAGGAAGAAGACGTACCGGCCGGTGGCCAGCTCCAGGCCCCGGTTGCAGGGGGCGGCCGGGCCGCCGGAGTTCGCCTGGTGGACCACCTTCACGGTGCCGGGGTGGCGGGCGGCGAACCGGTCCAGCAGCCGGCCGCTGCCGTCGGTGGAGCCGTCGTCCACCGCCACGATCTCCAGCCGGTGCCGGCCGATGGTCTGGCGCAGCAGCGAGTCCAGGCAGGCCCGCAGGTAGGGGAGGGTGTTGTAGACCGGGATGACGACGCTCACGTCGGGGGTGGGCACCGGTGCGCTCCTCGTGGAGTCGGCGGGGCGGGCGGGTCCGCGTGGGGCGGGGGTGGGGCGTCGGGCAGCAGTCGGCGGTAGACCGCCTCCAGCACCTCGGCCTGCGCCGACCAGGTCCAGCCGGCGAGCAGGCCCGGCCGGTCGTACGCGGCGCGGTGCCGGGCGGGGTCGGCCAGCACGGCGGTCACCGCGCGGACGAGGTCGTCGACGTCGCCGGCACGGAAGACCTCGCCCTGGCCGGTCTCCCGGACGGTGGCGGCCATGGTGCGCACGTCGCTGACCACCACGGGCAGCCGCGCGTGCGCGTACTCGAAGAACTTGGTGATCAGGGCGATCTCGTGGTTGGGCCAGCGGTGGATCGGGATCACCCCGACGTCCGCGCCGGACAGGAACGGCGCCACCTGCCAGTGCGGCACGTACGGCAGCACGTGCAGCCGGTCGGCGGCGCCGAGCCGGGCGGCCCGGTCGGCGAGCCGCTCGACGTAGCGCAGCGCCGGGTTGACCACCAGCGCGAGGTGCACCCCGGGCAGCCGGGGCAGCGCCTCGACCAGGCTGTCCAGCCCGCGCTGCGGGGCCGCCGCGCCGCTGTAGACCAGCAGCGGCACGTCCGGGCCGATGCCGCACTCGGCCCGCAGGTCCGGCGGCGGTGCGTCGTCGGCCGGGCGGTGGCCGTCGGCGGGGGCGTTGAGCAGCACGCCCGGCGCCTCGGCGAGCCCGTGCTCGCGGCGCAGCAGCTCGGCCAGGTCCGCCGAGACGGTGAGCACCGCGTCGGCGTACGGGGCGTACTCCCGCTCGTGGGCCCGGTGGGCGGGCAGCCAGCGGGCGTGGTCCCGCCACGGCTTGATCCCGGGCAGGAACTCGTGGGCGTCCCAGACCAGCGCGACCCGCCGGCCCTCGCCGCCCGCCCGGATCTTGGCGCGGGCGCCGACGCCGAGCATCCGGAAGTCGTGCGCGTGGATCAGGTCCGGGCGCAGCCGGTCCACCTCGGGGCCGTAGGCCAGCTCGTAGTCCCACAGCCCCGGCTCCAGCCGCCGCCACGCCCGGGCACCCAGCGCGAGCTGCCAGAACAGCGTGTACGCCCGGTCCCACGGGCTGCGGAACCGCCGGCCGTACCGGACCCGGTTCATCATCTTTGTGCGCAGCCACACCCAGCGGTGCAGCAGCCGGGCGGCGACCTCCCGCCGGCGCAGCGCCCGCCGGGCCCGGCGCAGCGGGCCGCAGGCCAGCTCACCGGCCGCGGCGCGCCGCGTGACCAGGGCGGACCGGACGGCCAGGTCGGCCCGCCAGGCGCGGACCCACTGGGCGCGGTGCTCGGCGATGCCGCCCGACCGGTACGCCAGCGGCCAGCGCAGCGAGCGGCGGAACTCGTGCCGGCGCTGGTGCAGCGGCTCCGGCATGGGCAGCAGCCGCACCTCCGCCGCCCCGAGCCGCCAGCTCCGTTCCGTGCCGTCCGGCGAGCGGCCGAGCAGCGTCACGTCCCACCCGGCCTCGGCGGCGGACCGGGCGATCTTCTGTACCCGGGAGTCGCCCTCGACCTTGTTGTCGACGAGCATGACGATCCGGCCGCGGGGCGGCGGTGTCGCCTCGTCGTGTGCCACTCCTGGTCCTCCGCTGGTCGGCCGGCCGTCCCGGCGCGACACCACGCTGGTGGAGGCATCCGTCGCCGGGGCTACGCCGACGTGACGGCAAGGTGACCGAGAGGAGGCGGTTGAGCGGTGACCCGGGACACCCGCACGTGGCGCGACCCCGGTTGGACAGCGGTCGGGCGGGTGGCCGAGAGTGGATCACCGTGAGGTACCTGCGCAGCGACGGCCGCGTCGCCATCCGCCGCCCCCGCCCGGACGACGAGGCGGAGTTCGTCGCGGCGGCCCGGCGCAGCCACGACCTGCACCACCCGTGGCTCTCGGCCCCGGACGACGCCGGCCGGTACGCCGACTACCTGCGCAAGATCCGGGGCCGGGACAGCTCCGGGTACCTGCTCTGCGACCGGGCCACCGGCGAGATCGCCGGGTACGCGAACATCAGCGGCATCGTCATGGGCGCGCTGCGCGGCGGCTACCTCGGCTACGCCGCCTTCCTGCCGTACGCCGGCACCGGGCACGCCTCGGCCGGGGTCCGGCTGGTGATCGAGCACGCGTTCACCGCGCTGGGCCTGCACCGGCTGGAGGCGAACATCCAGCCCGGAAACGAGCCGTCGAAGCGGCTGGCCCAGCGGCTCGGGTTCCGGCTGGAGGGCTTCTCGCCGGACTACCTGTTCATCGACGGCGCCTGGCGGGACCACGAGCGCTGGGCGATCACGGCGCCGGAGCCGGCGCGGGGCTGACGGCGCGGTGGCGGCCGCCGGAACGGCGACCGCCACCGGCGTCGTGGGACCTCAGCGGCCGGGACCCCGGTCCTGCGGGCGCTGCCCGGTCAGCCGTTGCCGCCTCGCCTCCTTGTGCTCGAGGCGCCGGCGCTGCCGGGGTGTGAGCTGCGGGCGGCCGCTCTGCTGCCGGTAGTGGGCCGCACGTCGGTCGGACGGCAGGATACTCATCCTGGGCTCCCCTCGGTCGGGATCGACTCTCGCGCTCCCACCACCCTCCGTCGCGACCGGGTGAGCCACCCTCACCCGGTCCGGGTGAGCGGGCGGTCAGCTGCCGGGCTTCGGGAAGGCCACCGGGCTGCGGTGCCCCGTCCGGTCCACCGCCCGCACGCCGAAGAACACGTTGTCCTTGGACAGGTCGATGGTCACCTCGGTGACGTCGCCGACCGGCAGCACCTTCTGCCACTCGGGGGCGGTGGTCTCCCGCCACACCACCTCGTAGCCGGCGAGGTCCGGTTCGGTGCCGCGCTGCCAGCGCAGGGTGGTGTCGTTGGTCAGGTTGGTGGTGACGACGGTGACCCCCTTCGGGGTGCCGGGCGCCTGGGCGAGGGACCACAGCGTCGCGCCGTTCACCCGGGCCACCCGGGTGATGTAGTCGAAGTCGCAGAACTCCGGCAGGTCGCCGTACTGGACGCCGTCGACCACCCGGACGTCCTGGTGCTGGTGGGCGAAGTCCTCGTTCGGCTCGGTGAACCGCCCGGCCGGCCAGCCCTCGCGCAGGAACGAGATGTGGTCGCTGCCCCGCAGGTAGCGGTCCCGCCGGTAGATCACCCGGACCCGCATCCCGGTCGCGCCGTTGCACGCCACGTCGGACACGAACCGGGCGAGCTGCCGCGACGGCGAGTCGTTCTCCCCGCCGACGGACTGCCGCACGCTCGCCTCGGCCGGGGTCTCGGCCGTCGGCACACCCTCGGCGAAGAGTCGCACCGAGCGCGGGTCGCGGGTGCCGTCGTCGGCCGTGCTGCTCCCGACGATGTCGTTGCTGAACATGCCCTGGACGTCCACGCCGGCCGCCTTGAGCCGGCCGGCCAGGTACGCCGAGCCGTACAGCCCCTGTTCCTCGCCGGCCACGGCGGCGAGGACGATGGTCGCCTCGGTGCGCCGGGTGGCGAGCACCCGGGCCAGTTCCATGACCACCGCCACGCCGGAGGCGTCGTCGTCGGCGCCCGGGGCGTCGCTGACCGCGTCCATCACGTCGGTGGCCCGGGAGTCGTAGTGGCCGGTGATCACGTAGACCCGGTCTGGCGCGGTGTCGCCGCGCAGGGTGGCCACCACGTTGGTGATGGTGGTGGCGGTGGGGATCCGGGAGGCCGGCTGCTGGACGTACGACTGAAGCTCGACGGTCATCCGGCCGCCGGAGGCGGCGGCGTACCCGGTGAGCTGGGCGTGGATCCAGTCGCGGGCGGCGCCGATGCCGCGTACCGGATCGTCCTGGTCGGAGAGGGTGTGCCGGGTGCCGAACGCGGCGAGCCGGCGGACGGTGGCCTCGATCCGGTCCCGGTCGATCTCGCGCAGCAGCGCGGTCAGCTCGCGGTCCGGCGGCTGCGGCCGGACCGGGTGGCCGGGGCCGGGCGGCGTGACGGTGTCGGTGGCGGCGGCCGGCGAGGCGGCCAGCGGGGCGGCGACGGTGGCGGCGGTGGCCGCGGCGGAGGCGGTGAGGAAGGTGCGCCGGGTGGACCTCGTGGGCCGACCCCCGGCGGTCTCGTGGGTTCCCATCAGGGCATCCTCGCCCCGGACGGTGAGGCTTGTCCATATAGCCGGGCGTGGATGACGGCGGATTTCACCCGCAGCGGGTGATGCCGCCCTCGCCCGCGCTCCTCCTACGGTGGGCGGCATGGCTGCCGTCCGTCCGACTCCCGCCGATCCCACGCCCGACCTGGCCGCCGCCGCCGCGCCCGGCGACCAGCGGGCCGCGCCGCCGGAGCTGGGCGAGTCGATCGCGGTGCTCAGCGGCCCCACCTTCATGTACTCCGACCCGGCCGGGGACGTGCCCCCGGGCAGCATCGGCGGGCTGGTCCACCTGGACACCCGGATGCTCAGCGGCTGGGTGCTCACCATCAACGGCGCTCGCCTGCTGGTGCTGCGCTCGCAGGTCGTGCAGCACTACTCGGCCCAGTTCGTGCTGACCACTCCCGCACTGCCCGACCTGCCGCCGGACAGCATCTCGGTGAACCGGATCCGCTACGTCGGGGACGGCTTCCACGAGCGGATCTCGTTGGTGTCGTTCCGTCCTGAACCGGTGCGCCTGGAGGTGCGGCTCGCGGTCACCGCCGACTTCGCCGACCTGTTCGAGGTGAAGTCCGGCGTCCGCGACCGGTCCGCGCAGATCACCCGGCGGCAGACGTCGGGGGGCCAGGCCCTCACCTTCGTGTACGAGAACGAGGGTTTCACGGCGCGGACCGAGGTGCGGGCCACGCCGTCACCCGGCCGGATCGAGGGTGACGAACTGGTCTGGGACGTGGGGTTGCAGCCGCGCCAGGAGTGGCAGGTGGATCTGCGCGTGCCCCTGCCTCCCGGGCCCGGGGTGGTGGAGCCGGTCACGGGCGACATCGCCGACGTGGTCCAGGGGCGGGCCGCCGACCCGTTGCGCCGCTGGACGGTCGACCGGGCCGTGCTGCGCAGCGACAACCAGGTGCTGGAGCGGACCATGCAGAAGTCCCGGGACGACATCGCCGCCCTCCGGCTCGACCTGGAGGTGAAGGGGCAGCGCATCCTGCTGCCGGGGGCCGGCCTGCCCTGGTTCCTCACCGTGTTCGGCCGTGACACCCTGATCACCGCGTACCAGACGCTGGTCGCCGGACCGTCCCTGGCTCACGGCGCCCTGCTCGGGCTCGCGCGGTTGCAGGGCACCAGCTGCGACGACTTCAGCGACGAGGAACCGGGCAAGATCCTGCACGAGGTCCGCAGCGGCGAGCTGACCCGGACCGGGGTCAAGCCGTACGGCCCGTACTACGGCAGCGCCGACGCCACCCAGCTCTGGCTGATCCTGCTCTCCGAGTACTGGCGCTGGACCCGGAACGACGACCTGGTCCGCGAGCTGCGCGGCAACGCCCTGGCGGCGCTCGACTGGATCGACCACTTCGGCGACCGCGACGGCGACGGCTACGTCGAGTACGGCACCCGCTCCCCGGAAGGGTTGGGCAACCAGTGCTGGCGCGACTCGCCGGACGGCGTGTGCTTCGCCGACGGCCGCATCCCGGTGCTGCCCATCGCCACCTGCGAGCTGCAGGGCTACACGTACGACGCGAAGCTGCGGCTGGCGGAGCTGGCCGACGGTCCGCTCGCCGACCCGGCGCTGGCCGACCGGCTGCGCGCCGAGGCCGCCGAGCTGTACGAGCGCTTCAACCGGGACTTCTGGATCCCCGAACGGGGCGGGTACTACGCGGTCGGCCTGGACGGCGACAAGAACCAGATCGACGCGAAGACGTCGAACATGGGCCACCTGCTCTGGAGCGGCATCGTGCCCGCCGAGCGGGCGGACCGGGTGGTGGCCCAGCTCATGTCCGACGACATGTTCTCCGGCTGGGGGATCCGGACCCTGTCGCGGGAGGAACGGCTGTACAACGCGCTCGGCTACCACCTCGGCACGGTGTGGCCGCACGACAACTCCCTCGCCGTCCTCGGGCTGGCGCGCTACGGCTTCCGGGCCGAGGCCAACCGGATCAGCCTGGCGCTGCTCGAGGCGGCGGAGCAGTTCGGCTACCGGCTGCCCGAGGCGCTGAGCGGCTACCCGCGGGACCGGCTGACGTTCGCGGTGCCCTACCCCACGGCGTGCAGCCCGCAGGCCTGGGCGACCGGCACCCCGCTCGCCCTGGTCCGGGCCATGCTGGGGGCCGATCCGGTGGACGGGCGGCTGCTCCTCGACCCGGACATCCCGGCCGAGCTGGGCCGGATCACCGCCGAGCGGGTCCGGGCCTTCGGTCACTGCTGGGAACTGGAGGCGGTCGGCCGCGACGGGTACGTCCGGCTCAGCCCGGGCTGAGCCGGCGGCGCACGCGGGCCCACGTTTGTCGGGGTCCTCGACGGGAACGGCAGCAGGCATGACGAAACCTCGTGTGGTGATCGTGGGGGCCGGGTTCGCCGGATACCACGCGGCGAAGACGTTGAGCCGGCTGGCCAGCAAGCGGGCCGAGATCGTCCTGCTGAACACGACCGACTACTTCCTCTACCTGCCGCTGCTGCCCGAGGTCGCCGCCGGGGTGGTCGAGCCCACCCGGATCTCCGTGCCGCTCGCCGGCACGCTCGACGGCGTCCGCGTGGTCATCGGCGAGGCGGACCGGGTCGACCTCCAGAACCGCTGGGTCGGCTACCGCTCCGCCGAGGGGGACCACGGCCAGCTCGCGTACGACCGGCTGGTGCTCTCCGTCGGCAGCGTCAACAAGCTGCTGCCGATCCCCGGGGTGACCGAGTACGCGCACGGCTTCCGCGGCCTGCCCGAGGCGCTCTACCTGCACGACCACGTGATCCGCCAGCTCGAGCTGGCCGAGCTGGCGGAGGACCCGGTCGAGCAGCGGTCCCGCACCACCTTCGTGGTGGTCGGCGCGGGCTACACCGGCACCGAGGTCGCCGCGCACGGGCAGCTCTTCACCGACCGGATGATGGCCCAGCGGCCCCACCTCAAGGTGCGTCCCCGCTGGATGCTGCTGGACGTGGCCCCGCGCGTCCTGCCCGAGCTGGACCAGCGCCTGTCCGTCACCGCCGACCGGGTGCTGCGTCGGCGCGGCGTCGACGTGCGCATGGGCACCTCGGTCTCCGAGGCCACCCCGGACGGGGTGCTGCTCACCGACGGCGAGTACGTCCCGACGTGCAGCCTCGTCTGGTGCGTCGGGGTACGCCCGGACCCGTTCGTGGCCGAGCTGGGGCTGCGCACCGAGAAGGGGCGCCTGGTGACCGACGAGTACCTCAACGTCCCCGGCTACCCGGAGGTGTTCGCCTGCGGCGACGCGGCGGCCGTGCCCGACCCGACCCGCCCCGGGCAGATCTGCGCGATGACCGCCCAGCACGCGCAACGGCAGGGCAAGCTCGCCGCGCACAACATCGCCGCGTCCTACGGGCAGGGCAGCCGGAAGCCGTACAAGCACCGCGACCTGGGCTGGGTGGTCGACCTGGGCGGCAAGGAAGCGGCGGCCAACCCGCTGCACGTGCCGCTCGCCGGCCTGCCGGCCAAGGTGGTCACCCGCGGCTACCACCTGTACGCCATGCCCAGCAACCGGGCCCGGGTCGGCGCGGACTGGCTGCTCGACGCCGCCCTGCCCCGGCCCGCCGTGCAGCTCGGTCTGGTCCCGGCGCACGCCGTGCCGCTGGAGAGCGAGTCGCCCGAGGTGGTGCACCGCCGCTGACCGGGCCCGCCCGTCTCACCCGCCGGCCGGCGGCGGGTTCCCGTCCGCGGGAGCCCGGCCGCCGGCCGGACGTCGGATCGGCACGTCGGGGGCCGGGACGGGCAGCGCCTGCCGGCCGGTGCGGGCGAACTCGCGCAGCAGGACCTGCGCGATACCGGCCACCGGGATGGCCAGCAGGGCGCCCACGAGTCCCGCCAGCTCGGCGGCGAGCAGCACGCTGACCAGCACGGTCAACGGGTTCAGCCGGACCGCGCGGGCCATGATGACCGGCTGCAGCAGGTGGTTCTCGACCTGCTGGTAGACCACGAAGAAGACCAGCACCACGACGCCGGCGGTGGGGGAGTGCAGGAACCCGGCCCCGGCCGCGACGATCGCCCCGAGGGTCGCCCCGACCAGCGGGATCAGGTCGGCCAGCGCGACCACCAGAGCGATCACCCCGGCGAACGGGACCCCGAGGAGGAAGAGCACGCCGAACGTCAGCCCGCCGCAGATCACGCTGATCACCAGGTTGCCGCTGAGGTAGCCGGTGATGATCCGGGAGGAGTCCCGGCCGATGCGCCGCAGCCGCTCCGCCGCGCCGTCGCCCACCAGCTTGAGCGTCCCGGAAATGATCTTCGGGGCCTCCAGCACCATGAGGTAGGCCAGCACCACCACGGTGACCACCGCGGCGACGACCTGGAGCACGCCCCGCAGCACCCCGACCGCCGGCTCGCCGAGCCGGGTGCCGTAACGCTGGATCTGTTCGGCGTGGGTGTCGGCGTACCGGCGCAGGTGGAAGCGGTTCAGCGCCTCGCCGACCGGACCCCGCCCGGCCCGGGCCTCGTGGATCAGGGCCGGGGCCCGGTCGGCGAACCGGCCCAGCTCGTCGACCAGCGGCAGCACGATCATCGCGCCCAGCGCGGCCAGCACCACGAAGGTGGCCAGGAAGACCAGCAGGGTGGCCAGCGCCCGGCGCCGGACCAGCCGCCGCTCCACCCGGTCCACCAGCGGTTTCAGCGCGACCGCGAGGAACGCCGCGACCAGGCCCCAGACCAGCACCCGCCGGGTCGCCCAGAGCAGCGCCAGCCCGACCAGCGTGGCGAGCACCAGACCGATCACGATGAGTGCCCGGCGTGCGGTGGACCGGTCGTCGGCGTTGCTCATCCGGCGCGGCTACCCGCCCCCGACCGGCGGAAACCCGGCGCGGCCACCCGCCCTCGACCCTCGGGAACCCCGCCGGGTCAGCCCTCGGCCAGTTGGGCGTCGGTGGCCGGCCGGGTGCCGGCGACGAACGCGTCGAGCGTGGCCCCGTGCAGCACCCCGCCGGGCGCCGGGTCGCCGGCGGCGCGGGCGACGAGCCGGGGTACCGGCAGGCGTTCGGGGCGGGTCGCGGCGGCGAGCACCAGGTTGCCGTACCGCCGGCCGCGCAGCATCCGCCGGTCGGCGACCAGGCAGACGTCGGCGAAGACCGCCCGCAGCGTGGCCACCTGGGTCCGGGTGTGCGCCAGCGGCGGGAGGTCGGTGACGTTGACCAGGTAGACGCCGTCCGGGCGCAGCACCCGGGCCACCTCTGCGGCGAACTCCAGGCTGGCCACGTGGCGGGGCATCCGGGCCGCCCGGTAGACGTCGGCCAGCACCAGGTCGTAGGCCCCGGACGGCGCCGCGGTGACCGCGTCCCGGGCGTCGCCGATCTCCACGACCACCTCGGGTGGCGCTGGCGGCAGGTCGCGGCGGACCAGTTCGACGACCGCGGGGTCGCGCTCGATCACCCGCTGCGGGGAGCCGGGGCGGGTGGCGGCCAGCCAGCGCGGCAGGGTGAGCGCGCCGCCGCCCAGGTGCAGGGCGGTCAGCGGCCGGCCCGGTGGGGCGGCCAGGTCGATCACGGCGGCCATCCGCCGCACGTACTCGAAGTGCAGGTGGCGCGGGTCCGTGACGTCGACGTAGGACTGTTCGACCCCGGCGGCGAGCAACGTCCGGCCGGTGGGCCGGGCCGGGTCCACGACGATCTCCAGGGCCTCGGCGTCGCTGTCCACGGCGGGCAACGGTACCGGGCCGCGCGGGCCGGTGGGCGGAGCGCCCACCGGCCCGCACCCGACGCCGCTCAGCCGGCGGCCATCCCGGCGCCGGCCTCGTCGATGGCGTCGTCGACCCGCCGGGCCAGGTCCACGTCCATCGCCGTCACCCCGTCGACCTGCTGGGTCAGCACGGTGAGCACGGCGCTGTCCTGGTCGGGCCGCCCGATCTGCGGGCCACGGCCGATCTCGCCCCGGAGCTGGTCGAGCCGGTCGAGCACCCGATCCAGGTTGCCGGCCGGCAGCTCGATGGTGCGCACCAGGGACTGCCGGTCACTGGACCAGTACGGCAGCTGAGCGAGCGCGTCGCGCAGTTCCTGCTCGTCCAGCGGAGCGACGGCGGAGGTCGCGCCCACCAGGCCGCCGCCGGCCACCGGCGGCGCGAGCAGGTCCCGCAACCCGTCCGGTACGCGCAGCGACTCGACGAGGTCGCCGTCCGCGTCGGCCAGCGCGGCGAGGGTGGCCTGCGCCTGGTAGCGGGCCTGCTCCGGGGTGAGGCGGCTGCGCCGGCCCACCTCGGCCAGGAAGCCGGGCAGGTCCTGCCGCCGCTCGATGCCGTCCACCGGCACCACGTCGTGCAGCTTCACCGGCACGGCCTCGAGCAGCCGTTCCCGCTCGACCTCGTCGAGCGCCCAGGCCAGCGCGAGCACGGTCGCCTCGGCCGCCACCTTGGCGGTGGAGAAATCCACCCCGGCCCGCCGGCTCACGTCGTCGACGAGATCCCGGTAGGCCATCGTGGTCACCCGGGCCGGCCGCTCGTCGGGCAGCGGGCGCGGGCGCTCCGCCACGGCCGCGGGCGGCGGCGCGGGACCGCCGCGCGTGGTGTCCGGCTTGTGCCGGCCGGCCGGCGGCGGGCCGGACCGTTCGCGCTGGTCCAGCGAGGTGATCTGCTTGGACGCGCTCAGGCTGGCGCCGGTCTGGCTGGGCCGCAGACCGCGTTCCCGGGCGTCCCGGGCCAGGGCCCGGCGGCGCTGGTTGTCGCCCTCCATCTGCTTGCGCATCGTCGCACCTCGTTCCTGGTCGGTTGCGCTTGCGCCGGTCGCCTTCCCGGCGCTGCTGGGAAGGAAACGGGCGCGGCCGGACCGGCCCGCTTCATTCGCTGCGGGTGAGGACCGGTCACCCGGCGGGCCCGCACCATCGGGGTGGACCGGAAGAACTTCCGACGCACGCGGAAGGGCAGGTCGTCATGAAGCACATCGTGGAGATCGTCCCCGCCCGGCCCGGCTGGTACGCGCGGTGGCAGGTCGACCCGGAGGGCACCCGCTGCTATCCGGTGACCCTCTGGGCGCTGCTGGAGGAGAGCGACGGCAGCGGACGCGAGGTCGTCGGCGTCGACTGTGTGGGGCAGTGGCCGGGAGCGGACGACAACGAGGTGGGTGGGGAGTTCGTCCGTTACCTGTTCCAGACGCCCGATTCCGGCGCGCCGGAGGACGCGGCCTCGCCCACGGTGGGGGAACTGCGCGAATCCGGCCCGCGACTGCAGGCCATCCCGGCCGCCTGAGCCACCCTCCCCGGCCCCCGGCCCCTGGTCCCAGGGTCGGGGGCCACCCTCCGTTCCGGCGGCGGTCAGCCGACCTGGCGGGTGTCCCCGGTCGCCGCGGACGGCGGGACGGCCAGCAGCTCGGTCAGCCCGGTGCGGTCCAGCAGTTGGCGTACCGGCGGGTTCACGGTGTCCAGCCGCACGGTGCCGGCGCCGGACCGGTGGATGACCACCAGCGCGCTGAGGCCCGACGAGTCGCAGAGCGTCACCCCGGCGAAGTCGAGCAGCAGCTCCTGATAGCCGTCGCGGCGCAGCTCGGCGGCGGCGGCCACGAGGTCGGGCGCGGTGTCGAAGTCGAGCTCGCCGGTCAGCCGAAGCCGGGCACGTCCGGCGGCGAGCCGGTCCACCTCGATGGTCAACAGCTGGGAGGGCATGGCGCCATGTTCCCAGGTGGGGATGATCGGGAAACCCCGGGGGTGCTCACGCGAAGGCGGACGAGTCGGTCGCGGGCAGGTCGGACCGGTGCTCCGGCCGCGGCCGGGACAGCAGGCCGGTTACCCCCGTCATGTCGAGGATGGTGGTCAGGAAGCGGGGCGGCTCCCGGAGCAGGATCGCCGTGCCACCCTGCTGGCCCTCCCGCCAGGCGTGCACGATCACCGACAGGCCGGTGCTGTCGATGAAGAGCAGGTCGCCGAAGTCCAGCACGAGCGTCGCGGGGCGCTCGGCCAGCAGCCGGTCGACCTCGACGCGCAGCGGGGCGGCCGTGGTGAAGGCCAGGTCACCGGCGACCTTCACGACCGGGGCCACGGGGTCGGACCGGTCCACGGAGATGGTCAGCGGCGTCGCCTCGGGCGTGTTCCGTCGGGGTGCCACCATCACGCCTTTCCGCGGCTCCCGGACGGGGGCCGGTCGTCAGGGATCGTAACCACCCCGGAACGGGCCCGCCGGATGGCGCGTCCGCAGGCCGGGGCGCAGGCCGTGGGGTGGCGGTCCCGGCACACCGGCGTAGGGTGGGGTGGAGAGATCTGACCATACGCGCCGTCTGCGGCGCGCACGGGGTGTCGACAAGGAGTGGGGCTCAGCTGGTGACTGCCGCCGACGTCAGGGGCGCGGACCCGGGCGACGGACGGGTCTCCACGCCGGCAACCGGTAGGGCGCGCGCCCGGACCTCCGCCCCGGCCCTGCCGCCCCTGGCCCCGGACCGCGGCCTGCCCACCGCCAACTGGTCGGAGGTGGTGGAGCACTTCCGCGAGGGCCTCATCGTCTGCGACGCCGACGGCGTGGTGCGGCACCTCAGCCCGGTCGCCGAGCGGCTGGTCCCCGAGGTGGTCGCCGGCGAGGTGCTCGCCGCGGCCGGCGTGCCCGCGCTGGTCGACGCCGACCCGGTCGAGTTCACCCATCACGGCCGCCGTCTGCGGCTGCGGCGGGTTCCGCTCTCCGCGGCCCGCCGCTGCTGGTACGTCGAGGACGCCACCGAGAGGGTCAGCCGGGCCGACGCGCTGCTCGCCGAGCGGGCCCGCTCGGCGTTCCTCGCCGTGGTCGGCGAGAAGCTCGGCAACCCCCTGCACCCCGACCGGGCCGCCGCGGCGGTGGTCCGGCTGGCCGTGCCGACCGTGGCCGACGCCGCCGTGCTGGTGCTGGCCCCGCGCTCCGGCCGGGCCCGCTGGTGGCGGGCGGTCCGGGCGGACGACGAGGCGTCCGCTGTGGACAGCGGCATGCTCGCCGCCACGGCGCTGCCGGCGGCGATCGCCGAGGGCCTCGGCGGCGCCGAGCCGCACGCCCTGGACTGGCTGGTCGAGCAGGCCGTCGAGGCCGGCTGGCTGCCCGGGCTCGACGCGGCCGGAGCCACCGCGCGGGTGGTGCCGCTGCCCGGTCGGGAGGCCCCGGCCGGCGTGCTGCTCGTGGCCCGCCGGGCCGGCCGCTGGTACGACGACGCCGACCTCGACCTGGTCCGCGCCTTCGCGGCCCGCGCCGGCGCGGCGCTGACCACCGCCATGCTCTACCGCGACCAGGCGGAGGTCGCGGACACCCTCCAGGCCAGCCTCCTGCCCGTCGAGCCGGCGGCGGCCAGCGGCGTGCAGTGGGGCACCGCGTACCGGCCGGCGCAGGCCGGGCTGCGGATCGGCGGCGACTTCTACGGCTCACACCGGCTCGTCGACGGCGGTTCGGTCTTCTTCCTGGGCGACGTCTCGGGCAAGGGCGTCGAGGCGGCGGTGTTCACCGGCCAGCTCCGGCAGTGCCTGCACGCGCTGCACCGGGTCGAGTCGCAGCCGGGACGGCTGCTGAAGCTGCTCAACGACGCGCTGCTGGAGACCACCCAGGCGCACGGGCAGGGCCGGTTCGCCACCATGGTGCTGGGCGTGGTCCGGCCGCACCGGGACGGCAGCCTCACCTTGACCATGGCCGGGGGCGGCCACCTCCCGCCGCTGGTGCTGCGGGCCTCCGGCGAGGTCGAGGTGGTGCCGCTGAGCGGGATGCTGATCGGCGTGGTGCCGGATCCCCGGATCGGCGAGGTGACCGTGCACCTGGCGCCGGGCGAGACCTGCCTGCTCTACAGCGACGGGGTGACCGAGGCGCGGGGCGGCCGGCGCGGCGACGAGCAGTTCGGCGCCGAGCGGCTGCTCCACGCGGTGACGGGCTGCCACCGGATGCCCGCCCCGGCGCTGGCCGAGCGGATCGAGCAGGTGACCTGCGACTGGCTCGGTCACGGCGACCACGACGACATCGCGGTGCTCGCGCTGCGGGCCACCGGCCCGGGCCGCCCGGGCCGCCACCTGCACGCGGTGCACGGCCCGACCGGCGCCGACCGACCGAGGGAGACCACGCCGTGACCGCGACGACCACCGAGGCCGACCCGGTGCACGCCTTCCCCGGTTATCTGGAGTTCCTGGCGGAGGCCGACGAGTACGGCGCCGTCGAGGTGGCCGTCGGGCTGCTGGAGTCCGGCGTGCCGGCCGAGCGGGTGCTGCTGGACCTGGTCGCCCCCGCGCAGGCCGAGGTGGGGGAGCGGTGGGCGCGTGACGAGTGGAGCGTGGCCCAGGAGCACGCCGCCACCCACATCAGCGAGCGGGTGGTGGCCGCCGTCGCCGCGTACGCCGATCCCCGCCCGACCCGGGGCCGGATCGTGGTGGCCTGCATGGACGGTGAGTGGCACGCGCTGCCGGCCCGGCTGGTGGCCGAGGTGCTGCGGCTGCGCGGCTGGCAGGTGACCTTCCTCGGGGCCAGCGTGCCCGCCGCGCACCTGGTCTCCTACCTGCACCGCTACGACGCGCACGCGGTGGCGCTGGCCTGCGCGCTGCCGATGCGGCTGCCGCACGCCCACCGGATGATCGAGGCGTGCCGCCGCTCGGACGTGCCGGTGGTGGTGGGCGGGCGCGGCTTCGGCGGCGACGGCCGCTGGGCCCGGGTCCTCGGCGTGGCCTGGGCGTCGGACGCGCCCAGCGCGGCGGACCTGCTCGCCGACGAGCGGGCGCTGCGCGCGGTGCCGCCGGCCCGGCTCGACCACCTCGCCGACGACGAGTACGCGAGCCTCACGAAGCGCCGCGGCGAGCTGATCGACAGCGCTCTGGCCGACCTGCGGGAGCGGGTGCCGGGGGTCCGCGACTACACGCCGGCGCAGCTCGACTCGACCGTGAGCGACCTCGGCTACATCGTCGACTTCCTCGCCGCCGCCCTCTACGTCGACGACGAGACGCTCTTCGGCGAGTTCGTCGAGTGGCTGGTGGCGATCCTGGTCAGCCGCCGGGTCCCGGCGAGCGCCGTGGGGCTCACCCTCGACCACTATGGACAGCGGCTGCGCGACTTCCCCCGCGCCGGGCGCTTCCTCGACCGGGCTCGTGCCCTGGTCAGCGGGCTGCCGGCCGCCCCGGCACGGTGACCGCCGAGGCACGGGGAACCGTGCTTATACTTGCTCCACTGCAAGGGTCGGCCTGCGGTGGGAGCGAGGGGGGCCACGGTGACGTTCACCGTCACGCACGCCCGGCTGGACGGCGGTCCGGCCCGCCTCCGGCTCGCGGGTGAGCTCGACCTGGGCACCGCCCCGGAGCTCACCGCCGCCATCGACCGGCTGGCCGCCGAGGGGCACCATGAGCTGCTGCTCGACCTCACCGAGCTCAGCTTCTGCGACTCGACCGGCATCGCCGCGTTCGTGCGCGGCGACAACCTCGCGGCCGCCGCGGGCGGTTGGTTGCGGATCACCGGGGCGACCGGGCGGGTGGCCCGGGTGCTCCGGATGACCGGGCTGGACGACGTGCTGCGCTACGAGGCGGACACGGCCGACCCGGCCACGCCGGCCGCCTCCTGATCGGATAGATTTCCCCGCCGGTGGTCGACCTGGCCGTCGGCGCCTCCACCTCCGAGACGAAGCAGGTTTTCCCATGGGTCATGGCACCCCGAGCCCCGTTCGTATCCTGGTGGTGGACGACGACCCGGGTGACGTCCTGATGATCGAGGAGGCGCTCGAGGACTCGGACGTCGAGAAGATCATCGACGTGGTCAACGACGGCCAGGAGGCGATGGAGTTCCTCCGCCGCGAGGGCCGGCACACCGAGGCCCAGCGGCCCGACGTCATCCTGCTCGACCTCAACATGCCGCGCATGGACGGGCGTCAGGTGCTCGGCGAGGTGAAGCGGGACGAGGACCTGCGCACCATCCCGATCGTCGTGCTGACCACCTCCAACGCCGACACCGACATCCTCGGCAGCTACACGCTCCAGGCCAACGCGTACGTGACGAAGCCGATCGACCTGGACGACTTCAACGACGTGGTGCGCCGCATCGACGAGTTCTTCGGCCGGGTGGTCGTGCTCCCCAAGCACGCCTGACCGCCTTCGTCCGGGCATCCGGATGCTGAACATTTTGCGGGAACGGCCACGGGCGTGCCCGCCCGCCGCCCAGGATCGTCAGGTGGGGAAGTGACACCAGCTGCCTGGGGGGCGACACGCATGAGGTTCTCCGTGGTTGAGACCGGTTACGACCAGCGGCAGGTGGACTCCTGCCTGGACGAGCTGGGAATCCGGTTGGTCCGGCTCGCCGCCCGCGCCGAGAGCGCCGCCGGCGCCGGCCGGGAGTGGGACCAGATCCGGGAGGACGCGACCCACCTCTGCGACTTCCTGCGCCGCCGCACCGCCGTGGTGGACGGCGAGGTGGCCGCCGGGACGGCCGCCGAGCGGGAGGCCGCCGCGCTGCTGGCCCAGGCCCGCAGCGAGCTGGAGGCCGCCCGGGAGGAGGCCCGCCAGGTCCGCGAGCAGGCTTACACCGAGGCGGTCCGTGCGCGCCGGGACTTCGAGGCGGCGCTGCTGGCCCGCCGCCGGCGCGAGGCCCGCGTCGACGAGGTCCTCGCCGGGGTGCGCGGCGACGTGGTGTCCCCGGACACCCCGACCGCCGCCGCGGGGCTGCCGACCGGTGGCGCCGCCGAGCGCAGCGCGGCCTGAGCGCCCGCTCAGACCAGCGCCGCCACCACGGTGGTGGCCCGGTCCTCGTGCTTCGCGTACGCGTCGGGGAACGCGGAGACCTGCACCGCCTGGGCCGCCGCGGTGAGGCTCATCTCGGTCCAGCCGGGCACCTCCTTGAGCGCGGTGAAGAACGCGCGGGCCGCGTACGCCGGCCGCATGATCTCGGCGACGGTGCCCCAGCCGCTGCTGGGCCGCTGCTGGAACAGCCCGATCGAGTCGTGGTCGGAGCCGCTGCCCTGGTGCGGGTAGTCGAACGACTCGGGGAGCACGTCGCTGGCCAGGTTGTAGAGGTCGCTCTCCTGCATGGCGGTGGCGACGGCCACCACCAGTGCCCGGCGGGGCATCCTCATGGCCAGGCCGGCGTCGACGATCGCCTTGGCGTTGTCCATCTGCCGCTGGTCCAGCCCGGCGACGGGCCGGGGGTGCCGGGGCCGGACCGGCTTCTTCGGCGCCTTCCTCGTGGGCGTCGGGCTGGGCGTGGCGACCGGGATCGGGGTGACCGGCACGGCGACCGGCGGGGCGCTGCGCTCGAAGTCCCGGGAGGCCCGCTGCTCGCTCGCCACCCGGTCGGCGAGCGCCTCGCGGACCGGCTCGTGCGCCTGCCCGGTCGACCGCGCGCCGACGACCCCGATCAGGCCGAGGCAGCAGGTCACGCCGGTGGCGACGGCGACCCGGGCGGGGGTGGAGCGGATCGGCCCGCGCCGTGCCGGCTCCGGGGCCCGGTGCCGGCCGATCGTCCGTTCGGCTGATGCCGGGTCGATCGTACGGCGAGCGGGTGAGGTTTCGGTCGGCTGCTGCTCTGCGGGCTCGTCGGGATGCACCCGCCGAGGCTAGAAAGCTTCCCGGCGCTTGCCATCGGGGTAGTTGGTGGCATGCGTCACAATTTGCCGCTATCCGCCCGCGCATTACGCTCGGTAGAACATGAAATCGATCTCTCTCGCCTTTCGTATTTTCCGGTCATGTCGGAAAGTCCGGCATGGAACGTGCGCATGATCATCTTTTCGGCGGTTCCGGCCGGCCTCCTCCGTTCGGGGGAGGGCAAGCCGTTCACCTGGGGGTATCCGCGTGGGCCGGAGAGGCCAGGCGGGCGGGTCCGGCGGCGTACCCGGATCACCGCCACCCGCGGGCCGGCGGCTCGATACGATGCGGACGGTGACGGAGCAGATGGTCGATGAGCGGGCCGCCGGAGAACCCGCCGGCCGCCGAGGCCGGCGGGGGCTGATCGTCAGCGTCTGCGCCGTCCTGCTCGCCGTGCTGCTCGTCGGCCACCGCGCGGTGCCCAACGTGCACGGCCTGGGCAGCCTCGTGGACAGCGCGACGCCACTGCTCGGGCTCGGCGTACCCCTGCTCGCGCTCGCGGCGCTGCTGCGCCGGTCCCGGCCGGCCCTGCTCGTGGTCCTGCTGCCGGCGGTCGTCTGGGCGGCGCTCTACGGCGGGGCCTGGCTGCCGCCGGCCTCCGGCGCGGGCGCTACCTCGCTGCGGGTGGCCAGCCAGAACCTGCGCTCCGGCAACCCCGACCCGGCCGCCACGCTCGACGCCCTCGCCGACGCCGACCCGGACCTCATCGGGCTCCAGGAGGTGGACGACGGCGGGCGGGTCGCCGCCGCGCTGGCCGGCCGCTACCCGCACCGGGCCGCGGTCTCCACCGTCGCGCTGTGGAGCCGCTGGCCGATCCGCGAGGCGCACGGCCTGGACACCGGCCTCGGCTGGGAACGGGCCCTGCGGGCCGTGGTCGCCGCCCCGCAGGGCGACCTCGCGGTGTACGTGGTCCACCTCGGCTCGGCCCGGGCCGGGCACACCGCCACCCGCGACGAGACCGTCGCCGCCCTCGCCGCCACCGTCCGGGCCGACGACGCGCCCCGGCTCGTGGTGCTCGGCGACCTGAACACCGCCACCACCGACCGGGTCTTCGCGCCGCTCACCCACCTGCTGCGCGACGCCCAGGCCGACGCCGGACAGGGCTTCGGCTTCACCTGGCCGGCAGGGCTTCCGGTGACCCGCCCCGACCACGTCCTCTTCCGGGGGCTCACCCCCACCGCGGCCGGCGTGCTGCACACCCCCGACAGCGACCACCGGGCGGTGACCGCCGGTTTCCGCTGGTGAGCGTTCAGTGTCGGCCGTTCTCCGCCGGGGTGACGGTCAGCCGGTGCCGGCTGTTGTCGCCGCTGGAGAACGGCCACAGCCGGTCCGCGTGCGCCACCAGGTCGGCCAGCTGTTCACGGGTGAGTCCGGCCGAGGAGATCTCGGCGTGCACGTCGGCCCGGTACCGGCCGTCGTCGTCGCGGCCCAGCTTCGCCGCCGCGGTCACCTCGACCGTGTGCGCCTCGTCGGTGATCTCACCGGCCGCCTCCACCGCCGCGTGGTGCAGGCAGGAGGCGAACGCGGCCGCCAGGAGCTGCTCGGGCGTCAGACCGGTGCAGTGCGGCGCCAACGGGGACGCCAGGGCGGAGGAGAGACCGCCGTCCTCGGTGCGTACGTGACCGCCCGCGGCGGTCGCCGTGGCCGTCTCGGCCAGCCAGGAACTCGGATCCGGCATCGCGTTCCTCCCGTCACTCACCCGCCCGGCTACCCGGCCCCCGCCCGGCGAAACCGCGCCTGAGCGGGCCGGGCGTCAGCCGGCCCGGCCCGTCGGGTACGCGTCGACGGCGATCGCCTCGGTCGCCTCGGCGGCCGCCCGGTCGGTCCACGGCGACACGGGCACGCGCCGCTGGCGGGGAGCCACCGCGATCATCGGCACGTAGACGCGGGCGTCCACCACCTCGGCGAGCAGCAGCGCGGCCATCAGGCTGCTCGGCCGGGTGGTCGGGTCGGTGGCGAGGCAGCGCCGGCACAGGTCGGCCGCCTCGGCCGGCAACCCGTCGATCTCGGGCAGCGGCTCCGGCGGCCGGCGCCGCCCCGAACCGAGCAGCTGGGTGGTGGTGTCGGCCGCGTACGGGAGGCGACCGGTCAGGCAGTAGTAGAGGAGCACGCCCAGGGCGTACATGTCGGCGGCGGGGGTGGCCGGCTGCCGGTCGAGCTGCTCCGGCGCCAGGTACGCGGGCGTGCCGACCACGATCCCGTCCGGGGTGTGGTCCGGTGCGCCCGCCGGGGTGGCGATCCCGAAGTCGAGCACCTTCACCCCGGCCGGGGTGAGGATCACGTTCGCCGGCTTCACGTCCCGGTGCACGATGCCGTGCGCGTGCGCCGCCGCCAGGGCGGCGCTCACCTCGGCGCAGACCCGCACCGCGATCCGCCAGTCGAGCGGGCCGCCGCGCAGGTGGGCGGCGAGCGTCTCCCCCTCGGCCAGCTCCATCACGATGTACGGCACCGCCCGCCCGTCCGGCAGGGCGGCCGTGCCGAAGTCGTGCACGCTGGCCACGTTCGGGTGCACCAGCCGGGCCGCCGAGCGCGCCTCGGCCCGGATCCGCTCCACCGAGGTGGCCTCCCCGTCCAGCCCCGGCGAGATCAGCTTCACCGCGACGGTCCGGTCGAGAACGAGGTCGTGCGCCCGCCACACCTCGGACATCCCGCCGATGCCGACGCGCCGTTCGAGCTCGTACCGCCCGCCCAGCGTCCTCATCGACCACTCCTCGCCCTCGTCCCGTCACCTCAGGTCTCGCTACCCGGGCCCCGAGCAGGGCAAACCGCCGGGGTTCCCGCCCCCGGGCGGGGTAGCTTCGCGGGCAGGGGATCGTGTCGACGGCGATACGGAGGGTGACCGTGGGTCTGGTGCGCGTGCGGTTCGTCGGCGGGCCGGCCGACGACCTGGTCCGGGACCTGCCCGCCGACCCGGACGGGGCGCCGCCGCCGCGGTGGATCCTGCGCCATCCGGACCGGCCGCCCGGCGGCGAGGCGGACCACCTCTACGAGCGCGACCACCACCACGACGGGGGCGACTGGACGATGCGCTACGTGCGCACCGACCCGTTCGGCGCCACCGAGTGAGCCCCGTCAGGCCGCCCGCGCGCCGGTGGTGTCGAGGATGACCGAGGCGACCAGCTCCGGGTCGTCGTGCATCGGCACGTGCCCGCAGCCGGTCAGGTCCAGGTGCCGGGCCGCCGGCAGCCGGGTCCGGGCCAGCGCGGCCTGCCGGTAGGGCAGGATCCGGTCCCGGGTGCCCCAGGCGACCGTCACCGGCACGGTCGGCGCGCCGGCGAACGCGTAGCCGCGGCCGGCCCGCGCCACCGCGCGGAAGGCCCGCGCCTCGCGCAGCGCCCGCGCGTCGGCCAGCGCCTCGGTGAGCGCCATCCGGTTCGGCCGCGCCAGGATCATGCCCAGCGCGAGGGTGCGCAGCGCCGGGTTGCCGAACAGCGACCGCAGCACCGGCTCGGGCAGCCGCGCCGCGTTGCGGTGCAGGGTGAGCACGGTGAGCGCCCAGCGCAGCTCGCGCGGTGTGCAGAAGCCGGCGGGGGAGAGGGCGGTGGCCGAGGAGACCGCACCGGCGGCGGCCAGCTCCAGCGCGATGGCGCCGCCGAGGCTGTTGCCCGCGACGTGCGGGCGGTCCAGCCCGAGCGCGGCGAACAGCTCCGCGACCGCGGCCACCAGGCCGGGCATGTCGGCGGGCAGGCCGGCGGGGGGCACCGGCGAGCGGCCGAAGCCGGGCAGGTCGACGGCGATCACGTCGTGCGCCTCGGCGAGCCGGTCCAGCACCGGCGACCAGGCGGCCCAGTGGTGCCCGATCCCGTGCAGCAGCACCAGCGGCGCGCCGGCCCCGCGCCGCTCGAAGACCACCTCCACCGCGCTCATCGGGTCACCCTTCCGTTCGCGACTGCGGGGCTCGCAGGATCGGCTCACTCCTCGCGCTCACCGTCGCACGTCCGGCGTACTCGCTCCGAAGCCCCGGCCCAGCGCCCGGGCCTGCTGCTCGATGAGCGGGACGGTGTCCCGCGCGGTCCGGCCGATCAGCCGGTCGGCGAGCGGGCTGACCAGCACCGACCGGACCGCCTGCACGGCGCCGACGGCTCGGGGCACGTAGACCCGCCGCTGGCGGCGCTCGATCGCTCGGACGAACGCCGCGGCGCACTCCTGCACCGTGGTGGTCCGCCGCATCGGCCAGGGCAGCTTCGCCAGCGCCGCCTCGAACGCCGGCAGGTCGGCCCGCGCCTCCCGGACCAGGTCGGTGTCCACCCAGGACGGGTGTGCCGTGCCCACGGCCACCCCGCGGTGCGCCAGCTCCAGCCGGATGGCCGTGCCGAAGTGCTCGACGCCGGCCTTCGAGGCGCAGTAGGCGGCCATTCCGGGCAGCGCGGCGAACGCGGCGGCGGACGAGACGATCAGCAGGTAGCCCCGGCGGGCGGTGAGCGCCGGCACGGTCGCCGCCGCGGTGCGCATCGCCCCGATGAGGTTCACCTCGACCGTTCGGACCAATGCCTCGACGTCGCCGACGGCGATGGTGCCCCGGTTGGCCACCCCGGCGTTCGCCACCACGGCGTCGATGCCGCCCAGCGCCGCGACCGTGCCGTCGACGGCGGCGGCCAGCTCGGCCTGGTCGGTGACGTCGGCGGGAAACCACACGTGCCCGGGACCGAGCTCCGCCGCGAGCGCGGCGAGGCGGTCGGGCTCCAGCCCGACCAGCGCCAGCCGTGCGCCCCGGGCGGCGGCGAGCCGGGCGGTGTGCTCGCCGATGCCCCGGGCCGCCCCGGTGACCAGCACGACCTTGCCGGCCAGCCGGCCGGCGGGACGACCGTCGATGGACATGCCGGCAAGTTACCACCGGGTAGCAGGCTGGGGAAGGCGTGTCCGCGGCCAGGCCCGGACGCCCTGTCCGGCCAGCCATTCCGGGCCGTCGGCGCCGCGGGCCAGCGCGCCCACCGCCAGCATCGCGGCCCGCGCGGCGTCGGGCGCGGCCACCGTCACGGCGGCCCACGGCGAGTCCGGCGCGGCGCCGGTGCGCGGATCGCGTACCCCGCCGCCGTCCGGGCGCAGCACGTCGGCCGTGACCAGCGCGCCGCCGGTCAGCGTGGCCGGCCCGTGCGCCACCCGCCAGCCGCCCGCCGGCGCCGGCCCCGCGACGGCCACCCGGGACCCGACCGTCACCAGCACCCCGATCCCGTGCCGGGCCGCCACCTGTTCGGCGCACCGCTGCACCAGGTACGCCCCGGCCGTCGCGCCCAGGTCCAGCCAGAGCGGCGGGGGCACCGCCAGCAGGTCCCCGCGCAGCGACACCGCGCGCCAGCCCCCGCCCCGGTCCACCCGCCCCCAGCCCGAGCCGCAGGCCGGCAGCGGGACCGCCGACCGGCGCAGCCGGGCCCCGCCGACCGTCGGGTCCACCGCGCCGCCGCTCGCCTCCGCCGCGCCCAGCGACACCGCCACCAGGTCGCGCAGCAGCGGGCCGACCCGCACCGCCCGGCCCGTCGCCCGGTGCGCCCGGGACAGCTCCAGGTCCACCGCACGCAGCCCGGCCAGCCGGCGCGCCACGGCGCGGCGGGCCGCCGGCAGCGCCGTACGATCGGACACCGCCACCCGGACCGCCGCACCACGACTCCACCAGCGGAGCTCGAAGAACCCGTCCACGCTCATGCGCCGAGCGTCCCCGGCGAGGCTGGAGGGGACGTGGGCCGTGCCTGTGCTCCGGCTGTGCGTCCGTCCCGCCGGGCCGCGTGGATGCCCGCGACCGGCCCGCACAGCTGGTACACAGGATCAGGACAGGACCGGCACAGCGGGTGCGCCCACGATGGGGGTCATGGTCATGAACGGGCAGGCCGCGCAGGGCCGGATCGAGCTGCGCCGACCCGACGGCGAACCGGTGCGGGTGCTGGTGGTGGACGACGAGCCGACGCTCACCGACCTGCTCTCGATGGCGCTGCGCTACGAGGGCTGGCAGGTGACGACCGCCGGCAACGGGATGGCGGCCATCAGCGCCGCCCGGCAGTTCAAGCCCGACGCCGTGGTGCTCGACGTCATGCTCCCGGACCTGGACGGCTTCCAGGTGCTGCGCCGGCTGCGCGAGCAGGCCCCCACCGTGCCGGTGCTCTTCCTGACCGCCCGGGACGCGGTGGAGGAGCGGATCGCCGGGCTCACCGTCGGCGGCGACGACTACGTCACCAAGCCGTTCAGCCTCGAAGAGGTGATCGCCCGGCTGCGCGCCCTGCTGCGCCGCTCCGGGTTCGCGGTCGCCGCCCGCGAGGAGGCCGTGCTCACCGTCGGCGACCTCAGCCTCGACGAGGACAGCCACGAGGTACGCCGCGGCGACGACCTCATCAACCTCACCGCCACCGAGTTCGAGCTGCTGCGCTACCTGATGCGCAACCCACGCCGCGTGCTCAGCAAGGCGCAGATCCTCGACCGGGTCTGGAACTACGACTTCGGTGGTCAGGCCAACGTGGTCGAGCTGTACATCTCGTACCTGCGCAAGAAGATCGACGCCGGCCGCGAGCCCATGATCCACACCCTGCGCGGCGCGGGTTATGTCCTCAAGCCCGCGGAGTGAGCGGGGCGGTCGGCTGCGGCAACGGCTGGCCGGCTGGTCGCTGCGTCGCCGCCTCGTGCTCTCCGTGGTGGCACTGCTGGCCCTGGTCAGCGTCGGCATCGGCGGCCTGACCACCGTCGCCCTGCGCCACTTCCTGATCCGGCAGGTCGACGACCAGATCACGGCCGGCGACCGCCGACGCGAGAACGTGCCGGACATCTTCCGGGACCAGCCGACGCCCGGGCGGCCCGGCGACGCCGGGCTGTGCGAGGCGCTCCAACCACCGCCCGGCTTCCCCGTGAACTCCGTCGCCGTGAAGGTCGACGGTGGTCAGGTCACCTGCGCCAAGATCAGGACCGGTCCTCGCGTGGTCGAGTCGTTGCCGGCTGAGCAGGCGACGGAGGCGGCCGCGCAACCCAGCGACGGGCGGCCCCGCACCGTGGACATCGGGGACCGTGGCGACTACCGGGCCGTCGCCCATCAGATGGCCGACGGAGACGTCCTGGTCTTCGCCGTCCCGCTGTCCAGCGTGAACGACACCGTCATGTGGGTGCTGGTCGCCCAGGCCGGGCTGGTCACCGCCGGGCTGATCATCGCCGGCGGGCTCGGCGCGCTGATCGTCCGGGCCGCGCTGCGCCCGCTGAACCGGGTCGCCGCCACCGCCGCCCGGGTCGCCGAGCTGCCCCTGGACCGGGGCGAGGTGGCCCTGTCGGTGCGGGTGCCGGCGGCCGACACCGACCCGCGTACCGAGGTCGGGCAGGTGGGGGGCGCGCTCAACCGGATGCTCGGCCACGTCGCCGCCGCGCTCGCCGCCCGGCAGGCCAGCGAGACGCGGGTACGCCAGTTCGTCGCCGACGCCAGCCACGAGCTGCGTACCCCCCTCGCCGCCATCCGCGGCTACGCGGAGGTGGCCCGGCGCGGCCGGGACGAGGTCCCGCCGGACGTGGCGCACGCCCTGCGCCGGGTGGAGTCGGAGAGCACCCGGATGACCAGCCTCGTCGACGACCTGCTGCTGCTCGCCCGGATCGACTCCGGCCGCCCGCTCGCGGCCGAACCGGTCGACCTCACCGCCATGGTGGTCAACGCGGTGAGCGACGCCCACGTGGCCGGCCCCGAGCACCGCTGGCAGCTCGACCTGCCCGACGAGCCGCTGACCGTCACCGGCGACGCCCACCGCCTGCACCAGGTGCTGGCGAACCTGCTGGCCAACGCCCGCGTGCACACCCCGCCCGGCACCACGGTGACCACCCGGCTCACGCCGGTCGCCGGCGGCGTCGAGCTGAGCGTCACCGACGACGGCCCCGGCATCCCCGAGGAGCTGCAACCGGAGGTCTTCGAACGGTTCGCCCGCGGCGACAGCTCGCGCTCCCGCGCCCACGGCAGCACCGGCCTCGGGCTGGCCATCGTGGCCGCCGTGGTGGAGGCCCACCACGGCCAGGTCGAGGTGGCGAGCCGCCCCGGCCGGACCGTCTTCACGGTGCGGCTGCCCGAACGCACAGCGGACGCATAGGCCACCCACGGGGCCGGGTCAGCGGGCCGGCCGAGGCTTGCCGGCATGGACAGAACAGAGAGTCTGCTGACCGCGCCCACGACCGGGTCGCCCGCGACCGACCCGGCCCCCGCGCCCGCCCCGGAACCGGTCGCGATCGCGGCGCCGCCGCCGGCCGAGCCGCCCCGCCGCGACCCGCGCTGGACGCGACCGGCGCTGCTCGGCCTGCTGCTGGCCACCGCCCTGCTCTACCTGTGGGGGCTGGGCGCCTCGGGCTGGGGCAACGCGTTCTACTCGGCGGCCGTGCAGGCCGGCTCGGAGAGCTGGAAGGCGTTCTTCTACGGCTCCTCGGACGCGGCCAACTCGATCACCATCGACAAGACCCCCGCCTCGCTCTGGCTGATGGCCCTCTCGGTCCGCGTCTTCGGGCTGAGCAGCTGGTCCATCCTCGTGCCGCAGGCGCTGCTCGGCGTCGCCTCGGTCGGCGTCCTGTACGCCGCCGTCCGCCGCTGGTACGGGCCGATCGCCGGCCTGCTCGCCGGCGCCGTGCTGGCGGTCACCCCGGTGGCCACGCTGATGTTCCGGTTCAACAACCCGGACGCCCTGCTGGTGTTCCTGCTGGTCGCCGCCGCGTACGCGACGGTGCGCGCGGTCGAGACGGCCAGCACCCGGTGGATCACGCTGACCGGCGCGCTGGTCGGCCTCGGCTTCCTCACCAAGATGCTCCAGGCGTTCCTGGTGATCCCGGTCTTCGCCGGGGTCTACCTGCTGGCCGCGCCCACCGGCTTCTGGCGGCGGATCCGCCAGCTGCTGCTGTCCGGGCTGGCCGTGGTGGTCGCCGCCGGCTGGTGGGTGGCGATCGTCGAGCTCGTGCCGGCGAGCGCCCGCCCCTACGTCGGCGGCTCGCAGCACAACAGCATCCTGGAGCTGACCCTCGGCTACAACGGCCTCGGCCGGATCACCGGTGACGAGGAGGGCAGCGTCGGCGGCGCCGGCCGGATGGGCGGCGGGGGCGGGGGCCCGTTCTCCGGACAGACCGGCCTGCTGCGGATGTTCGACACCGAGGTCGGCGGCCAGATCTCCTGGCTGCTGCCGGCCGCGCTGATCCTGCTGGTCGCCGGGCTGTGGCTGGCCGGGCGGGGGGCGCGTACCGACCGGGCCCGGGCCGGGCTGCTGCTCTGGGGCGGCTGGCTGCTGGTCACCGGGCTGATCTTCAGCTTCATGTCCGGGATCTTCCACGCGTACTACACGGTGGCGCTGGCCCCGGCGGTCGGCGCCCTGGTCGGCATCGGAACGACCCTGCTCTGGCGCGCCCGGAGGCGTGGGTTCGCCGCCACCGTGATCCTGGCCGGCGCCCTCGCCGTCACCGCCTGGTGGTCCTGGCACCTGCTCGGCCGCAGCGCCGACTGGCACCCGTGGCTGCGCACCGCCCTGCTCGTGGTCGGCCTGGCCGCCGCCGCGCTGCTGGTCCTCGCCGACCGGCTGCCCCGGCGGGTGGCCCCGGTGCTGCTCGCGCTCGGTGCGGCGGCCGCGCTCGCCGGCCCGGTGGCCTACTCGCTCCAGACGGCGGCGACCGCGCACACCGGCTCGATCCCCAGTGCCGGTCCGTTCGTGCAGGGCGGCTTCGGCCCCGGCGGCCGCGGCGGGTTCCCGGGCGGCGGTCGGCTGCCGGGCGGCATGGAGTTCCCCGGCGGCCAGTTCCCGGCGTTCCCCGGCGGCGGCACCGGCTTCCCGGGCAGCCAGAACGGCACCGGCTTCCCCGGCGGCGCCACCGCCCCGGGCGGCGGCAGCCCCCAGTTCCCCGGCGGCGGCCGGTCGCAGGGCGGCGGCATGGGCGGGCTGCTCGACGCCCGCGAGCCGAGCGCCGAGCTGAAGGCGCTGCTGGAGGCCGACGCGGACGACTACACCTGGGTCGCCGCGACGGTCGGCTCGAACAACGCCTCCGGCTACCAGCTCGCCACCCGCGAGCCGGTGATGCCGATCGGCGGCTTCAACGGCAGCGACCCGTCGCCGACCCTCACCCACTTCCAGCGGTACGTCGCCGAGGGCAGGATCCACTACTTCATCGGCGGCGGCGGGTTCCGGGCCAACGGCGGCAGCAACGCCTCCGCCGAGATCGCCGGCTGGGTCGCCGAGAACTTCACGGCGCAGACCGTCGACGGCGTGACCGTGTACGACCTGAGCAGCGGAAAGCAGGGCTGAGCGATGGCCGACACGCGCGAACCCCGGGCCGCGGTGCAGGCCCGGCCCACGGCGCCCACGGCGGTGCTCGACGTGGTGGTGCCCGTCTACAACGAGGAGGCCGATCTCGCCCCCTGTGTCCGGCGGCTGCACGCGCACCTCACCGCCCACTTCCCGTACCCCTTCCGGATCACCGTGGCGGACAACGCCAGCGTGGACGGCACCCTCGCGGTGGCCGAGGCGCTCGCCGCCGAACTGCCCGAGGTGGGGGTGCTGCACCTGGACGCCAAGGGGCGGGGCCGGGCGCTGCGGGCCGCCTGGTCGGCCTCGCCGGCGCCGGTGCTGGCGTACATGGACGTGGACCTCTCCACCGACCTGGCGGCGCTGCTGCCGCTGGTCGCCCCGCTCATCTCCGGCCACTCGGACCTGGCCATCGGCACCCGGCTGGCGCGGACCAGCCGGGTGGTCCGGGGCGCCAAGCGGGAGGTGATCTCACGCGGCTACAACCTGCTGCTGCGCGGCACCCTCGCGGTGCGCTTCTCCGACGCGCAGTGCGGGTTCAAGGCGATCCGCGCCGACGTGGCGGCCGGGCTGCTGCCGCTCGTGCAGGACACCGGCTGGTTCTTCGACACCGAGTTGCTGGTCCTGGCCCAGCGGTCCGGGCTGCGGATCCACGAGGTGCCGGTCGACTGGGTCGACGACCCGGACAGCCGGGTGGACATCGTGGCCACCGCGATGGCCGACCTGCGCGGCATCGGGCGGCTGGGTCGCGCCCTGGTCACCGGGGCGCTGCCCCTGGCCGACCTGCGCGCCCAGCTCGGCCGCGCGCCGCTGCAGGCGCCGCCGGCCCAGGTGCCGGCCGGGCTGCCCCGGCAGCTCGCCCGGTTCGCGGTGGTCGGGGTGGGCAGCACGCTCGCGTACCTGGTGCTGTTCCTGCTGGCCCGCGGCCCGCTCGGGGCGCAACCGGCGAACCTGCTGGCCCTGCTGGTGACGGCGGTGGCCAACACGGCGGCCAACCGGCGGCTCACCTTCGGCGTCACCGGTCGCCGGCACGCCGGCCGGCACCACCTCCAGGGCCTGCTCGCCTTCGCCCTCGGCCTGGCCCTGACCAGCGGCTCCCTGGCGGTGCTGCACGCCGCCGCCGGCACCCCGCCCCGCGCCCTGGAGCTGACCGTGCTGATCGCCGCCAACCTCGCGGCGACGGCCCTCCGCTTCACCCTGCTGCGCCTCGCCATGCACCACCGCGCCTGACAACTCGCCAAGATCCGGAGCGGCGACCGCGCACCGACGTGGCAGGGTGGGGGCATGTACCGGGAGGGAGCGGCACCGGGATTCCCCGGGGCCGTGCGGTGGGCGAGCGTCTCGCGCGGCGACGGGCCGGTGCGGGTGCTGCCGGACGGGTGCCTGGACCTGCTCTGGTCCAGCCGGGCGGGGCTCCTGGTCGCCGGACCGGACCGGCACGCGCACCTGTCGGTGAGCGTGCCGGGGGAGCGGTGGGTCGGGCTGCGGCTCCCGCCGGGGACCGGACCCGCCGTGTTCGGGGTTCCCGCCGACGAGCTGCGCGACCTGCGCGTGCCCCTCGACGACCTGTGGGGACCGGCCGCCACCGAACTGGCCGACCGGGTCGCGGCGGCCGAGGCGCGCGGCTGGCCGGTCGCCGGCGTGCTGGAGGAGGTGGCGCTGCGCCGGCTGCGGGCCGCGGGCGGGCCCGACCCGCTCGCCGCCCGGGTCGCCGCGCGGCTGGCGGCCGGCGCCACGATCGCCGCGACCGCCGCCGAGGTCGGCCTCGGCGTGCGGGCCCTGCACCGGCGCAGCCAGCTCCTCTTCGGGTACGGCCCGAAGACCCTCGCCCGCATCCTCCGGATGCGCCGCGCCCTCGACCTGGCCGGCGCCGGCACTCCGCTGGCCGAGGTCGCCGTCCTGGCCGGGTACGCCGACCAGGCCCACCTCACCCGCGAGGTGAAGGAACTGGCCGGCGTCCCCCCGACCCGCCTGCTGCCGGCCGGCGCCTGACCCGTCCCGGCCGGCCTGACCGCGGCGGCCGTCGTTCACTCGGTCTTGAGTGGGGCGAACAGGTCGACGCCGTTGCCGTCGGGGTCGTGCAGGACGGCGTAGCGCTGTCCCCAGAAGGCGTCCCACGGCGCCAGGTGACCGTGGTGGCCGGCGGCGGTCAGGTCGGCGTACCAGCGGTCCACCTCGGCCGGGTCGGCGCAGCGGAAGGCCAGGGCGGCGCGCGGGCCGCCGGTCGCCGGGGCGTAGCCGGGGTCGAAGCCGCGGATGGTCTCGACCGTGTCCCAGGCGAGCCGGACGCCGTTGTCGAGGGTGATCTCCACGTGCGGCTCGCGTTCCGCGCCGGGCGGGACCGGCAGCCCGAGCCGGCGGTAGAAGTCCAGGGTGCGCCCCATGTCGGTGACGACCAGACCGATGAGATCGAACTGCGGTGTCATGCCGCCACGGTAGGAGCCGGCCAGCGGGCCCGTCTTGAACGGATCGGACGGGGGACGAGTGACCGGTGTGGCCCGCACGGCCGGGAGCGGGAGCGTACGGTGTGGGACAAGTCCGGCTTAGAGCGATAAAGCTCTCATATCGGGCCGGACTCCGATGACTGGCGAAGGAAGGGAGCTGGCCGTGACGCACCTGGCCTACCTGGACGCGGGATCCGGCAGCCTGATCGTGCAGGCGGTGGTCGGCGGGGTGGCCGGCGTGGCGGTGGCCGCCAAGCTCTACTGGCGACGGCTGGTGGCCCGGTTCCGCCGGCAGCCCACCGACCAGGGCTGACCGGCGTGGCGCTTCCCGACACCGGCCTGAGCGCCGAGCCAGGCTCCTTCCGCGACCCCGGCAACCGGGTCTTCCACCGCGCCGGCGAGGTGCTGCGCGGGCTCGACGAGCGGTCCGCGCGCGACTGGCGCGCCCTGGCGGCCAGCGACTTCTTCCGCGACCTGCTCGCCACCGGTCAGGTCTGCGGCACCCAGGAGGTGTTCCCCACCCCGGTCGACGTGCCCTGGGCCGCGGTGCTGCGCCACGAGCGGATCCCGTTCGTGTCGCATCCCTACGAATGGTCGTACGGGATGCTCCGGGACGCCGCCCTGCTGCACCTGGAGGTGCTGCGCGCGGCACTGGCCGCCGGCTTCACCACGAAGGACGGCTCCGCCTACAACGTGCAGTGGCGGGGCGCCGCGCCGGTCTTCATCGACGTCGGCTCGTTCGAGGCGGCCCGCGACGGCGAGCCCTGGGCCGGCTACCGCCAGTTCTGCCAGACCCTGCTCTACCCGTTGCTGGTCCAGGCCCACCTCGGGCTGGACTTCCAGCCCTTCCTGCGGGCGCGGATCGACGGCATCGAGCCGGACCAGATGCGCCGGCTCTTCGGCGGGGCCCGGCGCTGGCGGGCCGGGGTGCTCACCCATGTGCACCTGCACGGCGCCATGCAGGACCGCAACGCCGAGGCCAGCACGAGCGCGGTGCGTGCCCAGCTCCGGGCCGCCGGCTACTCGCGCGAGCTGGCCCTGGCCACCGTGCGCGGCCTGGCGAAGCTGGTCCGCCGGCTGGACCACCGGCCGGGGGAGAGCCACTGGTCGGACTACCAGCGCACCTGCGCGTACTCGGTGCCGGACCGGCAGGCCAAGGAGCACTTCGTCGACCGGGCGGTGGCCGCGACCGGGCCGGGCCGGGTGCTCGACCTGGGCGCCAACGACGGCCGGTACGCCCGGATCGCCGCCCGGCACGCCGACCACGTGGTCGCCGTCGAGCAGGACCCGGCCGTGGTGGACGCCCTCTACCGGACGCTGCGCGACGAGGGGGAGCGGCGGATCCTGCCGCTGGTGATGGACCTGGCCGACCCGTCCCCGGGCGGCGGCTGGCGGGGCGTCGAACGGGCCTCCTTCGCCGACCGGGCCCGGGCCGACGTGGTGCTCGCCCTGGCCGTGGTGCACCACCTGGCGATCGGCCGGAACGTGCCGCTGCCCGAGGTGCTGGACCAGTTGGCCGCGTTGACCGTGACGGGCGGCAGCCTGGTGGTCGAGTTCGTCCACCCGGAGGACCCGATGGCCCGCCGGCTGCTGGCCAACAAGCCGGACGGGCTCTTCCCGGACTACCGCCGGGAGGCGTTCGAGTCGCTGCTCGCGGCGCGCGGGCGGGTCGTGGCGCGCACCGACCTGCCGTCGGGCACCCGCACGCTCTACCAGGTGGTGGTGGGTGGCTGAGGGCACGCTCGCGCCCCCGCAGGCGCCGCCGGCGCCCCCCGAGCCGCCCCGGCGCCGGGGCCGCTGGCGCGGCGAGGCGGGCCGGCTGCTGGAGGTGGTGGCGCTGGTCGGGCTGGTGGTGACCCAGCCGCTGCTGGACGTGCTCGGCCGCAGCCCCGACTTCTTCCTGTTCCACCGCGCCTCCCGGGCCGACGTGCTGCTCCTGGTGGCGTTGATCGCGATCGCGCCGACCGTGCCGTTCGCCCTGCTCGGCGCGGTCGGCCTGGTGGCCGGTCGGCTCGCCCGGGCGGCCGTGCACACGCTGGTCGTGGGGCTGCTGCTGGCCGCGCTCGCGGTCCAGGTGGGCCGGCACGTGACGCCGCTTCGGGGCGTACCCCTGCTGCTCGTGGCGGGTGTGGCCGGGGCCGCCGCGGCGGCTGCCCACCGGCGGTGGCGGGCCCCGGGCCGGGTGCTGCGGGTGGCCGCGGTCGGGCCGCTGGTCTTCGTCGGCCTGTTCCTGTTCGCGTCGCCGGCCTCGGCCGTGGTGCTGCCCAAGGGGCACGGCGGCGCCGCCGGGGTGGCCGGCGCGGGCGCCCACCCGCCGGTCGTCATGATCGTCCTGGACGAGCTGCCGCTGGTCTCCCTGCTCGGCCCGGACGGCAAGATCGACGCCGCGCGGTATCCGCACTTCGCCGAGCTGGCCGGCGGCTCGACCTGGTACCGCAACGCCACCGGCGTCAGCGGCTGGACGCCCTACGCGCTGCCGGCCATGCTCACCGGGCGCTACCCGGCCGAGCCGTTCGCGCCGCACTACTCGCAGTACCCGGACAACCTGTTCACCGCGCTCGGCGGCCTGTACGACATCAAGGCCGAGGAGAGCATCACCCGGCTCTGCCCGCCCAGCCGCTGCGAGCAGCCGGTCAGCCCCGAGCAGGGGCTCGGCGTGCTGGTCCGGGAGAGCGGGAAGCTGCTGCGGCAGGTCACCGCCCCGGTGGACAGCCGGATCGACCCGGAGGACTCCTACCGGGAGCAGACCCGGGCCGAGGCGGGGCTGGACGCGGCCGAGCCGGTGCCGGCCGACCCGAAGTTCCGCTGGGACACCCTCGACGACAACCAGCCGGCCCGGTTCACCGCCTTCCTCGCCGGGCTGCGCCCCGCCGCCCGCCCCACCCTGCACTTCCTGCACCTGCTCATGCCGCACTCGCCGTGGGCGTACCTGCCGTCCGGGGCGCACTACGCCGCCCCCGAGGACCTGCCCAACGACGGGGCCGGCTGGGTGGACCTGGCCCGCGCCCGGCACCTCGCCCAGCTCGGCTACACCGACCGGCTGATCGGCGAGACGCTGCGCACCCTGCGCGCCACCGGCCTCTACGACAAGGCGCTCGTGCTGGTCACCGCCGACCACGGGGTGAGTTTCCGCCAGGACTGGCAGGGCCGGGGGCTGGACGCCATCAACCATGCGGCCGGCCAGGTGGCCTGGGTGCCGATGTTCGTGAAGGAACCCGGCCAGCGGCTCGGCCGGGTCGACGACCGGAACTGGGAGCACGTGGACCTGCTGCCGACCATCGCCGACGAGACGCACGTGCGGATCCCCTGGCGGATGGACGGCCGCTCGGCGAGGCAGGCCCCGCGCGAGCGCGCCGACAAGCGCTTCTACGACCGGCCCGGCCAGCCGCTGACGATCACCGGCGGGGTCCCGACCCCGCCCGCTCCGCCGCCGCCCGACCCGCTGCTCGGCACCCGCGTGGGAGACAAGCCTTCCGGGGGTACGGCCACGGTGGCCGACCTCGCCGCGTTCCGCGACGTCGACCCCGCGCACGGCGAACTGCCCGCGCTGGTCTGGGGGACGGTGCCCGCCTCGGTCCCGGACGGCACCCGGCTCGCGGTGGCGGTCAACGGCACGGTCGGCGCGGTCGTGCCGGTGGTCCGGGCCGACCCCGGCGGCCGGCGCTTCGCCGCGCTCCTGCCCGACGACCGGCTCTTCGGCGCCGGCGCCAACCAGCTCGACCTCTACCGTGTCGAGGCCGACGGGACGCTGCGCCGGCTCACCCTCTCGTGATCATCCACAGGGACGGCGGGTAGCCTTCCCAGCTCGGGGTGGTCGCGCTTCCACGGGGTTTCCGAGCCGGCAAGTCGGGAATCGGGTGACGCATACCTCACCGCGCAACCATGACGAGCGGTGTCCTCCCCACCGTGATTACGGTAAAAGCGAAGGCAACTCAACGAAGATCTTGCCGGCGAAGCGAGGAACAGATGACGGAAGTCAAGCTCGACCACCCCGGTGGGCAGCTGTCGATGCCGGTACAGCCCGCGGTCGAGGGGCCCGCCGGGATCGGGGTGGGCAAGCTGCTGAAGGAAACCGGGATGACGACGTACGACCCCGGTTTCGTGAACACCGCGTCCTGCTCGTCCGCGATCACCTACATCGACGGTGACGCGGGCATCCTGCGGTACCGCGGCTACCCGATCGAGCAGCTGGCCGAGAAGTCCTCCTTCCTGGAGGTCTCGTACCTGTTGATCTACGGTGAGCTGCCGACCCAGACGCAGCTGACCGAGTTCAGCGAGCGGATCCGGCGGCACTCGCTGCTGCACGAGGAGATGCGCCGCTTCTTCGACGGCTTCCCGCGCGACGCGCACCCGATGGCCGTGCTCTCCTCGGCCGTCAGCGCCATCTCGACCTTCTACCAGGACAGCCTGGACCCGTTCGACTCCGACCACGTGGAGATGTCCACGGTGCGGCTGATGGCGAAGGTCCCCACCATCGCCTCGTACGCGTACAAGAAGTCGATCGGCCAGCCGCTGCTCTACCCGGACAACTCGCTGGGCTACGTCGAGAACTTCCTGCGGATGACCTTCGGCGTGCCGGCCGAGCCGTACGAGGTCGACCCGGTGATGGCCCGCGTGCTGGACATGCTCTTCATCCTGCACGCCGACCACGAGCAGAACTGCTCCACCTCGACCGTCCGGCTGGTCGGCTCCAGCAACGCCAACCTGTTCGCCTCGGTCTCGGCGGGCGTGAACGCGCTGTTCGGCCCGCTGCACGGCGGCGCCAACCAGGCCGTGCTGGAGATGCTCCAGAAGATCCAGGCCGACGGCGGCGACGTCCGGTCCTTCGTGCAGAAGGTCAAGGACAAGCAGGACGGCGTGAAGCTGATGGGCTTCGGCCACCGGGTCTACAAGAACTACGACCCGCGCGCCGCCATCGTGAAGAAGGCCGCCCAGGACGTGCTCGGCCGGATGGCCAAGCCGGACCCGCTGCTCGACCTCGCGGTGCAGCTGGAGGAGATCGCCCTCGCCGACGACTTCTTCGTCTCCCGCCGGCTCTACCCGAACGTGGACTTCTACACCGGCCTCATCTACAAGGCCATGGGCTTCCCGACCAAGATGTTCACGGTGCTCTTCGCGCTGGGCCGGCTCCCCGGCTGGATCGCCCAGTGGCGCGAGATGATCAACGACCCGGAGACCAAGATCGGCCGCCCGCGGCAGATCTACACCGGCTACACCGAGCGGGACTACGTCCCCGCCACGGAGCGCTGAGCCCGGTCCCGACGGCGAAGGCCGCCGACCCCGTGCGGGTCGGCGGCCTTCGTGTATGCGGGCCGGTGCCTCAGCCCACCAGGGAACGCAGCGGGATCCGCGCGTCCCGGAGGGCGCCCACCACGTCACGCAGGAACGGGTGCTCGTCGGCCTGGAGGCCGGCCGGGTTCGGGATCACCAGGTAGGCCGACCCGTCCACCTCGGAGACCCGGGCGGTGTCGGTGTACCGGGCCACGACCGCCTCGGCGCGACCGCGGTCACCCGCCGACACCTCGACGGTGATCGGGCGCCACTCGCCGCCCAGGTCGTCCGCCACCGGCTGGGCCGCCGCGGCCGCCCGGGCGGGGTCGACACCGGTCGTCCGCCGCGCGGCGCCGCGGTCCGCCGCCGCGCCCGACGGGTAGAGCAGCGCGTTGGCCACCAGGTGCAGCCCGTTCTCGTTGTACGCCCGGAACAGCGGGTTGAACGCGAACAGCACGGCCCGGCCGGCGCCGGTGGGCTCGTCCACCAGCGCGACCGTGCCCTTCAGCACCTCGCTGCGCGTGGTGTAGCCGTTGGCCCAGAAGGTGTCGCCGGACGGGTAGGTGAGGACGTTGGTGCCGGTGCTGCTCGGATTCAGGATCGAGTCGCTGTTGTTGAACTCGAAGTCCTCGGCCGGGCGGCCCAGCGCGACCGGGCTGCTGCCGTCGACGTCGACCCGCAGGTGCGACCCGATCATCCGGTAGTCCGCCGGCTTCGCCTTCTCGGTGGTGGAGGTGAGGCCGGCGGCCCGGGCCATCCGGGTGCCCTCGTTGCGCAGGCCCACGTAGGTGTGCCCCTGGGCGATCCAGTTCCGCAGGTTGGCCTGCCCGGCGGCGGTGAGCCCGCCGGTCGCGCTGCTGCCGTCCGGCACGAGCAGCACGGTGCGCCCGGTGAACGCCGGGGTGTTGTCGTTGATGTCGGTGGTGGTCACCGGCGTGAGGTCGAGCCCCCACCGCTTGCCGAGCACGTACCGGGCCTCGCCGTGCGAGCCGGAGGTGGTGGAGATGCCGGTGCCCTGGAACAGCCCGACGTCCGGCAGGTCCACCGCACTGCCGGTGGCCGCCGCGCCGCTCGGGCTCAGGGTCACCCCGAGCGACCGGGCCAGGCGGTCGAGCTCCGGGGTCAGGCTCTTCGCGGGGAAGCCGACCACGCCGGTGGCGAGGTCACGGACGAGCGGCACGCCCCGGCCGAGCAGCCGGAAGGTGAGTTCGGCCGCCGCCGCCGAGTCCAGCGGGTACGCGTACGACCCCTTCGCCCCGGCCGCCGCGGTCGTGCCGCCGGTGATCTGCCGGACCAGCTTGGCGTGCGGCCGGACGTCGTCGCCGGTGTAGATGGTGTCCACGCCCATGAGCAGCGGATTGCTCCAGGACGACACGTCGTAGAAGTAGGGGAACGGGACGTACGGGTCCTCGCCCATGATCGCCTGGATCCAGTGCTTCTGCGGCTGGTCCATCGGGATCCAGTACGCGCCCACGGGCACCGTGACGTCGGTCGCGGTGCGCCCGCCGAAGACCCGGGCGGTGGGCACCGTCGTCGGCCTGGTCACCTCGTAGACCTCGACGTCCATCCCGCGCAGCCGCTCGACCAGCCGGCGCACGTCGCCGAGCTGCCGGTCGGGGAGCAGAAAGTACGAGCGGATGCTGATGTCCGGCACCGGGAACTGGACGGTGTTGGTCGGCTGGACCACCTCGTTCGGCTCCAGCGTCCCGGCCCGGCCCTCGGCGAGCGCGTCCGTCCAGATCTTGTAGTAGCCGGTCAGCACCTCGTGCTTGTTCGCGGCGGCCCACCCGAGGGTGGACCACTGGGTGTGGAACTGCTGCTGGACCCGGTCGGCCACCGCCGACGCGCTGCCCTTCTCGAACGTCATGCCGGCGGCGCCGAAGCCGGCGGCCGGGACGGTGTCGCCGTAGCCCATGAAGAACAGGTCGTAGGTGGCGTAGTTGAAGTAGCACTCGGTGGTGACGGCGCCGCCGCAGGCGCCGTTGAAGCCGAAACCGGCCTTGTTGGCCTCGCCGATCCGGTTGATCCAGTCGACGTTCTCGCCGGCGATCTCGTGGTGGATCGGGTCGGCGTTGGGCGGGAAGAAGTACTGCCGGCCGCCCATCTCGTGCGCGTCGACGAACACCTGCGGCGGGTACTGCCGCAGGAGTTCGATCTTGCCGTCGGTCTCCTGCTGGGTGCGGGCGAACCAGTCCCGGTTCATGTCGAAGCCGTACTCGTTCTGCCGGCGGCTGGCGTCGCGGCCGTCCGGGTTCTGGGTCGGCACGATGACGGTGACCAGGTTGTCGTTGCGCTCGGCGACGGCGCAGGACAGCCCGGACGCCAGCTCGTACAGGGTCTTGAGCGCGGCGTCCGTGCCGCTCTTCTCTCCGCCGTGCACGTTCCCGGCCACCCAGACGATGGCCGGTCGGTCGGTCGCGGTCTCGGCGGCCTTCTTCGGCTTCGTCCGCCGCGGGTCACGCAGGTCGCGGATGTCGTCGGCGATCTGCCGCAGCGCGCCCGGCCGGACGTGCCGCTCGTTCGAGACGACGGCGTACGGCAGCGGCTGGCCGAGCACGCTCGTCGCCATGACGCCGGTGACGACGCGGTCGGAGGCGGCGTCGACGGCCTTCAGGTAGCCGCGGACCTCGTCGTTGGTGACGACCCGCTCCTGGCCGGTGCCGAGCGGGAAGCCCAGCGCGGATTCGGGGCTGGGCACGGTGGACAGCCGGGCGGTCGGGTCGTCGCTGCAGCCGGGGGGCGTGGGGGCGGCGCCGGCCGGCGCGCCTCCGACCAACGGCGTCAGGCCGGCCAGCAGGAGCAGCGCGGCGACGCCGGCCGTTCTTCTCGTGGGGACCGCCCTGCGTGGACGCTTCGACAGGCGCATCGGGATGCCTCGTTTCACTCGGGGGCAGATCGAGCGAGCTGGATCGAACGTATGAGCTGCGGTTTCGCTGAGCAAGAGTCAGTGGGCGCGGTGCCCGCCCGGCCCGCCCGTGGTGGGCAGGTCGCCGAGCACCTGGTTGATGATGTGGATCCGCGCGCCGGCGACCTGGTAATGAGCCGTCGATTCGCCTCAGGAGTTGCTCGGTGCCCTGAGATAGTGGGGCAGGACGAACGCGGCGGAGACCGCCAGCTCGCGGTCGAGCACCTCGTCGCGGGGAACGAAGACCATCGCCCGGCCCTCGCCGCACACCACGTCCTCCTGGCGTGCTTCGGTGGTGCCGTGGAAGACGTGGACCGTCACCGTGTGCGGGAAGCCCTCCTCATAGGGGCGCGGGCCGGTCCAGAGGGGACGCAGCTCGCCCGCGGTCAGGCCGGTCTCCTCCAGCAGTTCCCGGCGGGCGGCCTCCTCCGGCGTCTCCCCGGGCTCGATTCCCCCGCCGGGCAGGCTCCACTGGTTCGGCGAGACGGGCGCGTGCTCGTCGCGGTGCTGCAGGAGGACCGCGCCGGAGGCGTCGACGAGCAGGACGAGCGCCACTTCGTAACTGGCCATCGCGCGATCATGCCACGCGGTGCCTCTCGGGGAGGGCCGCTGCCTGGTCGACCGGTGGACCGTCAGTCGGCTCCGCCGACCTGATCCACACGCCTGCCGAGGGAGACACCCGCGTCGGTGTAGCCGTGCCGGCGGTAGAAGCGCACCGCGTCGATGTTGCGGTGGTGGATACCGGCCGACAGGTACGCGATCCCTCGATCGTTCGCCCACCGCTGGGCCGCCGCCAGCAGCGCCGATCCCACCCCGCGTCCCCTGGCATCGGGCAGCACCACCGTGTGCACCTGCGCCGAAGGCTCCGGACGCAGGATCTGGTGCTCCGGCGGATCGGACTGCCGCAACACCTCGATCATCCCGACCACCCGGCCGTCATGAGCGTCAGCGACGAGAACGCCGTCCCGCCTCGCCTCGCCGGCCAGCATGGCCGCGAAGTGGCGCGCCACCGCCTCACGCTGCGGCACGCGGTAGGTCTCCGGGTCGAGAGCGACATGTGCCTCGGCGTTGGCGAGGCGCAACTCCACCAACGACGGAACATCCGCCACGCTCGCCGGCCGAACCGTCAACCCCGCCTTCTGCATCATCCCGATCCTAGGCCGACTCGGTGGCTTCGAAAATCGATGGTGCCGGGCCGCTCTTTGGGTTTGGGTGCGCCATGAGCATCATTCTGAGCACCCCGAGCGTTGATGAGCTGTCACCAGCGGTGGACGCGCTCAAGCGGTGGCAGTACGACGGGGGACCGCTGCATCTGCATTCCGGCGATCTCGGCTGGCACTCGTTACGTGGTGCCGAGGCTACGGCGGCTGCCATCCGGATGTGGTTGCGCGACGGGGAGGTTCTCGCGATCGGGCTGCTGGACGGCCCCGAACTGGTGCGCATGGCCGTCGCTCCCGACTGGCGTGATGACGAGGCACTGGCCCACCAGATCGCCGCTGATCTGGACGCCCCAGGGCGTGTCCTGGCTCCCGACGGTGCCACCGTCGAAGCCCGAGGTGCGGAGCTTCTCACCCAGATGCTGCTGAAGCGGGGCTGGGAGCGGGATGAGCCGTGGACAACGTTTCACCGCGGTCTCTCGGACCCGGTGAAGGACTGCGGTCTGCGCATCGAGACGATCGAGCCCGATCGCGCCGAGGTATGGTTCGCCGTCCACTGGTCCGCGTTCCGCGGCGCGCCCTTCACCGATGCCGACCGGCGCCGGACGGTCGGGCGTTGGCTCACCATGGCCGGTGGCCCGTTCTACGCTGACGCACGCTGCCTAGCCGCATTCGATCAGAACGACGCCGCCGTGGCAGTCGCGGCTGTGTGGTCAGCCGGCCCGGGGCGGCCAGGACTGCTGGAACCGATGGGCGTCCACCGCAGTCACCGAGGCCATGGTTACGGCACGGCGATCACGCTTGCCGCCGCTGCGGCCCTTCGCGACATGGGTTCGTCCAGCGCGAGTGTGTGCGTGGAGAGTTCCAACGTCGGCGCCGTAGCTACCTACGCCTCGGCCGGCTTCACGCCGTCAGACGAGGTGGCCGATCTGCACCGCGGTTCCCGGTGAATACCGCGACGCCGCCGACGAGGACCCGGCCGACACCGGACTGATCAAGCTCACGATCAACGAGGTCCGCCGCCTGATCAACGCCTGCCTCATCCGCCCGATCAGCGACCTCGCCCTCCGTTTGCACTGGTCAGGCTGGCGACGCCAGCATCAAGCCCGAGCCCGACGAGCCCACTACAACCCCCGGCTCAACCTCGAACTTCAGCCATGATCCCAAACGGCGGCTGTCGTACTAGGTGTTCCGGTGAAGCATGCCAGGAGGCTGCTCCGGGCCTGGCGCTTGTCGGTCGAGGCGCGACGGAGGCACCGCTACTTCCGCTGTCCCTGACCACGGCGACGGCCGCCGCCCGCTGTGGGATCGGCGGCCGTCGTGGTCGGGGTCAGCGCAGGCCGGCCGCCGCGAGCAGGTTGCCCTCGGGCAGGGCGGGCAGGGTCCGGCCGGCGGCCATCCGCTGCTCGGCCCGGGCGGCCGTGAACGCGGGATCGCCGGCGATGGCGGACGCGTACGCGGCGGCGGTGCGGGACGCGATGGCGGACCAGCCGTACTGCTCGTGGACCATGGTGCGGGCGCGCCGGGCGAGCAGCCGTGCCCGGTCCCGATCGGAGAGCAGCGCGTGCACCGCCTCGGAGAGCCCGTGCGGGTCCTGGGGGGCGAAGGTCAGCCCGGTGACGCCCGGCTCGACGATCTCGGCCAGCCCGCCGGTGCGGGACACCGCGAGCGGCGCTCCGGCGGCGGCCCCCTCCAGGGCCACCATCCCGAACGGCTCGTAGATGCTCGGCACGGCGAAGCAGTCCGAGGCGGCCATCACGGCGGGCAGGTCGGTGCCGCCCAGGAAGCCCGGCATGCTCACGGTGGCGCCGAGCCCGAGCCGGTGCACCTCGGCCTCCAGGGTCGCCCGGTAGGGCCCGTCGCCGACGATCACCGCGCGCAGCCCGGGGTGCCGGTCGCGCAGCCGGGGCAGCCCGGCCAGCAGGTGCTGGACGCCCTTCTCGTAGACGAGCCGGCCCGCGAACGTCACCAGCGGGCCGTCCCCGGCGAACCGGGCCCGGGCGGCGGCGACCGCCGAGCGGGGCACCCGCCAGCGGTGCGGCTCCACCCCGTTGGGGACCACGTCGACCCGGGTCGGGTCCACCCCGAACAGCGCGCCCACCTCGTCGCGCATGTAGCCGGAGCAGACGATGACCCGGCCGGACTCGGTGGCGAGCCAGTGCTCGACGCCGTGGATGGTGCGGTTCATCTCCTCGGGCAGCCAGCCCTGGTGCCGGCCGGCCTCGGTGGCGTGGATGGTGCTGACCAGCGGCACGTCCAGGTGCTCGCGCAGGGTCATGGCGGTGTGCGCGACCAGCCAGTCGTGGGCGTGGATGACGTCGTACGCGCCGGACTCGGCGGCGCGCAGGGCGGCCCGGGTGAGGGTGTGGTTGAACGCCATGGTCCAGGCCAGCAGGGAGCCGGTCGCGAGGGGGAAGGTGACCGGGTCCTCGGCGGCGCGGACGATCCGCACGCCGTCGGCGTACTCCTCCAGGGGAGCGTCCTCGGCGTGGCGGGTGACGACGGTGACCTCGTGGCCGGCGGCGGCCAGGGCGACGGAGAGCGCGTGCACGTGGCGGCCGAGGCCACCGACGAGCACCGGCGGGTACTCCCACGACAGCATGAGGATGCGCCGGGTCCGGGGCGGCACGCCGGGCTGCGGCGGGATGGTGGGGCGGGAGGTGAGGGTGGGCCGGTGGGTCCGGTCCGTCGCGGTGGCGGGCTGCGCGCCGACCCGCAGGGTGGTCACATCGATCTCCGTCCATGCATGCTGGTGCGCGCCGGCGTCAGTGGCGGCGTGGGGAGCGTGGTGGGTCGGCCGAACGGCCGGGGCGGACCCGCGCGGGCACGCGCGTCCGTTATCCAGGAAAAGCCATTCCGCGCGGACCCGCATCTCGAAAAGGGCGATCGTGACGGACAACACCTGAGGGTCCAGCCGGGTTCAGGTGGGCGGATTTCGGTTACCGTCCGAACGGGTGGATTGGCGGAGCGTGCGGCGGGGCATTAGCGGCGTGCGCACCGGCGGCCCGCCCGTCCGGTGCGCTCATGATCATGGCCGAAGGAGCGACATGCAGGTCTGGCCGGGCGAGAGCTACCCCCTCGGCGCCACCTACGACGGGATGGGCACCAACTTCGCGATCTTCTCCGAGGTGGCGGAGAAGGTCGAGCTCTGCCTGTTCGACGAGTGGGACACCGGCGTCGAGCGGCGGGTCGAGCTGCGCGAGGTCGACGCGTACGTCTGGCACGCCTACCTGCCGGGCGTCGAGCCCGGCCAGCGCTACGGCTACCGCGTGCACGGGCCGTGGGACCCGGCCAACGGGCTCCGGTGCAACCCGCACAAGCTGCTCCTGGACCCGTACGCGAAGGCCGTCGACGGAGAGGTCACCTGGGACCCGGCCGTCTACGACTACGAGGTGGGCGGCGACCCGGACCGGCGCAACGACACCGACTCGGCGCCGTTCATGCCGAAGTCGGTCGTGGTGAACCCGTACTTCGACTGGGGCAACGACCGGCCGCCCCGCACGCCCTACCACCACTCGGTGATCTACGAGGCGCACGTGCGCGGGCTGACCATGCGCCACCCGGACATCCCGGAGGAGCTGCGCGGCACGTACGCGGCGATCGCCTCACCCGTGATGATCGAGTACTTCCGGCGGCTCGGGGTGACCGCCGTCGAGCTGATGCCCGTGCACGAGTTCGTCCACGACCACCGCCTGGTCGACCTGGGGCTGCGCAACTACTGGGGCTACAACACCATCGGGTTCTTCGCCCCGCACCACGGCTACTCGGCGCTGGGCCGGCTCGGCCAGCAGGTGCAGGAGTTCCGCGGCATGGTCAAGGCGCTGCACGCGGCCGGCATCGAGGTCATCCTCGACGTGGTCTACAACCACACCGCCGAGGGCAACCACCTCGGGCCGTCGCTGAGCTTCAAGGGCATCGACACGCCGAGCTACTACCGGCTGTCGGAGGAGGACCGGCGCTACTTCGTCGACTACACCGGCACCGGCAACAGCCTCAACGTGCGCAGCCCGCACTCGCTCCAGCTGATCATGGATTCGCTGCGCTACTGGGTCACCGAGATGCACGTCGACGGCTTCCGCTTCGACCTCGCGGCCACCCTGGCCCGGGAGTTCTACGAGGTGGACCGCCTGTCCACCTTCTTCGAGGTGGTGCAGCAGGACCCGGTGGTCGGCCGGGTCAAGCTGATCGCCGAGCCGTGGGACGTCGGCCCCGGCGGCTACCAGGTCGGCAACTTCCCGCCGCAGTGGACCGAGTGGAACGGCAAGTACCGGGACACCGTGCGGGACTTCTGGCGCGGCGAGCCGGCCACCCTGGCCGAGTTCGCCTCCCGGATCTCCGGCTCCGCCGACCTCTACCAGGACGACGGGCGCCGCCCCTTCCACAGCATCAACTTCGTCACCTGCCACGACGGGTTCACCCTCAACGACCTGGTGTCGTACAACGACAAGCACAACGAGGCCAACGGCGAGGAGAACCGGGACGGGGAGAGCCACAACCGCTCCTGGAACTGCGGCGTCGAGGGGGAGACCGACGACCCGCGCGTGCTGGCCCTGCGCGCCCGGCAGCGGCGCAACTTCCTGGCCACCCTGATCCTCTCCCAGGGCGTGCCGATGCTCGGCCACGGCGACGAGCTGGGCCGCACCCAGCGCGGCAACAACAACGCCTACTGCCAGGACAGCGAGCTGGCCTGGGTCGACTGGGAACGGGCCGACGAGGACCTGGTCGCCTTCGTCCAGCGGCTCACGCACTTCCGCAAGCGGCACCGGGTGTTCCAGCGGCGCCGCTTCTTCACCGGGCTGCCGGTCGGCGGCCGGGCCGCCGGCACCGCCCTGCCCGACCTGGCCTGGTACACGCCCGACGGCCGGGAGATGACCGGGGAGGACTGGGGCAACGACTTCGGCCGCTCGGTGGCCCTGTTCGTCAACGGCGACGGCATCCCGGAACGCGGCCAGTACGGCCAGCGCCACCGGGACGACTCCTTCCTGCTGCTGTTCAACGCGCACGACGCCCCGCTGGACTTCACCCTGCCGCCGGCCGAGTTCGGGCAGCGGTGGGAGCAGGTCATCAGCACCGCGGACCCGGATCCGGAGAAGACCCTGGCGGTCGAGGCGGGCGGGAGCGTGTGCGTCCCCGACCGCTCGCTGCTGGTCCTGGAGAGGACGGCCTGACCCATGCCCGACACCCCCCACCCCCACGACACGACGGCGGCGACGACGCGGGTGGGGTCGACCTACCGTGTCCAGGTCCGCCCCGGCTTCGACCTCGACGCCACCGCCGTCCTCGCCGGCTACCTGGCCGACCTGGGCGTCACGCACCTCTACAGCGCGCCCCTGCTCTCCGCCACCCCCGGCTCCCAGCACGGCTACGACGTGGTCGACCACCGCGCGGTCAACCCGGAGCTCGGGGGCGAGGGCGGCCGGCAGCGCCTCGTCCGGGCGTTGCGCGCGGCCGGGCTCGGCCTGGTGGTGGACATCGTGCCCAACCACGCCGGGGTGGCCCGGCCGGCCGCCAACCCAGCCTGGTGGGACGTGCTGCGCCGGGGCCGGGCCTCGGCGTACGCGGACTGGTTCGACATCGACTGGGACCGGGGCCGGCTGCTGCTGCCCGTCCTCGCCGACACCCCCGACGCCCTCGACGACCTCAAGGTGGTCGACGGCGAGCTGCGCTACCACGAGCACCGCTTCCCGATCGCCGACGGCACCGGGGACGGCACCCCGCGCGAGGTGCACGACCGGCAGCACTACGAGCTGGTCAACTGGCGGCGCGGCGACACCGAGCTGACGTACCGCCGGTTCTTCGCCGTCTCCGACCTGGCCGGCCTCCGGGTGGAGGACCCGGAGGTCTTCCGCGCCACCCACGCCGAGATCCTGCGCTGGGCCGCCGCCGGCGACCTCGACGGCATCCGGGTCGACCACCCGGACGGGCTGCGCGACCCCGCCGGCTACCTGGCCCGGCTGCGCGCCGCCGCGCCCGGCGCGTGGCTGGTGGTGGAGAAGATCCTGGAGTACGGGGAGGAGCTGCCGGACTGGCCGGTCGACGGCACCACCGGCTACGACGCCCTGGCGGCGGCCGGCGGGCTCTTCGTCGACCCGGACGCCGAGGCGGACTTCACGGCGCTGGACGGCCGGCTCACCGGTCGGCACACCTCGTGGCAGGACCTCACCCACGACACCAAGCTGGCGGCGGCCACCCGGCTGCTCGCCGCCGAGCTGAGCCGGCTCGCCGCGCTCGTCCCCGAACTGCCCGCCGAGCAGGTGCGGCCCGCCCTCGCCGAGCTGGCGGCCTGCTTCCCGGTCTACCGCGGCTACCCGCCGGAGGGCGTCCGACATCTGGCGGCCGCCCGCGCCGAGGCCGGCCGCCGCCGTCCCGACCTGACCGCAGTGCTGGACGCGGTCACCGCCCGGCTCCGCGACCCCGACCACGAGCTGGCCGCCCGCTTCCCGCAGCTGTCCGGCGCGGTCATGGCCAAGGGCGTGGAGGACACCGCCTACTACCGGTGGAGCCGGTTCGTGGCGCTCAACGAGGTGGGCGGCAGCCCGGCCCACTTCGGGGTGCCACCGGCCGAGTTCCACCGCTTCGCCGCCGCCCGGCAGGTGCGCTGGCCGGCCAGCATGACCACCCTCTCCACCCACGACACCAAGCGCGGCGAGGACGTCCGGGCCCGGCTCGCCGTCCTGTCCGAGCTGCCCGGGCGCTGGGCCGAGCGGGTCGCCGACTGGATGTCCCGGGCCCCGCTGGCCGACCCGGCCCTCGCCCACCTGCTGTGGCAGACCGCCGTCGGGGCCTGGCCGATCGAGCGGGAGCGCCTGCACGGGTACGCGGAGAAGGCCGCCCGGGAGGCGTCGGCGTCGACCAGCTGGGCCGACCCCGACCCGGCGTTCGAGCACGAGCTGCACGCCCTGGTCGACCGGATGTACGACGACCCGGAGCTGCACGCCCAGCTCACCGCGTTCGCCGACGAGATCACCCCGGCCGGCTGGTCCAACTCGCTCGGGCAGAAGCTGGTCCAGCTCGCCATGCCCGGTGTGCCGGACACCTACCAGGGCACCGAGCTGTGGGAGAACTCCCTCGTCGACCCGGACAACCGCCGCCCGGTCGACTTCGCCGTACGCCGGGACCTGCTGGCCCGGCTCGACGTCGGCTGGCGGCCCGCGGTGGCCGCCGACGGCGCGGCCAAGCTGCTCGTGGTCTCCCGCACCCTGCGGCTGCGGCGGGACCGCCCGGGTCTGTTCACCGGCTACCGGCCGGTGCCCGCGCACGGCCCGGCCGGCGCGCACGCGGTGGCCTTCGACCGGGGTGGCGCCGTCGCGGTGGCCACCCGGCTGCCGCTGCGGCTGGCCCGCGCCGGCGGGTGGGGCGACACGACGCTGGCGATTTCCGGCAACAGTGTTACGGACGTGTTCACCGGTCGGGTCTACAGTGGGGCTGAGCTGCTGATGCACGATCTGCTGAGCACCTATCCCGTCGCCCTCCTCGCTCCCACCGACTCCGTGGAGGCAGCCGCATGACCGAGTTCACGGTGTGGGCGCCCGAAGCCGCCCGGGTCCGGCTGCGCCTGCCCGGCGTCGCCGACCACGACATGCGTCCCGGGCCGGAGGGCTGGTGGCGGGTCGAGGTGCCCGGCGCCGGACCGGGCACCGACTACGCGTTCCTCCTCGACGACGACGAGCGGGCCCTGCCCGACCCCCGGTCGGCCTGGCAGCCGCAGGGCGTGCACGGGCCGAGCCGGCGCTACGACCACGCCGCGTTCGGCTGGACCGACCAGGGCTGGACCGGGCGGCAGCTGGCCGGGAGCGTCCTCTACGAGCTGCACATCGGCACCTTCACCCCGGAGGGCACCTTCGACGCGGCGATCGGCCGCCTCGACCACCTGGTCGACCTCGGCGTCGACCTCGTCGAGCTGCTCCCGGTCAACGCCTTCAACGGCGAGCACAACTGGGGCTACGACGGCGTCTGCTGGTACGCGCCGCACGAGCCGTACGGCGGGCCGGACGGGCTCAAGCGCTTCGTCGACGCGGCGCACGCGAAGGGGCTGGGGGTGATCCTCGACGTCGTCTACAACCATTTCGGGCCCTCCGGGGCCTACGCGCCGCGCTTCGCGCCGTACCTCACCGAGCAGAGCAACACCTGGGGCCGCACCGTCAACCTGGACGGGCCGCACTCCGACGGGGTGCGCCGCTACATCGTCGACAGCGTGCTCATGTGGCTGCGCGACTACCACGTCGACGGGTTGCGGCTGGACGCCGTGCACGCCATGCCCGACTCCCGGGCCACCCACCTCCTGGAGGAGGTCGCGGTCGAGGTGGAGACGCTCTCCACCCACCTGGGCCGGCCGCTGTCGCTGATCGCCGAGAGCGACCTCAACGACCCGAAGCTGATCACCCCGCGGGAGGCCGGCGGCTACGGGCTGCACGCCCAGTGGAACGACGACGCCCACCACGCGCTGCACACCCTGCTCACCGGGGAACGGCAGGGCTACTACGGCGACTTCGGCTCCCTCGAATGCCTCACCGACGTGCTGACCGGCGCGTTCTTCCACGCCGGCACCTGGTCCAGCTTCCGCAACCGCAGCCACGGCCGGCCCGTCGACCGGCAGCGCACGCCGGGGCACCGGTTCGTGGCGTACCTCCAGAACCACGACCAGATCGGCAACCGGGCCACCGGCGACCGGATCTCCGCCACGCTCTCCGCCGGGCTGCTGCGCGTCGGCGCCACCCTGCTGATGACCGCGCCCTTCACCCCCATGCTGTTCATGGGGGAGGAGTGGGCCGCCAGCACCCCCTGGCAGTTCTTCACGAGCCACCCCGAGCCCGAGCTGGCCACCGCCGTGGCGACCGGGCGCCGGCGGGAGTTCGCCGCCCACGGCTGGCCGGCGGGGGACGTGCCCGACCCGCAGGACCCGCAGACCTTCGTCCGGTCCCGGCTCGACTGGGCCGAGCTGGACAAGCCCGAGCACCGGGAGATGTACGACTTCTACCGGCGGCTCATCGCGCTGCGCAAGCGCCGCCCCGACCTGTCCGACCCGCGGCTCAGCCACGTCGAGGTACGCCACGGCGACCAGTTTCTGCTGATGCGCCGCGGCGGCTGCCTCGTGGTGGCGAACCTGGCCGGCAAGGCGCAGCGGATCAACCTGCCCGGTGTGGTGCGCCGGGTGCTGCTCGCCACCTCCGAAGGGGTCACCGTCATGCGGGACGGGATCGAACTGCCGGCGGAGTCGGCCGCGATCGTCGCGCTCTGAAAAGCGGAGGACAATCCCCGGAGAAATCCCGGCGCGCGTGTCGGATCGGGGCGGCGGCGTTCGTAGCAGGGGTGACAGGCGGCCCGAGGGAGCGGCCACCGGCGACAGGAGATGATCCCCCATGGCGCAGTACCTGATGTCCGTGCTCACCGACACGGCCGACCTCGCCACCGACGCGGAGATGGCCGCGATCGACGTCTTCAACGAGCGGCTCCGGGCCGACGGCCACTGGGTCTTCGCCGGCGGCCTCGCGTCGCCCGCCTCGTCCACCGTGGTGGACGGCCGGGACGGGGAGCCGGTGTTCACCGACGGGCCCTACGTGGAGTCGAAGGAGCACGTCATCGGCTTCTGGATCATCGAGGCCCCCCACCTCGACGTGGCGCTCCGGCTCGCCGCCTCAGGGTCGAAGCACTGCAACCGGAGGGTCGAGCTCCGGCCGTTCCTGGGCTGATGACCGACGTCGACGAGGTGATCACCCGGGTCCACCGCGAGGAGTGGGCCCGGGTGGTCGCGGCCCTGGCCCGGCGCTTCGGCGACCTCGACATCGCCGAGGACATGGCCGCCGAGGCGTTCGCGACCGCCGTCGAGCGCTGGCCCGTCGACGGCGTCCCGCCGAGTCCCGGCGGCTGGCTCACCACCACCGCCCACCGCAAGGCCGTCGACCGGCTCCGGCGGGAGGTCCGGCGCGAGGAGAAGCACCGGGAGGCGCTGATGCTGTCCGACATCCCCGAGCCGCTCGGCGCCATCGACGACGACCGGCTCCGCCTCGTCTTCACCTGCTGCCACCCCGCTCTCGCCATGGAGGTACGGATCGCGCTGACGCTCCGGTTGGTCGGCGGGCTCACCGTGCCCGAGATCGCCCGCGCGTTTCTGGTCCAGGAGAGCGCCATGGGCCGGCGGATCACCCGCGCGAAGGCGAAGATAAAGGCGGCCAGGATCCCCTTCGGCGTGCCGTTCCGGGAGGACCTCCCGGCCCGGCTCAGCGGGGTGCTGGCCGTTCTCTACCTGATCTTCAACGAGGGCTACCTGGCCTCCGGCCCCGGCACGGAGGCGGTCCGCGGCGACCTGACCGCCGAGGCCATCCGGCTGACCCGGCTGGTCCGGGCCCTCATGCCGGCCGACGGCGAGGTGGCCGGCCTCCTGGCGCTGATGCTCCTGACCGAGGCCCGCCGGGCGGCGCGGGTGTCCGCGAGCGGCGAGCTCGTGACCCTGGACGAGCAGGACCGCGGCGCCTGGGACCGCGAGCTGATCGCCGAGGGCCACGCCCTGGTCCGCGCGCGCCTCGCCTCCGGCCAGGCCCCGGGGCGGTACCAGATCCTCGCCGCGATCAACGCCGTCCACACCGACGCCCGCGACGCCCGGGACACCGACTGGTCGCAGGTCGTCGCGCTCTACGACCGGCTGGTGCGCCTCGACCCCTCGCCGATCGTGCGGCTCAACCGGGCGATCGCGGTCGCCGAGCTCGACGGCCCGGAGGTCGCCCTGGCGGAGGTGGACGGCCTGCCGCTGGAGGGCTACCACGCCTTCCACGCCGCCCGCGCCGCCCTGCTGCGCCGGCTCGGCCGGAGCGCGGAGTCGCGGGCGGCGTACGACCGGGCGATCGGGCTGGCCGGCAACACCGCCGAGACGGCGTACCTCATCCGTCGCCGCGACCAGCTGGCCGGCCGTGCGCCGCGCTCGACTCCGCTGTGACCCGGAACGGTCAGGGCAGCGGCCACTCGTGGACCGGGCGGTTGCTGTGCATGAGGTCGACGTAGTGGCGGACCACCTCGCGCAGCGCCTCCGGCCGGTCCAGGTGGTCGGCGGACTCCAGCCGGTGCAGCGTCTCCACCTGCCAGGTCGCGCCGTTGCGGCCGGTCAGGCAGCGCTGCTCGACGATGCCGAGCAGCCGGTCCCGCTCGGCCGGGTCGAGGCCCCACCGGTCCAGCCCGTGGTGGGCCAGCGGCAGCAGCCGGCGCAGCACCAGTTCGGTCACCGGCAGGTAGCCGAGCCCGGGCCAGAACACCTGGGCGTCGATGCCGTGTCGGGCGCAGTTGGTGAAGTTCTCCTCGGCCGCGCTGAACGACATCTGCGACCAGAGCGGCCGGTCGGACTCGGCGAGGGCGCGGACCAGGCCGAAGTAGAAGGCGCCGTTGACGACGGTGTCCAGCACGGTCGGCCCGGCGGGCAGCACCCGGTTCTCCACCCGCAGGTGCGGGCGCCCCTTCAGCACGTCGTAGACCGGGCGGTTCCACCGGTAGACGGTGCCGTTGTGCAGCCGCAGCTCGGCGAGCTTCGGCACGCCGCCGGCGGCCAGGGTCTCCGCCGGGTCCTCCGGGTCGCAGACCGGCAGCAGCGCCGGGAAGTAGCGCACGTTCTCCTCGAACAGGTCGAACACGCTGGTGATCCAGCGTTCCCCGAACCAGACCCGGGGGCGTACCCCCTGGGCCTTGATCTCCTCGGCGCGGGTGTCGGTGGCCTGCTGGAACAGCGGCACGCGGGTCTCCCGCCACAGCTCCCGGCCGAAGAGCAGCGGCGAGTTGGCGCCCAGGGCGACCTGGACGCCGGCGATCGCCTGGGCGGCGTTCCAGTAGTCGGCGAACTGCGCCGGGCTGACCTGGAGGTGGAACTGGGTGCTGGTGCAGGCGGCCTCGGGGGTGATGGTGTCCGCCGTGGTGGCCAGCCGCTCCACTCCGCTGATCGAGATCCGCAGGTCCTCGCCGCGCGCGGCGAAGATCTGCTCGTTGAGCAGGGCGTAGCGGGGGTTGGCCGACAGGGTCTCGGCCGTCAGGTGCTCCGGGCGCAGGGTGGGCAGGATGCCGATCATCACCATGTGCGCGCCGACCCCGCGGGCCTTCTCCTCCGCGGCGTTGAGGCTGGCCCGGACGTGTTCCTCGAACTGCGCCGTGCCGGTGCCGGTGAGCCGGCGCGGCGCGACGTTGATCTCCACGTTGAACTGGCCCAGCTCGGTCTGGAAGCTCGGATCGGCGATCGCCTCCAGCACGTCCGCGTTGCGCATGGCCGGCTGGGACTCGTCGTCGACCAGGTTGAGCTCGATCTCCAGCCCGGTCATCGGCCGCTCCACGTCGAAGCGGGACTCGCGCAGCATCTCGGCGAACACGTCCAGGCAGCGCCGCACCTTGTCGCGGTAGCGGGCCCGGTCCTCCCGGCTGAAGGTGCGCGCGCCGACGTCCTCGCCCATGGTCACCACCCTGTCACCGTTGGTCCCCCCTAACCTCGCACGCCCCGGTGTCGCGGGGAAAGACCCGGGGGATCGATTACTACCCAGCCGTCCCGCCGGTGATCCCTGTCGCCTCGCCGGTTTCCCCGGCCGGTCCCGCGGGCCCGGGTGGCTAGCATGGCCGGATGCGCGAGACGACCATCCGGCTGTTCGTGGCGGCGGCGATCGCCGAAGCCTGCTCCTGGGCCGCCCTGCTGGCCGGCATGGCCGTCAAGTACGGGCCGCCGCGCAACGAGATCGGCGTGCACGTCTTCGGCCCCGTCCACGGCGCGCTGTTCGTGGCGTACGGGCTGCTCGTGCTCGTGGTGGCCCGGCAACGGCGCTGGTCGCTGTGGCACACCGCGATCGCGCTCGCGTGCGCCGTGCCGCCGTTCGCCACGGTGCTCTTCGAACGGTGGGCCCGCCGCCGGGGCCTCCTCGCCGCCCCGGCCGCCACCGACCGTCCCCTCACGCCGGTCGGCTGACCGCCGCGGCTCACCCGGCCAGGAAGTCCCCGAGCAGGGCGGCCAGTTCCGCCGGGGCCTCCTCGGCCATGTGGTGGCCGGAGGGGATCGAGGCCGCCCGCACGTCGTCGGCCCAGTCCCGCCAGATCGCCGCCGGGTCGCCGTACAGGTCGACCATGTCGTCCCGCTCGGACCAGGCGAACAGCACCGGGCAGCCGATCCGCCGGCCGGCGGCCCGGTCCGCGTCGTCCGCCGCCCGGTCCGGGCCGAGACCGGCCCGGTAGTCCTCGCACATGGCGTGCACCGTGGCCGGGTCGTGGATGGCCCGGCGGTAGTCGGCGTACGCCTCCGCGCCCATCGCCTCCGGCGAGCCGCCGTACCAGGCGTCCGGGTCGGCGTTGATCACCCGCTCGGCCGGCTTGGCGAGCTGGCCCAGGAAGAACCAGTGCCACCAGCGGGCCGCGAACCGGGCGTCGCAGCGGGTCAGGGCCTCGCCGATCGGCACCCCGTCCAGGACGCCGAGCCGGGTCACCCGGTCCGGGTGGTCCAGCGCCGTGCGCATGGCCACGTACGAGCCCCGGTCGTGGCCGACGACCGCCGCCCGGGGATGGCCCAGCGCGTCGAGCAGCGCCACCACGTCGCCGGCCATGGCCCGCTTCGAGTAGACCGTGTGCGCCGGGTCGCTCGGCGGCTTGGACGAACCGCCGTAGCCGCGCAGGTCCGGGCAGATCACGGTGTGCCGCGCGGCGAGCAGCGGCGCGACCCGGTGCCAGGTGGCGTGGGTACGCGGATGCCCGTGCAGCAGCACCACCGGCGGCCCGGAGCCGCCGTGCCGGACCCGCAGCCGGACCGGGCCGAGATCGATCTCCGACAGGGTGAATCCGGGGAACATGACCGAGCCGGTGCCCCGGGCGGCGGAGGCGGAAACCTCAGCCGAGCGCCGAGCAGGCGGCGACGCCCGCGAGCAGCAGCACGCCGAGCACCGCCTGGAGCAGCAGCGCCGGCCCCAGGTGCGACCAGAGCGTCGCGGTACGCGGGGTCAGCAGCTGGCCGGTCGTCAGGTTGACGATCCGCTCGATCCGGGGCGGCAGGTCGGCGTCGCGCTGCGGGCGCAGGGTGAGTTGCACGTGGTCACCGGGGTGCAGGGCGCTCTGCGGCAGGTGACCGTGCAGCTCCACCTCCACGAGCCGGTCGGCGGCGTCGCGCACCCGCACCGGCGTGACCAGGAACTCGGGCCCCTGTTTCAGCTCCTTGAAGCTGCGCCGGGCGCCCCCGCCGCCGCTGCTGAGCAACGCGCGCACCACCCGGAGCAGGAGTCCCACCACACCCGCGGCGGTCAGCACCGCGACCAGCACCGGCTGCCCCACCCGCACCTCGCGGGCATAGCCCTCCAGGAGGCGGACCAGCCGCCCGGTGAGGATCCGTTCCGTCGGGTGGACGCTGCGGCGAATGTGCAGCTCCGTGTCCATCTTCACCACCGAGAGTTCCGTCGCGTTCACTGATCGTATCGATCCTCCGGGTTGAACGACGTGAATGAACGCCGGTCACGCGGCCGGCGCCCGCAAGGTGACATCCGGGGTCGCGCGGGTATGCGTGCGGCCGAGCTGGAAAGGGGTCGAGCATGCAGCTGTCCTTCCTGCGCCCGCTCTACGACCGTCCCGGGCCCTGGTGCTCGGTGTACATGGACGCCTCCCGGGACACCCACGACGCGCGTCCGCAGGTCGACCTGCGCTGGCGCGCGCTCAAGGGCGACCTGATCGGGCAGGGCGCCGACCAGGCGACCGTCGAGGCGGTCGAGGAGGTGGTCCGCCGGCACACCCCGATGCCCGGGGACTATGGCATCGCGGTCTTCGCCAACCGGGGACGGGTGGTGCTCACCGAGTACCTCTCCGCGCCACCGTTGCGCGACCTGGCGAGCTGGTCCGCGCTGCCGCACACCATGCCGCTGGTCGCCCAGCGCGGCGAGCAGATCGCCTGGGTGCGGGTGCTGGCCGACCGGACCGGCGCGGACGCCGTCGCGGTCAGCGCCGGCGGGGTGCCACGCCGGGCCACGATCAAGGGGCGGGAGAGCCACCAGTTGCGCCGGGTGCAGCCGGGCGGCTGGTCGCAGTCCCGCTACCAGCGGGCCGCCATGGAGGCGTGGCACCACAACGCCGGCGACGCCGCCGCGGCCACCGCCGAACTGGCCGACCGGGTCGGCGCGGACGTGGTGCTGGTCGCCGGGGACATCCGGGCCACCGGGATGATCGCCGCCCAGCTGCCGGAGCGCTGGCAGGACGTGCTGGTCCGCACCGACGCCGGCTCCCGCGAGTACGTCGGCGCCGACGAGATGCTGATGGACGACATCACCGTGCAGACCATCGCCGAGGTCGCCGACCAACGGATCGCCACCGCGCTGGACCGCTTCGGCGTGCAGGAGGACGTCGGCGCCGGGTTGGACGCGGTGGTCTCTGCCCTGCAACGCAACCAGGTCGACACCATGCTGATCGTCGACGACCCGTCCGCCGACGGCGAGCTGTGGGTCGGGCCGGAGCCCACCGAGATCGCCACCGACCCGCGGCAGCTGGCGGACATGTCCGTGGCCGACCCGCAGAAGGTACGCGCCGACGCCGCGCTGCTGCGCGCGCTCATCGGCACCGACGCCGAGCTGACCGTGCTCGCGCCGGAGGAGGCGCCGGAGCTCACCGACGGTGTCGGCGCCGTGCTGCGCTACGTCGACGCCAGCACGCCCGGGCGGGGCAATGACTGACCGCACCGTGGCGGACCTGGTCGTCGAACGGTTGCGGGCCTGGCGGGTGCCCCGGGCCTTCGGTTACCCGGGGGCGGCGATCGCGCCACTGGTCGACGCGCTCGACGCGGCGGGCGGGGATCCGGAGTTCATCCCCGCCCGGCACGAGGAGACCGCCTCGTTCATGGCCACCGGGCACGCCAAGTTCACCGGCGGGATCGGGGTGTGCCTGGCCACCCAGGGCCCCAGCGCGGTGCACCTGCTCAACGGCCTGTACGACGCCAAGCTGGACAGCAAACCGGTGGTGGCCATCGTCGGCGAGGACATCAGCGGGCCGCTCGGCGGGGCGCACGAGGAGATCGGGCTGGGCCGGCTCTTCGGCGACGTCTGCAACCAGTTCGTCCGCTACGGCCGCACGCCCGACCAGGTGCCGGGCCTGCTGGACCAGGCGTTCCGCACCGCGGCGGCGACCCGCAGCCCGACCTGCGTGGTGCTGCCGTACGCGTTGCAGGTGGCCGCCGTTCCCGACCTGATGCCGCAGGTCGCCGGCGTGATGTCGGCGACCCCGGGCGAGCCGCTGGCCCGGGTGCTGCCGCACGACGTCGACCTGGACGCCGCCGCCGCGCTGCTCGGCGCCGGCCAGCGGGTGGCGATCCTGGTCGGCCAGGGCGCACACGGCGCGGCCGAGGAGATCGTGGCGCTCGCCGACCGGCTCGGCGCGGGCGTGGCCACCTCGCTCCTGGGCAAGCCGGTGCTCGACGAGCGCCTGCCCTTCCACACCGGCGTGCTCGGCGAGGTCGGCACCACGGCCGCCGCGCAGCTCATGGGTGGCTGCGACACCCTGCTCATGGTCGGCACCAACGACCCGTGGACCGACTGGTTCCCCATGCCGGGCCAGGTCCGCACCGTCCAGATCGACATCGACGGCCGGCGCATCGGCACCCGGTACCCGGTCGACGTGCCTCTGGTGGGCGATGCCGCGGAGACGCTGCGCGCGCTGCTGGCCCGCGTGCCGGCCCGGCCCAACGCCCAGTGGCGGGGCGTGGTGGAGGGTTCGGTGGACCGGTGGCGGGAGACCGCCGCCGAGCGCGCCGCCGCCCCCGCCGAGCCGATCAACCCGCAGCTCGTGCTGCAGGAACTCTCGACGCGGGTCCCGCGCCGCGGCTCAGTCGCGGTGGACGTCGGCTCGGTCATCTACTGGTACGCCCGGCACCTGGAACTGCCGCCGGGCGTCCGGGCCCAGCTCTGCGGCACGCTCGGCTCGATGGGGTGCGGTCTGCCGTACGCGGTGGCCGCGAAGCTGGCCCGGCCGGACGAGCCGGTGATCGCGTTGCTCGGCGACGGGGCCATGCAGCTCAACGGGCTGGCCGAGCTGATCACCGTGGCGCACCACTGGCAGGAGTGGCAGGACCCCCGGCTGGTGGTGCTGGTGCTGAACAACCGCGACCAGTCCGGGATGGGCGTCGGTCGCCCGCCCGGCGCGTTCGCCGACCGGCGGCCCGACGTGCCGTACGCCGGCTGGGCCCGGCTGCTCGGCCTGCACGGCGTACGCGTGGACCGCCCCGACCTGGTCGGTCCCGCCTGGGACGAGGTGCTCGCCGCGGACCGGCCCAGCGTGCTGGAGGCCGTGGTCGACCCGGCGGTCCCGCTGGATCCGCCCGAGCCGGCCCTGGCCGACCTGCGCGGCCTGTTCGCGAACGGCGACGCGGCCCGCCGGGTACGCGAGCGGGTCCTGCACACGGGAACGGCCGTGGAGGCGGAGGACCTGGTCTAGCCGCACCGCACGCCCCCGTCGATCATGAAGTTGGCGCCTCTGGAAAGCGTGTTCCAGGGCGCTAACTTCATGATCGACGCGTCTGCCTGCCGCTGGGCGGGGGACGGCGGAACGGCTTTCGTGCGTGCCGCGCGCGGTGCCGCCGCCCGTCCGGTGATTGACCCGACCCGTGGGGGGATGCCCCGTTTAGACCCCAGAGGGACGGGAAGCCGGGCCGCGTGGTGAGCGAACGAGGCAAGGTGGGGTCGGTGCGGAAGGTGCCCGTGGGGCAGTCGGCCGACGGTGCGCTGGACGGCGAACGGGTGGTGGCGCCGGGCAGCGCCGCGCGCCTCCTGGTCGCCGTGACGGCCCGGGCGCTGCGCGGCGACGACTGCGGCGACCTCGGCCACCCGGGCCCGCTGTCCCGCTTCACCGGGGCCCCGGAGCCGGTCCGCCGCGCCGCCGCGGCGCGGGCCGCCGGCCGGGCCGCGCTCACCCCCGCCGAGGTCGCCGAGGTGGACCTCGAACGGGTTGCCGGGTGGTTCGTCGGCCAGTACCCGGCCCGGCGCTGGCCCGGAGCGGTGTTCGGCTCGCCGCACGGCGCGGCGGCCCACCTGGCGGTGGCGCTCGGGGTGCCCTGGCTGCCCGCCGGGTTCGAGGTGGCCGCCCACTGGAACCGGGGCGCGGTGGACCGCCCCGACGCCGCGCTCGACCACGGGGCGGCGCTCGCCGGCCGGCTCCTCGCCGGCAACGCCCGCGTGCACGTCCGGCAGGTCCACTGCCCGGCCAGCCGGGGCGCGTCGGCGGGCGCCCTGGTGAGCCTCGCGCTGCGCTGGCGGGCGCTGCCCGCGGCGTACGCCCGGTTCCTGGTCGAGGGGCTGGAGCCCGGGGCGCCGGTGCTGCTGCTGCACGACGCGCGCACCTGGCCCGTGCGCGACGACGGGACCGGGCACAGCTTCCAGGTCGGCTCCCCGGCCAGCGGGCTGGACCCGGTCGACTTCCACCCGGACGCGCACGCGCTGCGCCAGGTGCTCCGCTCGACCGGCGGTGACGGGGCGCGGTGGGCGCCCCCGGACGTCACCTCACCGGCGGCCTTCGCCGAGAACGGCGTGGAGTCCGGTTTCGAACACGACGCCCGGGAGTGGGGCGGCCGGCACGGGCACCCGCTGCACCGGATCGTCGTCCCGCAGCCGGACGCGCTGAGCGCGGCGACCGCCGACCTGTACCGGCGCTGGCTGCGCCGGGCCGGCAAGACCGGCGACCGCCTGGTGGTCGAGTGCGGACGGCTGCTCGACCCCTGGCAGGTGGTCCGGGCCGGGCTGGTGCCCTACTGGTGCGAGAACGCGACCCGCCGGCGGGTGCAGGGGGTCGAGTGGTGGCTCGCCGGCAGCGAGCCGTTCAGCTCGGTGGACGTGCTGCCCGAGCCGCCCGGGGTCCGCTCGCCGGCCGTCGCGGGGCTGCCGCAGTGGCTCGCGGTGGCCGGGTTCGGCCGCCGCCGTCGCGCCCTGGACCGTGGCTCGGCGCGCGGCTACCCGGTCGCCGCCGTCGCCACCCGCCGTGCCACGGAGGTGTTGCGCAACCAGCCCTACGACCTGCCCGTGCCGCCGCCCCTGGGGATGGCCGAGGCCCTCGCCGCGCTGCGCGAGGCGGGCGCCCACCAGGGGCTGCTGGTCTCCTGACGCGGGCGGCCGGCGGGTCGCCGGCCAACCTGGCGAAACATCCTCGCGATCCTGCGGTCCGTGATTGAGTACCTACGGAGCGGGAACACCGCTCGCCGCGGAACGGCCCACGACGCCGTGCGGCGGGCGGCCGCCGCTTCCGGCGTTCCGTCACGTAACCCAACTTCCGGCCCGGTGCGTGGCCCGACCACGCGCACGACCGGTTCCGATCCGGGCGGGGGACCTTCCTGAGGGAGGCGCGGATGTTCGGACAGACCACCACAACCACACCACCACCCACCGAGCGGGGCCTGGAGGACCTCGACGCGGCGGCGCTCGCGTACGCGGCACGGATCGCCGGCCTGCCACCGGAGCGGCGGCAGGAGGCGAGGGACGACCTGGTCCGCTTCGCGCTGCCCTTCGCCGGTCGGCTGGCCCGCCGTTACCGGGGCCGCGGGGAACCGCTGGAGGATCTGGAGCAGGTGGCCCGCCTCGGCCTGGTGAACGCCGTCGACCGTTATGACCCCGAGCGGGGCTCGTTCACCGCGTACGCGGCCATCACCATCGTGGGCGAGATCAAACGGCACTTCCGGGACCGCACCTGGGGCGTGCACGTGCCGCGCCGGCTGCGCGACCTGATCCTGGAGGTCGGGCAGGCGACCGCGGCGCTGACCAGCGAGCTGTCTCGGGCGCCCACGGTGGCCGAGCTGGCCGAGCGGCTGGAGACGCCGGAGGAGGAGATCCTCGCCGCGCTGGAGTCGGCCGCCGGCTACAGCCCGGCCTCGCTCAACGCGCCCGTCGGCGGGGAGAGCTCCGCCGAGTTCGGCGACCTCGTCGGCGAGTCGGACAACGCCCTGGAGTCGGTCGACGACCGGGTCACGGTCAGCGGTCTGCTGCACCGGCTGCCCTGGCGCGAGCGGCGGATCCTCGCCATGCGCTTCTACGGCAACCAGACCCAGGCGGAGATCGCGGCCCGGTTCGGCATCTCACAGATGCACGTGTCCCGGTTGCTGTCCCGGGCGCTGACCTGGCTGCGCCAGGCGATGCTCGCCGACGCCCCGCCACCCTGGCAGAACGGCGCAGCCGAGTCCGAGCCGGCCAAGGCGCGGATCTCGGTGCGGCAGAACGGCGACCGGGTGGTCGTCGAGGTCGGGGGAGAGGTCGACCGGGACGGTGCGGACCAGCTCCGCAAGGCCATGCTGGAGGCGGTCACGGGGCAGCCCCGCGAGGTGGTGGTCGACCTGGTGGGCGCGGGCGGCTTCGACGCCGGCGGGATCGCCGCGCTGATGGCCGGCCGGGACGCCGCCGCGCGTACCGGGGTGCCGCTGCGGCTGACCCGGGTGCAGCCCGCGGTGCGCCGCTCGCTCACCGCGGCCGGCCTGCCCGCCGCCGACTGACCGCTCCGACCGCGCCGGCTCCCGTTCCCGGGGCCGGCGCGGCGCCGTGTCCGCCCCGCGTACCCGCGAGACGGAAGGGCCGGCGCCCGACGGTGCCGGCCCTTCCCGCGGTCCTCCGCTCAGTGCTCCGGGGTGTCGCCGTGGCCGCGCGGGTGCCGCCACTCGTCGTTCGGCTGCTCCTCGCGCTGCGCCCCCAGGATCGTCTCCTCCGGCTCGTCGGTCTCCTCGAAGCTGGGCCGGCGCACCTCCTCCGGCTCCGGCACGTCGACCGGCCGGGCGCCCGACTGCGGGGCGGGCTGGTACTCGACGGCCCCGCGGGCGCCGTGCGCGCCCTCGGCGGCCGGCGACTCGGGGACGTGCCGCTCGTGGTGCAACTCCTCCATGAAGTGCTGCGGGGGCTTGGTGGTGCGCTGCGGCAGGTCCCGACCCAGGTCGGCGACGAGCGAGCCGTACTTCAAATCGAAGGCCGGCCGCTCGGAGCGGATCCGCGGCATCCGGTCGAAGTTGCGCAGCGGCGGCGGGCAGGTGGTGGCCCACTCCAGCGAGTTGCCGAAGCCCCACGGGTCGTCGACCGTGACTCTGGCGCCGTACCGCCAGGACTTCCAGATGTTGTAGATCACGAAGAGCGTGGACGCGCCGAGCAGGAAGGAACCGAGGGTGGAGATCACGTTGAGAATGGTGAAACCGTCGCTGGGCAGGTAGTCGGCGTACCGGCGGGGCATGCCCTCGGCGCCGAGCCAGTGCTGCACGAGGAAGGTGGCGTGGAACCCGATGAACATGGTCCAGAAGTGCATCTTGCCCAGGCGCTCGTCGAGCAGCCGCCCGGTCATCTTGGGGAACCAGAAGTAGAGCCCCCCGAACGCGGCGAAGACGATGGTGCCGAAGAGCACGTAGTGGAAGTGCGCCACCACGAAGTACGTGTCGTGCAGGTGGAAGTCGGCCGGCGGGCTGGCCAGCAGGACGCCGGTCAGCCCGCCGAGCAGGAACGTGACGAGGAAGCCGACGGCGAAGAGCATCGGCGTCTCGAAGGTGATCTGGCCCTTCCACATCGTGCCGATCCAGTTGAAGAACTTCACGCCCGTCGGCACCGCGATCAGGTAGCTGAGGATGCTGAAGAACGGCAGCAGCACCTGGCCGGTGGCGAACATGTGGTGCGCCCAGACGGTCATCGACAGGATGGTGATCGCGATGGTGGCGAGCACCAGACCGGTGTAGCCGAAGATCGGCTTGCGGGAGAAGACCGGGATGATCTCGGTGATGATGCCGAAGAACGGCAGCGCGATGATGTAGACCTCGGGATGGCCGAAGAACCAGAAGAGGTGCTGCCAGAGCATCGGCCCGGCGGTGGTCGGGTCGTAGACGTGCGAGTGCAGGATCCGGTCCGAGGCGAGCGCGAACAGCGCGGCGGCCAGCAGCGGGAAGACCAGGATCACCAGGACGCTGGTGAGCAGCAGGTTCCAGGTGAAGATCGGCATTCGGAACAGCGTCATGCCGGGCGCGCGCAGGGTGATGATGGTGGTGATCAGGTTGACGGCGCCGAGGATGGTGCCGAGGCCGGAGAGCGCCAGGCCGACCACCCACATGTTCCCGCCGACGCCCGGGCTGTGCTGCGCGGTGCTGAGGGGGGTGTACGCCGTCCAGCCGAAGTCCGCCGCGCCCTGCGGGGTGAAGAACCCGGCCCCGGCGATCAGGCCCCCGAAGAGGTAGAGCCAGTAGGCGAAGGCGTTGAGCCGGGGGAACGCCACGTCCGGCGCGCCGATCTGCAACGGCACGATGTAGTTGCCGAAGCCGAACACCATCGGCGTCGCGAACAGCAGCAGCATGATCGTGCCGTGCATGGTGAACAGCTGGTTGTACTGCTCGGGGGAGAGGATCTGCATCCCCGGCTGGCCCAGCTCCGCCCGCATGAGCATCGCCATGAACCCGCCGACGACGAACCACGCGAAGGACGTGACCAGGTAGAGCAGGCCGATGAGCTTCGCGTCGGTGGTGCGCAGCAGCCGCCAGAGCGTGTCGCCCTTGACCGCCTCCCGCACCGGGCCGGGATAGCCGCCGAAGTGGGCCGGCGCGAGGACGGCCGGCCCCCGGTCTCGTGGCTCCGTGACTACCCGCTCAGGCATGGCTTCTCACCCCGTGTGACGACAGACAGGACGGGCACGCGTACCCGAACCTCTGCCCATCAAACCAGGCGAGACCGGAGAATTCGGTCAGTTCGCCGGTAGCATGGCCCAGACCACCTTGCCCGTGCCCGCCGGGCTGCTGCCCCAGCGCTGGGTCAGCTCGCGGACCAGCATGAGCCCACGGCCCCCCTCGGCGCGCAGGTCCCGATCGGTCGCCGCCCGCGGGTCGTCCGGGCTGCCGTCCATCACGGCCACCCGCAGGTACGGCCGGCGCAGGGTCAACGTCACCTGCATCGGGGTGCCGGCGTGCCGGACGACGTTGCCGACCAACTCGCTGAGGACCAACGAGGCCGGGCCGGCCAGTTCCGGGATGTTCCACCGGGCGCACGCGTCGGTGACCAGCTCGCGGGCCCGCCGGCAGGCCCCGGCCACCGGCTCCAGCCGGGCCCGCAGCCGCGGGGCCGCCACCGCTCCGGCCAGCGCCGTCGCCTCCGCGCAGTCGCGGCGGACCGGCACCACCCGGCAGGCCGTGGTCTCGGCGAGCCAGGCCGCCGTCTCCGGCGGCGGGGCCGACAGCACCATGGGCACGGCCGGCCAGTCCGCGGCCCGGCGGGCCGCGGCGGCGAAGACGGAGAGGGCGAGCGGGTCCGTGACGTCGAGCTTCTCCAGGTCGACCACGAGGGCGTCCGGCTGCGCCGCCAGGCAGTGGTCCAGCACCGTGTGCACCGAGCGCATGGTGGCCAGGTCGAGCGCGCCGGCCAGCCGTACGACCGTGACCGCCGACTCGTCGCGGACCTCGCACCTGATCCGGGTCGACATCCCAGGCCCCCGTTTCCGTCTCGTCGGGAAGACCTGGGAAGTACCCGTGCCCGGGCGGGTGAAACCGGACACCGCCCCGCTCAGCGGCGGTTCCGGTCCCGCGTCAGGAGCAGCCCGAGGGCGATCATGCCGACCCCGAGCAGGAAGTGCAGCCAGTTGTCCGCGCCGTTGAAGGGGACGAAGTTCGCGCCGCTGTTGTGGTCGACCACCAGGCCGTAGAGCCAGATCACGAGGTAGATCGCGCCGCCGCCGATGAGGAACGTCCGGGCCCCGGAGACGGTGCGGGCCAGCAGCAGGCCGGCGACGCCGAACAGCAGGTGCACGATGTTGTGCAGCACCGAGACCTGGAACAGCCCGAGCAGCTTCGCGTCGGAGTCGTGCCCGGCGAACTTCAGGTCGGAGTAGTGGGTCGTGATGCCGGGGATGAAGCCCAGCACGCCGATCACCAGGAAGATCACGCCGAGGGTCGCCGCGGCCCGGCGTACCGGCGCCCGGCCGTCGGCCGGGTTGCGTCGCCCACGGGAGTGCGCCATCGAGTTCGTCATGCCGGCCTCCTAGCTGACAGGGACCGCGCGGCTTTCCCCGGTCCGCCGGCGACAAACTCGCGCCCGGCCGGACCGTCCGCGACGGTCCGGGCCGGGCGCGGTACGACTCAGGCGAGCTGCAACGGCCGGGCGGCGAGCTGGCGGACCCGCTCGTACAGGTCCACGTACCGCTGGGCCATCAGCTCGGGGGTGAACCGGGCGGCCGCCTCGCGGCGGCACTCGTCCTCACCGAGCAGCCCGGCGGCCAGCACCAGGTCGCCCAGCTCCTCCTCGTCGGTGGTGAGCAGCCCGGTCCGGCCGTGCTCGATCAGCTCCGGCAGGCAACCGCGGGCGGTGGCCACCACCGGCGTGCCCAGGGCGAGCGACTCGACCACCGCGGTGCCGCCGGGCTCCTCCCAGCGCAGCGGGAACAGCGAGGCCCGCGCCCCGGCCACCAGGTCGTCACGCTCCTGCCCGGCGACCGTGCCGACCCAGCGCACCAGGTCGCCGTCGACGTGCGGGGCCACGTGGTCGTAGAAAAACCGCACGTCCGGGTTCTGCCGGGCCTCGTCGCCCGCCGCGGCCAGATCCTCGGGCCGGTGGTACGGGCCGACCGGGCCGGCCAGCACCAGCGGGAAGCCGACCTGGCGGGCCAGCCGGGCGCCCAGGTCCTGCCCCTTGCCCGGGTTGATCCGGCCCAGGATGACCACGTGCTCGCCCTTCTCCACCGCCGGCCGGCGGTCCGCACCGACGGCGAGCGGGGTGGACAGGTGCACGTGGCCCACCGAGTGCTCCTGGAGGGCGCGTGGCGCCCGGGCGAGCTGCGAGGCGGACACGCCGTTGACCCGCACCCGGTCGCCGCCGTCCAGGTTGCCGTAGAGCTCGGGGTGCTTGGCCAGATCCCAGTGCAGGGTGTGCAGCGCGGGCGGGGCGTCCGGGCCCATCGCGGCCATGGTGGCCAGCCCGACCGCCTCCACGTGGTCGTGCACCAGGTCGATGTCGTCGCGGCCGTGCAGCGCCCGGACCACCCCGTTCAGGTGCGCCTGGGACACCCCGCAGACCTGGTTGTAGGGCCGCTGCAGCGCCTGGAACTGCCCGTCCGGGAAGACCGAGATCTTCTCGTCGACCGGCAGCGTGCTGCTCTCGACCGAGGCGAGCACCACCCGCACGCCGAGTTTGCGCAGCTCCGGCACCAGGGTGGCGACCACGTTCTCGATCCCGCCGTAGCCGGGCGGCGGCACCGACAACCAGGGACCCGCGTTCATCAGGACGGTGAGACTCATCGTGCGGTGTCCCTTCCCTCGTTCACGCCGCGACCCGTCGCCGCGGCACCCGGTGGCGCAGCTGCGCCAGCGGCGGCCGCTCCTCGATCGAGACGTCGCTGACGACGATCTCGCGGTCCAGGTTGGGCAGCGCCTCCGAGCCGCCCCGCTGGAACTGGGTCAGCAGGGCGGTCGGCGCCACGCCCGGCGCCGCCCAGCCGCGCCGCTGCAATCGGGACCAGGCGGTCAGCAGGATCTGCGCGGACATCCGGCCCAGCGCCGCGGTGTCCTGGTGGCGGTGCTTGCGCTCACCCAGGTCCACCTGGGCCAGCGCGTCCAGCCCGACCAGCTCCAGCAGGTCGATGAGCATGGCGGTCTCCACGCCGTAGCCGGAGACGAAGGGCACCCGCTCCAGCACCTCCCGGCGGCCGGCGTACTCGCCGGCGAGCGGCTGCACGAAGCCGGCCAGCTCGGGCCAGAACAGGTTGAGCAGCGGGCGGGCCATCAGCTCCGTCACCCGGCCCCCGCCGTCGGCCTCCACGTCGGTGGCCCGGACCAGCGGCCGGTGGTAGAAGCCCTTCACGAAGTCGACCGACGGGTCGGTGAGCAGCGGCCCGAGCAGCCCGGTGACGAAGTGCGGCCGGAAGTCCCGCAGGTCGGCGTCGACGAACGCGACCACGTCGCCCTCGGCCGCGGCCAGCCCGGCCCAGAGCGCGTCACCCTTGCCGGTGAGCCGCGGCAGCCCGCGCGTCATGGCGTCCTGGCTGACCACCTCGGCGCCCGCCCCCCGGGCCACCTGCGCGGTCCGGTCGGTGGACCGGGAGTCCACCACGATGAGCTCGTCCACCAGCGACACCCGGTCCATGAGGTGCTCGCGGATCGTCGACACGATCGCCCCGACGGTCCCCTCCTCGTTGCGCGCCGGCAGCACCACACTGACCCGGCTCGCGCCCTTGGCCCGCAGCAGGCGTCGCGCCGGCCAGTCGTCGGCGGACGTGGTGCGGTATGTCGCCCAGGCCTCCACCACAGGTGAGACGATCGAATCTGTATCCCGCACGGGCACACCCCCAGGTTGTGGCGGAACCACGGGCTTCTGGTTTCCCATTCCACCGCCCGTGCTAACCGGATCATGCCTAACAGCTTGATCACGGCCTCCGTACCGGTCGGTTCCCGCGCGGTGAACGTTTGATTGCGCGTCCGACCGCGTTTGACCACGGGGCCACCCGGGGAGTGCTCTCCGGAGTCTGTCGGAGCGGTGAGAGGGTCGAGAACATGCGCGCGTGCCGGGTGGGACTGGTCGGAGCCGGCGGGGTGGCGCAACGCCACGCCCGCGTGTTGACGGGCTTTGACGACGTGGAACTGATCGGGGTGACCGACGTCGCCCCGGACGCGGCGGAGGCGCTCGCCGGCGCGCACGGCGCCCGGACCTTCCGCGACGTGGACGAGCTGCTCGCGGCCGGCCCGGACGCCGTCTACGTCTGCGTGCCGCCGTTCGCGCACGGCCCCGTCGAGGAGGCGGTGATCGACGCCGGGGTGCCGATGTTCGTGGAGAAACCGGTCGCCGTGGACCTGGAGACGGCGGAGCGGGTCGCCGCGCTGGTCGAGCGGCGCGGCCTGCTCACCGGGGTCGGCCACCACTGGCGCTACCTGCACGTGGTGGAGGAGGCCCGGCAGCTGCTCGCCGACCGTCCGGTGCGGATGGTCAACGGGGCCTGGCTGGACAAGGTGCCACCGGTCGCCTGGTGGGCCCGCCGGGACCGCTCCGGTGGCCCGGTCGTCGAGCAGGCGGCGCACGTCCTGGACCTGGTCCGGCTGCTGGTCGGCGAGGCGACCGAGGTGACCGCGTACGGCGACGGCACCCCGCCGCCCGTGGAGGGCGCGGACATCGACTCGGTCACCGCGGCCACCCTGCGCTTCGCCTCCGGCGCGGTCGGCACCCTGGCGGCGGCCTGCGTGCTGGGCTGGAAGCACCGGGCCGGCGTGGAGATCCTCGCCGACGGGCTGGCCCTGTCGCTGGCCGAGGACGGCCTGACCATCTGCGACGCCGACGGCGAGCGGCACCTTCCCGCCGACCCGGACGGCGCCCGGGTGGCCGTCGACCGGGCCTTCGTCGACGCGGTCCGGGGGATCGGCGACGACGTGCGGGTCCCGTACGCCGAGGCCCTGCGCACCCAGCGGCTGGCCCTCGCGGTGGCCGAGTCGGCGCGTACCGGGCGGGCCGTGGCGCTGCCCACCGGGCCGGCCGCGCGGCTCACCGCCGCGGTCGCCGACGCGGCGCCGGCCGAGCAGACGGGGGTGACCGTCGATGCGTGACCGGGTGGTGGTGGTCAGCGGACCGGGCCGGGTCGAGCTGGTCGAGCAGGACGCGGCCGAGCTGAGGGATGGCACCTTCCGGGTGGAGACCCTCTACAGCGGGGTGTCCGCGGGCACCGAGCTGAGCTACGTCAAGGGCACCAACCCCTACCTGAACGTCACCTGGGACGCCGGCCTCGGGCTGTTCCAGCCGGGGGAGGGGAGCACGCCGTACCCGGTGACCCGGCTCGGCTACATGCAGGTCGGCCGGGTGGTGGAGAGCCGCACTCCGGCCGTCGCCGTGGGCACGGTCGGCGCCATGACGTACGGCCACCGCAGCGGCTACGTCGCCGACCCGGTGGCCGAGCGGTTCGTGCCGCTGCCCGACGACCTCGACCCGCTGCTCGGCGTCTACGTCGCGCACATGGGCCCGATCTGCGCCAACGGCCTGCTGCACGCCGCCGCCGACCTGTGCGGCACCGACGTCCGCTCGCTCGGCGACGGGGTGCGCGGCCGGCGGGTGGCGGTGGTCGGCAGCGGGGTGGTCGCGCTGCTCACCGCGCTGTTCGCGCGGCGGCACGGTGCCGCCTCCGTGGTGGTCCTCGACCCGACGCCCGCCCGGCGCGAGGTGGCCGAGGCGCTCGGCCTGGAGACCCTCGACCCGGACGCGGACGACCCGGCCGTGGTGCTGAAGACCCGCTGGAACCACGCCGCCGGCGACCGGGGCGCGGACGTGGTCTTCCAGTGCCGGGGCCAGGACTGGGCGCTCCAGCTCGCGCTGCGCCTGCTGCGCCCGCAGGGCACCGTGATCGACCTGGCGTTCTACCAGGCCGGCGCGGACGCGGTCCGGCTCGGCGAGGAGTTCCACCACAACGGGCTGTCGCTGCGCTGCGCCCAGATCGGCCGGGTGCCGCGCGGGCTGGCCCCGACCTGGGACCGGGAGCGGCTCTCCGCCGAGACCATCGAGCTGCTCCGCCAGTACGGCGACCTGATCCGCAAGCACCTCGTCTCCGCGGTGGTGCCGCTGGAGGAGGCGCCGGCGCTGCTCACCGACCTGGCCGAGCGGCGCCGCTCCGAGCTCCAGGTGGTGCTCACCGGCTGAGCCTGGGCCGGCCCGGTTACCGTGCTGCCATGACCACCGAAGCCGGGAGCCCGCCCGGACTCGCCGCCCTGCTGCCGTACCTGCGCGCCCACCGCGGCACCCTCGTCGCGGTGGGCGCGCTGTCGTTCACCGGCGCCGGGGCGGCGCTGGCCCAGCCCCTGCTCACCCGGGGGGTGCTGGACCGGATCACCGCCGGTCGCCCGGCCGCCGGGCTGGTCGTCGCCCTGGTGGCGCTCGTGGTGGTCGGCGCGCTGCTCGGCGGGCTCCGCGACTACCTGCTCCAGCGCACCGCCGAGGGCCTCGTGCTGGGCACCCGTCGGCGGCTGGCCGGTCACGTGCTGCGGCTGCCCATCGCCGAGTACGACCGGCGCCGCACCGGTGACCTGCTGTCCCGGGTCGGCGCCGACACCACGCTGCTGCGGGCGGTGGTCACCTCCGGTCTCTTCGAGACCGTCACGGGGGCGGTCATGGTGCTCGGCGCCGGCACCGCCATGCTGCTGCTGGATCCGCTGCTGTTCGGGGTGACCCTGGCCGCCGTCGCGGTCGGCGTCGGCTTCGCCCTCACCGTCGCCCGGCGGGTGCGCGGGCTGGCCCGCCAGGCCCAGGAACGGGTCGGCGAGATGACCTCGGCCGTGGAGCGGGCCATCTCAGCGGCCCGGACCATCCGGGCCAGCCGCGCCGAGCGGCGGGAGACGGCAACCGTGGCGGCCAGCGCGACCGAGGCGTACGCGGCCGGGCTGCGGGTGGCCCGGGCGCAGGCCGTCGTCGGTCCGGCCGGCACGGTCACCGTCCAGGGCGCGTTCCTGCTGGTGCTGGCCGTGGGCGGGGCCCGGGTGGCGGCCGGGGCGATCAGCGTGGGCGACCTGGTGGCCTTCGTGATGTTCCTGTTCTTCCTGGTGCTGCCGCTGGGGCAGGCGGTGCACGCGTACACCCAGCTTCAGAGCGGGCTCGGCGCGCTGGCCCGGATCGAGGAGATCCTCGCCGTGCCGGGGGAGGGGGCGGACGACCGGCCGGCCGCGGTGACCGCCCGGCCCGTCCCGACCGGGCCGGCGGCCGTGGAGTTCGACCGGGTCGGCTTCGGCTATCCGGGCGGCCCGCCGGTCCTGCACGAGGTGAGCTTCACGGTGCCGGCCGGCACCCGCACGGCCCTGGTCGGCCCGTCGGGCGCCGGCAAGTCCACCCTGCTCGCCCTGGTCGAGCGCTTCTACGAGGTGACCGGGGGTGCGCTGCGCCTGGACGGGGTGGATGTGCGCGACCTGCCCCGGGACGTGCTGCGGGCCCGGCTCGGCTACGTCGAGCAGGAGGCGCCGGTGCTCGCCGGCACGCTCCGGGACAACCTGCTGATCACCGCGCCGGAGGCCACCGACGACCGGCTGCGCGCCGTGCTCGACGAGGTCAACCTCGGGCACCTGGCCGAGCGGACGGCCGACGGGCTGGACGTGCAGGTCGGGGAGGGCGGCGTGCTGCTCTCCGGCGGGGAGCGGCAGCGGCTGGCCATCGCCCGGGCGCTGCTGGCCGGGCCCCCGGTGCTGCTGCTCGACGAGCCGACCAGCAATCTCGACGCCCGCAACGAGGCCGCGCTGCGCCGGGCCATCGACGCCGTCGCGGTGCGCCGCACCCTGTTGATCGTGGCGCACCGCCTCTCCACCGTGGTGGACGCCGACCAGATCGTGGTGCTGGACGGCGGCCGGGTGGTCGCCGCCGGCACCCACGACGAGCTGACCTCGACGAGCCCGCTCTACCGCGAGCTGGCCACCCACCAGCTCCTCGTCGGATGATCAGGAAAACGCCCTGACCTGCGGAAACACGGCACAATCCGGACACGGTCCGGCCCCCGCGCCGGGCGGGGGTCACAATCGGCTCCGGTTCGCGTACCGTTGCCGCTCATGGGTGTGTCGCAACGTCTGAAGAGCAGGTTCCGGCGGTTCCTCGAGCGCCCGGGGACGACGGTCGACCTGGCCCCGCTGGAGAAGCTGCTGCCAGCGATCGAGGGCCGCGAGGCGGAGCTGGAGAAGCTGTCTGACGCGGAGCTGACCGAGGCGGCCGGGCAGGCCACCGGCTACGAGGAGATCTGCGCGATCGGCCGCGAGGCGGCCCGCCGCGGCCTCGACCAGCGGCCGTACGACGTCCAGCTGCTCGGCGCCATGGCGCTGCTCTCCGGCAAGGTCGCCGAGATGGCCACCGGCGAGGGCAAGACGCTCACCGCGACCATCGCCGCGTACGGGCACGTCCGGCTGGGCAACGGCCCGGTGCACGTGCTCACCGTCAACGACTACCTGGCCCGCCGCGACGCCGAGTGGATGGGCCCGATCTACACCCTGCTGGGCCTCACGGTCGGCTGGGTCAACGAGGCGTCCACCCCCGAGGAGCGGCGTGCCGCCTACGCCTGCGACGTCACGTACGTGTCGGTCAGCGAGGCCGGCTTCGACTTTCTCCGCGACCAGCTCGTCACCGACCTGGCCGACCGGGTCCAGCCGACGCTGAAGACCGCGATCGTCGACGAGGCCGACTCCATCCTCATCGACGAGGCCCGGGTGCCGATGGTCCTGGCCGGCGCGGTCCCCGGCGAGCAGGACCCGGTGCACGCCGCCGCCGCGCTGGTCCGGGGCCTGCGCAAGGGCAAGCACTACACGATCGCCGAGGACGGCCGCAGCGTCGCCTTCACCTCGACGGGCCTGGCCACCGTCGAGGCCAAGCTCGGCGGCATCGACCTCTACGACGAGGAGCACGTCGCACAGCTCTCCGCGGTCAACGTGGCGCTGCACGCGCACGCCCTGCTGCACCGCGACGTCGACTACATCGTCCGCGAGAACTCGGTCGAGCTGATCGACGAGATGCGCGGCCGGGTGGCACAGCGCCGCCGTTGGCCCGACGGGCTCCAGGCGGCGGTCGAGGCCAAGGAGGGCCTGGACGCCACGGCCGAGGGCGAGGTGCTCGGCACCATCACCGTGCAGGCCTACATCGCGCTCTACCCCACGGTCTGCGGGATGACCGCGACCGCCGTCCTCGTGGGCGACCAGCTCCGCGAGTTCTTCGGCCTCGAGGTGGCGGTGATCCCGCCGAACACCCCGTGCATCCGGGAGGACGAGCCGGACCGGATCTACGCCACCCGGGCCGAGAAGGAGGAGGCGCTGATCGACGAGATCCGGCGCTGCCACGAGGCCGGCCGCCCGGTGCTGGTCGGCACCCTCGACGTCAAGGAGTCCGAGGGCCTCGCGGCCGGCCTGCACGCCGCCGGGGTGCCCTGTGTCGTCCTCAACGCCAAGAACGACGACGAGGAGGCGGGGATCATCGCCGAGGCCGGCGCGTACGGCGCGGTGACGGTCTCCACCCAGATGGCCGGCCGGGGCGTCGACATCCGGCTCGGCGGCAGCGACCAGTCCGACCGGGAGCGGGTGGCCGAGCTGGGCGGCCTCTACGTGATCGGCAGCGGCCGGCACGACAGCCGCCGGGTCGACGACCAGCTGCGCGGCCGGGCCGGCCGGCAGGGCGACCCGGGTGGGTCGGTCTTCCTCGTCAGCCTGGAGGACGACCTGGTCGTCCGGCACGCCGGCGACACCGTTCCGCCGTCGCCCCGGATGAACGCCGACGGCCTGGTCACCGACCCGCAGGTCGACTACGCGGTCGAGCACGCCCAGCGGGTCGCCGAGGGCGTCAACCACGAGATCCACCGCAACACCTGGCGCTACAGCCAGGTGATCGAGCAGCAGCGCAAGGCGCTCGCGGAGCGCCGGGAGCGGCTGCTCACCAGCGACATCGCCGCCCTGATGCTGCTGGAGCGGGTGCCGGAGAAGGCCGGCGAGATGGACGAGGACCTGCTCGCCGAGGTGGCCCGCACGATCGCCCTCTACCACCTGGACCGCCTCTGGGCCGACCACCTGGCCGAGTTGTCCGAGGTGCGCGAGGGCGTGCACCTGCGGGCGCTGGGCCGGCTCGACCCGCTGGACGAGTTCCACCGCAGCGCGGTGCCCGCGTTCAACGAGCTGATCCCCGAGATCGAGACGCGGACCATCGCCACCTTCGAGGAAACCGAGTTCGACGACGGGTGGGAGCCGGACTCCGCCAAGCTGGTGCGGCCGACCGCCACCTGGACCTACCTGGTGCACGACAACCCGTTCGGCTCCGAGCTGGACCGGCTGATCGCCTCGGTGGGGCGGCGGCTCATCGGCTCCCGCTGACCGTTCGCGAGGGGTCCCTTCCGGTGCGTACCGCGCCGGAAGGGACCCCTTTGCGCGGTTTCGATCCTGGTTTGCGAGGGTAGTAGGCCGGGGCTTCGAGTCAGGGAGAGAGTGGACATGGGACAGGCAACGGCGCCGGACGGGGACACCGCGTACGCGGACGCGGTGGTGGCGGAGGCCGTGGCCCGGTGAACCTCGACACGCGGGAGCCCATGATCGACACGCTCGGGGTTCTGGAGACCGCCGCGCTGCTGCGGGAGCTGACCGCCGGCCTGATCGCGGTTGCCGGCTTCGACGAGGCCCTGGACCGGCTGGTCCGGATAGCCCGGGACGCCGTACCGGGGGTGGACTGCTGCGGCTTCACGGCGCTGCGCGCCGGCGAGCCCGCCGGCGTGGCCGCCTCCGACCCGGCGCGGTCGGAGCTGGACGACCTGCGGCATGGCCCCGACACACCGGCCATGACCGCGATCCGGCGGCGGGAGATGATCACCGCTGCCGACCTGGCCGAGGAGTCGCCCTGGCCGGCCTGGTCCGAGCGGGCCCGCGGGCTCGGCGTGCACGGGGTGATCTCCGCGCCGGTGGACGTGGACGAGCAGGTCATCGGGGCGATCAACCTCTACGCCGAGTCGGCCGGCGCGCTCACTCCCCGGCACCAGCTCACCGCCATGCTGCTCGCCGAGCACGCCGGGCTGCTGCTCGCCGCCGCCCGCGACCGGGAGCGGCAGGCCGCCCGGGCCGACCAGGTCGACACCACGCTGCTGGCGGAGGGGGTCGTCGGGCAGGCAGTCGGCGTGATCATGACGCAGCGCGGCTGCCCCGCCCCGGAGGCGCTCGACGTGCTCCGCAGCGCCGCCTCCTCGTTGGACATACCGCTGCGCGAGGTGGCCGAGCGGCTCGTGCTCACCGTCTCCCGGCCCCGGGACAACTGAGCGACATTCGTTTCACCCCGGAGGGCCTCGGGTAGCACCCTGGACTGGTGAGCTGATCCGACCTGGGGAGGAACCGATGGAGAGCCGGCTGCGAGTGCAGGGCCATCCGATCCAACCGATGCTGGTGACGTTCCCCTTCGGACTCTTCGTCAGCGCCGCGGTCTTCGACCTGGCCGACGTCGCCGGCGGTCCGGCCTTCCTCGGCGAGGTGGGCTACTGGACGGCGGTCGCCGCCCTGGTCGCCGCCGCGCTCACGGCGGTCGCCGGGATGGTCGACCTGTGGGACGTGCGGGCCGGCCACACCCGCCGCACCGCGGTCACGTTCAACCTGGTCAACGCCGCGATGGCGGCGCTGTTCCTGCTCACCTGCCTGATGCGGGCGCACGCGCCGCAGCGGGGCGCGACCGGCGTCGAGGTGGCCACGGAACTGCTCGCGCTGGCCGTGGGCTCGGTGGGGGTGTGGCTGGGCGCCCGGCTGATGCGCCAGTTCGACCGGGGCCGCGCCGCCGAGCCGACCGGCTTCGAGGCGCTCCGCGACATCCCCGGCGCCACCGTGGAGATCATCCGCCCGAAGGCCTGAAAACGCCTTGCCGGCGGCCACATCCGGCCGCCAGGCTCGGCCCGTGGACACGGGACGGGACGCCGACGAGTTGATCGCCGAGGGCGCGGCGGCGCCGGTCGAGGGCTGGGACTTCGCCTGGCTGGCCGGCCGCGCCACCGAGGAGCGCCCGCCCTGGGGCTACGCCCGCCTGGTGGGCGCCCGGATGGCCACCGTCCACTCCGCGCTGGACATCGACACCGGCGGGGGAGAGGTGCTGGCCGAGGTCCCCACCCCGCCGCCGCTGCTGGTCGCCACCGAGGCGTGGCCGCCGAACGTGCCGGTGGCGCGGCGGACGCTCGACCGGATCGGCGCCTCCGTCGTCCAGGTGGCCGACCGGCCGCCGCTGCCGTTCCGCGACGCGTCGTTCGACCTGGTGGTCAGCCGGCACCCGGTCCACACCTGGTGGGACGAGATCGCCCGGGTGCTGCGCCCCGGCGGCGGCTACCTGTCCCAGCAGATCGGCGCCGGCACGGTCCGCGAGCTGAGCGAGGCCGTCCTCGGACCGCTGCCGCCGCCGGCCAGCCGCCACCCGGAGCAGGCCGTCGCCGCCGCCGAAGCCGCCGGGCTGACCGTGGTGGGCCTGCGCACGGCCACCCTGCGGACCGTCTTCCACGACGTCGGCGCGGTGGTCTGGTTCCTGCGCAAGGTGGTCTGGACCGTGCCCGGCTTCACCGTCGACCGCTACCGGGCCGAGCTGCGGCGCCTGCACGAGCGGATCCGCGCCGAGGGCCCCTTCGTGGCGCACGCCCGACGCTTCCTCATCGAGGCCCGCCGGCCCTGACCCGGCCGGCGTCAGTGCGCGGCGGCATGGTGGGCGGCCAGCACGTCGGCGCCGAAGTCGCTGGCCGGGCGGCGCAGCACGGTGTGCGCGTGGTTGCCGTCCTCGGTGGTGTTGTCGTACTCGATCAGCAGGTCGTCGCCCTGGATCCGGTAGTAGTGCCGCTGCCCCGGCCCGGCCGGCCCGGCCCAGGCGAAGTGCAGCTCGCCGCCCGCCAGCCGGCCCGCCTCCCTGGCGGCCAGCTCCGGCGGGAGCCGGTCCAGGTAGAGCGCGACGAGCCGGTCGAGCAGCGCCCGGCCGGTCGGGGTGAGGCGGTCCCGGGGCACGCCGAGCGGATCGAGCCGCCCGGGAGCGCGGGGCCTTGTGGCGCTGATGATGTCGGCGGGCGCCTCGTCGGCGACGACGGCGGCGGCCCGGCCCGCGGGACCGAGCGCGTCGAGCAGCTCCCGCGCCAGGTCCTCCTCCGGCCCGAGTGGCCGGGAGACCGGCCGGCCGGCGTGCCGGACGGTGGCCGGGTTGGCGCCCAGGAAGATCGGGGCGGGGGAGACCTGGTCGTCGACCACGGTCATGCTCACCGACAGGTGGTGTCCCTCGAACCGCCACGCCCACCGGTCGTCGCGCGCCGGGTGGCCGAAGACGGCCACCCAGTAGTCGCCGCTGTGCCGGCCGCGCCGCCAGCCCTCCGCCCGGTCGAGCACCTCCTCCAGCGCCACCACGGCCATGGCCTGGGCGTACGCGGCGGGGCTGAGCGCGGTGGCGAGCAGCCGGTGGGCGGCCTTACGGGCGGTGACGTCCAGGTCGGCGAGGCTGGCGCCGGGCCGGGGTCGGGGCCGGTACTCCAGCCACCGGCGGGCCGGCTCGTCGTCGAAGTCGTGCCGGGCCCGCTGCCGGGCCGGCTCGTCGAGCGCCGCCAGCAGCGCGCCGGCCGCCGCGCGCATCTGCTCGGGTACGGGATCCTCCACCGCACCTGTATACCGCCCCGCCGCCGGCCGCGTCGGGCGCGCCGGCACCTCGCCCGGGCCGCTCAGCTCCGGCCGAGGAGGGTGAGCATCTCGGGAAGGTCGAAGAAGCGGGCCGTCTCGACCGCCGACGGGTCGCCGTGCTCGGGGTCCGCGCCGGCGTCGAGCAGCGCCCGGACCGCTTCGGCGTTCCTGCGGAACACCGCCGCGGCGAGCGCCGTCTGCCCCCGGTCGTTGGTCCGTGCGGGGTCGGCGCCGCGGTCGAGCAGCGCGCCGACGGTCTCCGGGTGGGCGTGGTACGCGGCCAGGATGAGCAGCGTGTCGCCCTTGGCGTTGGTCAGGTTGACCGGCAGACCCGCGTCCACGTTCGCCGCCAGATCGTCGGTCGTCCCGGCACGGGCCAGGTCGAACATCCGGTGGGCGAAGGCGAGCGTCTCGGCGTCGAGTTCGTCGGGCATCCGTCCAGGTTAGTGGCCGCCCCGCCGGTCCCGCCTGGTAGCTTGCCGAGCCGGCACGGGAGGCGTGGATGGACGATCGGGTGTACGTCGGCAACGCGGCGGTGGACGGGGCGACCGACGCGGGCTGGCTGCTGGGCCACTTCAAGCCGCTCGGCGACGTCCGGCACAGCACCGAGGTCGAGGTGAAGTGGGGCGTGCACCCGGCGGGGGAGACCCGCTCGCGGTGGGCCACCGGGGAGCGGCGTACCGCCCTGCTGGTGCTGATCAGCGGCGCGTTCCGGATCGAGCTGCCGGACCGCACCGTGGTGCTGCGCGATCCCGGCGACTACGTGGTCTGGGGCCGGGGCGTGGACCACTCCTGGTACGCCGAGCGCGAGTCGGTGGTGCTCACCGTGCGCTGGCCGTCGGTCCCCGGCTACCGGGTGGACCCGCCCGTCCTGCGCTGACCGCCCGACCCGCGGACCGGAGCGTCCCAGTATTCGATATTACCTACTAAACCTATAGGGTTTAAAGCCTATAGTGAGGGGGCACGCGCCGCCCGTACCGTGAGGACGCCCCCGCCGATGACCAGTTCCGACCCCTCCGACCTGCTCGCCGTCGCCGCCCGTTGGGCCGACCCGACCCGCTGGCCCGTGCCGCTGCGCTTCGACCGCGCCGAGCGGTGGTACGCGCGGCTCGCCGCCGACGACGAGCGCGAGGTGTGGGCGCTGAGCTGGCTCCCCGGGCAGGGCACCGACCTGCACGACCACGGCGGCTCCTCGGGCGCCTTCCTGGTCGTCGCCGGCGCCCTCGTCGAGGAGACCGTCGGCGGCGGCCGGTTGCGCCCGCACCGGCTCGCCGCCGGCACCGGCCGGCGCTTCGGCCCCCGGCACGTCCACGTGGTCACCAACCGGGGTGACCAGCCGGCGGTCAGCGTGCACGTCTACCGGCCGGCGCTGCGCCGGATGACCCGCTACCGCCTCGCCGCCGGGCAGCTCCTGGTCGCCGAGGTGGCCGAGGCCGGCGTCGCCTGGTGAACCGGCCCGCACCCCTGTCCCCGAGACCCGCCGCACGGAAGGACGCCACGATGGCGCAGCCCCCCACCCGCACCGACAGCTGTCCGGTCCCGCCACCCGGCTCGCGGAGCATCGACGAGATCCTCGCCGCCGCCCGCGCCCGGCTGCACCGGCTCGACCCCGAGCGAGCCCACCTGGCGGTCCGGGGCGGGGCGCTGCTCGTGGACATCCGGCCGGCCGGCCAGCGCGCCGCGCACGGCACCGTCCCGGGCGCCCTCGCCGTCGAGCGCAACGTCCTGGAGTGGCGCTTCGACCCGCGCTGCGCGGCCCGGCTGCCGCAGGCCGTCGGCTACGACGTTCCGGTGATCGTCCTCTGCCAGGAGGGCTACACGTCCTCGCTGGCCGCCGCCGCGCTCCAGGACCTCGGCCTGCACCGGGCCACCGACGTGGTGGGCGGCTTCGCCGCCTGGCGCATCGCCGGCCTGCCCACGCTCGGCCCCACCCCGCCGCTCCGACCCTCGTCCACCGCGCCCCCGGTCACCGCCGGCCGGGCGCCCCGCTGACCGCCCCGCCGCACCCGGTGGGGCGGGGCGACCGCCCGCACAGGAGGCCCCCATGTCCGTCGTCGCCATCACCTCCCGTCCCGCCCGGCCGGGCCGACCCGACCGGGCGGTCCCGCCCCGGCCGCGTACCGCCCCGACCCTGACCATCACCCTCGACCTGGGCGCCGGCCCGCTGACGCCCGGCCTGGCCCGGCTGGTCGACCTGCTGGACGAGCTCGCCGCCTCCGGCGAGGGACTGCTCCGGCCCGAGGAGCACCGGGCCGCCCGCGCCGTGCTCGACGTGCGCCGCCCCGCCGCGCCGCCGGAGCCACCCGCACCGCCCGCCGGGGCCGAGGAGCCCGGGACGGTACGCATCCTGACCGGCACCCGCCGGGTCCGCCACGACGGCGTCGAGGTGACCCTCACCCGGATCGAGTACGACCTGCTGCTCTTCCTCGCCGAACATCCCCGGCGGGTGTTCACCCGGCGGCAACTTCTCGCCAACGTCTGGGGCTACGAGCACGCCGTGGCCCGCACCGTGGACGTCCACGTGCGCCGGCTGCGGGCCAAGCTCGGCGTCGACACGCCGCTTGTGACCACCGTGTACGGCGTCGGCTACCGCCTCGCCGACGAGGCCCGGATCGTGGTGGACGGCGAGCGCTGAGGCCGCCCCGGCCGGCACGCGGCGCACCCGGATCCCGGGTGCGCCGCGTTCACGTTCCCGCGCCGCCGGAGCTAGCACCGGCCATTGTGAACCGGGCGGGGACCCCCCGTACCGGGTCAACCCGGCGCTCTGCTGTAATCAACGGGCCTCGTACGCAGAGCGAGCACACGGCTGCTATGTGTTCGCCAATTGTCACATTCATGCAACGCAGCCGCCCCTTGACCCTCGCACAGGCGCCGGGAAGCATCGATGAAGCGGCGTCCCGGGCCGTGGGGAGATACCCGGACCAGCCAAGGAGGACCATGTCGGTCAGCCCCGCCTCGTCGCGCGCCGGATGGCATACGTCCCAACCCGCGGTTCCGGGTCGTCCCCCCGGCGGCCAGCGTCGCCCCGCCAACACCTCGGCCCCCGTGCTCACGGTGACCCTGAACATCCCGCTGGCGTGCGAGGAGTCGCTCACCCCGGCCGCCCGCCGGCTGCTGGACGCCGCCCGTGAGCTGCTCGAACGCGGCGACGCCGTGGTCAGCACCGGTGCCGTCCCGACGGAGCGCCGCCCCGACCCGGCGCCGCCCGGCCGCGCCCCGGGGCGCCCGCTCGCGCCGACGATCCCCACCCTGCACATCCTGGCGGCGTCCCGGTCCGTGCTCCGCGACGGCGAGCCGCTGCCGCTGACCCGGCTGGAGTTCGACCTGCTGCTGCACCTCGTCGCCCATCCCCGCCGGGTGTTCACCCGGTTGCAACTTCTCAATGCCGTCTGGGGCTACGAGCACGCCGGCGTCCGCACCGTCGACGTGCACGTGCGCCGGCTGCGCGGCAAGGTCGGGGTGGACGTCCCGCTCGTCACCACGGTCTACGGGGTCGGCTACCGGCTCGCCGACGACGCGCGGGTGACCATCGACCGCACCGGCTGACGCCCCGGTCCGGCCGCCACGTGCCGATCCCACTCCGGACGGAGCCCCGACCGCCCGGCGGATCCCGTGGTGCGTCCTCCCGGCCGCCGGGCAGGATGGTCGGATGCGCGTCCGCCCCATCACGCCCGAGCTGCTCGTCACCGAGCTGGCCGACCGCCTCGCCGGCGCCGCCGCGCCCGGCCGGCTGCGGGTGGCCGTGGACGGCCCGCCGGCCGCCGAGCCGGACGCCCTCGCCGCCGCCCTCGTCGACCCGCTGCGCGCCGCCGGCCGGCCCGTGCTGCACGTCCGGGCCGCCGACTTCCTCCGGCCGGCCTCGATCCGCCTCGAGCACGGCCGGACCAACCCCGACGCGTACTACGAGGGCTGGGTCGACGAGGCCGGCCTGCGGCGGGAGGTGCTCGACCCGGCCGGCCCGGACGGGTCGGGGCGACTGCTCCCGTCGCTGTGGGACGCCGCCGCCGACCGGGCCAGCCGCGCCCCGTACGTCGACCTGCCGCCCGGCGGGGTGGTCCTGGTCAGCGGCGCGCTGCTGCTCGGCGGCGGCCTGCCGTTCGACGTCGCCGTCCACCTGGTGCTCTCCCCGGCGGCCCTGGACCGGCGGACCGACCCGGAGCTGCGCTGGACCCTGCCGGCCTTCGCCCGGTACGCCGACGAGGTCGACCCCGCCTCCTTCGCCGACGTGGTGGTCCGGGCCGACGACCCGCGGCACCCCGCCCTGGTCGAGCGCGACTGACCCGGACGTATCACCCTCTTCCGGACGATCGGCGGCGGAGCGGCAGGGACGGGGACGGGCCGAGCGGCCCAACCGCGCACGAACGGCCACGAAGAACGCGGAAATCCCCGGTTTGATCCGCGGAGCGGGCGGGTAATCGCCCGGCTCACAAGGCACGGGTGATCTCGCCCGCGCATCCATCGGACCACGTTTCGGGGCGCTCGCCGCCCCGGAACCGTATGAGGCCCCAGGAAAGGCAGGCAGCGATGCTCGTCCACGACACGACAGCCACGGGCCGCTCCCAGGCGGAGGTCGACCAGATCCGGCAGTCCCTGAAGTCGCGGTACGACGAGCTGACCGCGGAGTACGAGCAGGCCGTGCTGCAGAGCCAGGTGCTCCGGCTCGTCGAGGTCGGCGACACCGCCGGCGACGACCAGGCCGACAGCGGCACCAAGACCGCCGAGCGGGACACCGCACAGTCCCTGCTGCGCACCATCCTGGACCGGCGCGCCCAGTTCGAGCACGCGCTCACCCGGCTCGACGAGGGCACCTACGGCTTCTGCGAGGGCTGCTCCGCGCCGATCCCCGTGGAGCGGCTGGAGATCTTCCCGTCCGCCACCTCCTGCGTGACCTGCAAGCAGACCCGGGAGCGGCGGGCGGCCTGAGCCGTACGGGTTGCCGGTCGGTCCCGGTAGCGGTGGACTCGCCAGATGGGTGACATCTTGGTGGGGACCGCCTCCTGGACCGACCCGACCCTGCTCGACTCCGGCTGGTACCCGGCGACGGCCGACACGGCGGAGAAGCGGCTGTCCTACTATGCCCGGCAGTTCCCGCTGGTCGAGGTGGACGCCACCTACTACTCGCCGCCCGCCGAGCGGACCGCACGGCTCTGGGTGGAGCGCACCCCGCCGGGCTTCACCTTCAACGTCAAGGCGTTCAGCCTGCTGACCGGCCACCCGACCCGGGTGTCCGCGCTCTACAAGGACCTGCGCCCGGACACGGAGAAGAAGAACGTCTACCCGGACGACCTGCCGCCGCAGGCGTACGAGGAGGTCTGGACCCGGTTCCTGTCCGCCCTCGACCCACTGGTCGAGGCCGGCAAGCTGGGCGCCATCCTGTTCCAGTTCCCGCCCTGGTTCACCATCAAGCGGGACAACAAGCAGTACCTGCTGGAGGTGGCACGGCGGTGTGACCCGCTGCGCCCGGTCTTCGAGTTCCGGCACGCCTCCTGGTTCGACGGTGACAACGCCGAGGAGACGCTGGGCTTCCTGCGCCAGCACGAACTGCCGTTCGTCTGCGTGGACATGCCGCAGGGGCACAAGTCGTCCGTACCCCCGGTCCTGGCGGCCACCGCGGACCTCGCGGTGGTCCGCTTCCACGGCCACAGCGACAAGTGGACCAGCAAGGACATCCACGAGAAGTTCGGCTACGACTACTCGAAGCGGGAGCTGCGCGACTGGGCGCCCAAGCTGCGCGAGCTGGCCGGCGAGGCCGAGCACACCCACGTCCTCATGAACAACTGCTACCGCGACTACGCCCAGCGCAACGCCACCACCCTGGCCGGCCTGCTCGACGCCGACTGACGATTCACCCGCCCCGGGTGAGGCCGCCTCACCCGATGCGCCAGCAGCATGGACGGTGTGCGCGGTCCGTCGACCGACACGACCGCGCGGCCGAGGAGGAGGTGGGGTCATGACGGTGCGGGTCGTAGCGGATCGCCGTCGCGGCGGGGTGCTGCACGTGGTCGGCAGGTCCGACCTGCCCCGGCGGGGCGAGCGGCCCGGTCGGTTCAGCCCGACCCGGCTCTGGCGGGGGCCCAGCGGGCCGCCGGGACGCACCGACGACCGACGCTGGGAAACCGATGCACGGGGGTGGGCAGATGGCTGAGCAGATGATTTCCGCGTTCGAGTCCTCGCTGGACAAGACGAACGTGATGCTCAAGGAGATCGAGTCGGCGTACGGCTGGCCGAAGGAGCAGCGCAACCAGTCCTACGCGGCGCTGCGCACGGTGCTGCACCTGCTGCGGGACCGGATGCCGGTGGGGCAGAGTGTCGAGTTCGCCCAACAGTTGCCGGTGCTGCTGCGGGGCGTCTACTTCGACGGGTGGCAGCCGGAGAACGTGCCGATCAAGTTGAACCGCGAGGACTTCCTCTACGAGGTCCGCCAGGGCTTCCCGTACGACGTGGAGGGCGGTACCGAGCGGGTGGTGCAGGTGGTGCTGGACACCCTGCGCAAGCACGTGACCCAGGGCGAATGGGAGGACGTCAAGTCGGCGATGCCGAAGGACCTGGGTCGGATGATCCCGTGACCACACCGTTCCCGGCCCGTTCCGCCGACGTGGCGGGGCGGGTCGGCGGCGTCCGGGTGACCGGCAGCCCGGCCCGCCGGGCCAACCCGGCGAAGGCCACCGCGTCGACGATCGCCGCGCCGCCCGGGTCGTTGTTGAAGTAGACGTACGCCGGCTCGCCGGCCGGGAAGGCGGTGGCCAGCCGGCGCACCCAGGTGGCCAGCGCGGCCCGGCCGTAGCGGGGCCAGGGCCGGGCCCGGCCCTCGTGCAGCCGCAGGTAGCCGAAGTCGGTGGTGCGCCACAGCGGGGTGATCGGGCGGCTCAGCCGGTCCGCCCAGACCAGCGCCGCCCGGTGGCGCTCCAGCACGCGCCGCGTGTCGTCGGTCCACCAGGACGGGTGCCGCGGCTCGACCGCCACCCGCACCTCGGCGGGGAACAGCCGCAGCGTCGCGTCCAGCGCCGCCGGGTCGGCCCGCATGGTGGGCGGCAGCTGCACCAGCACCGGGCCCAGCCGGTCGCCCAGCCCCGTGGCCCGGTCCAGGAAGCGCGCCACCGGCTCGGCCGGCTCCCGCAGCCGCTTGATGTGGGTGAGGTAGCGGCTCATCTTCACCGCCACGCAGAAGTCGTCCGGGGTGCGGTCCCGCCAGGCCACGAAGGTGTCCCGCTCCGGCAGGCGGTAGAAGGCGTTGTTGACCTCCACCGTGGCGAACCGCGCGGCGAAGTGCTCCAGCCATAGCCGCTGCGGCAGCTTCGCCGGGTAGAAGCGCTCACGCCAGTCCCGGTACTGCCAGCCCGACGTGCCGACGAGGATCATCCCGGCCGCCTAGGCGAGGTCGATCCGGAAGACCTCGAAGGCGGCGCCGTACCGGACGCCCAGCCGGCTGCCGGCCGGCCGGGCCAGCCCCTCGAGGAACTCCTCGGCGTCGAAACCGCCGTCGCCGAGCCCGCTCAGGTAGGCCCCGTGCGCCCGCAGCGACGCCACCCCGCGGTCGAAGCTGGCGGTCACGTCCACCCCGTGCCGGGCCTCCGGGGAGCCGGCCGCCCACACCTCGCGGACCCGGGACCACGGCTGTACGCCGTCCGTGAGCTGCTCGGGAAAGATCCACCGGTTGCCGGCGTCGCGGACCGCGTCCAGCGTGGCCCGCCCGCAGGCGATGTGGTCGGCCTGGTTCAGCGCGTACGCCCCGTCCCAGGTGTCCCGGAAGTTGTTGGTGACCACAATGTCCGGCCGGTGCCGGCGCACCACCGCGGCGATCTCGCGGCGCAGCGCCACGCCGTACTCCAGGAGCCCGTCGGGGAGGCCGAGGAACTCCACGGTGTCCACCCCGACGACGGCGGCGGAGGCCCGCTGCTCCTCCTCCCGCAGCACCCGGCTGCGCTCCGGCGGCATCCCGTCGATGCCCGCCTCGCCGCTGGTGAGCAGGCAGTAGACGACCTGCTTGCCCTGCCCGGTCCAGCGGGCCACCGCGGCGGCCGCGCCGAACTCCAGATCGTCCGGGTGGGCCACCACGGCGAGCGCCCGCTGCCAGTCCTCGGCCAGCGGCGTCAACGGCTCCGGCTGCCCCACGGCCACCCCCTTCCCGCGTGCTCCCTTCCCGCCATCCTGGCACCGGACGCGGCCGCCCGCCGCCCGGCGACCCCGCGGAGACCGGCTCCCGGGCCGTCCGCCATCGCGGGTGAGCGGCGTGACCTGCCGCAACGGGTGACCCGTGCCGGTGCCCGCCGAACCGTCCGTGCGGCCCGGTCCGGGCGTCTACGGTGTGGTTAGAGAAGATCGGGCGTGGGGTACCACCCGCTGCACACGGACCCCGACGACGGGGCGGCACACCGAGGGAGCACCCATGGCACTCAACGACGACGACATGCAGACCACCAGCGGCGGCGGTGCCGAGGGCCCGGCCGACGGTGGCGCGACCCCCGGCCAGCAGGACGGTGGGGCCGACGGCGGTGCCGACCGGGGCGCGGAGCGCGGCGCCGACCAGGGTGCCGACCAGGGTGCGGAGGGTCCGGCCGACGGCGGCGCGACCCCGGGCCAGCAGGACGGTGGCGCGGACGGCGGCGCGGAGGGCCCGGCCGACGGTGGTGCGACCCCCGGCCAGCGCGACGGTGGCGCCGACGGCAGCGCCTCCTGACGATCGCCATGACGCACATCGATCCGCCGGGCGGCCACGGCCGCCCGGCGGTTCCGTCTTCCGCGGCCGAGGCCCTCGCGCGCTGCGTGGCGGTCGAGCCGACCAAGTTCGCCGCCGACCACTGGGGGCGCAGCCCGCTGCTGTCCCGGGCGGCCGAGCTGCCCAACCCGGCCGGCTTCACCGACCTGCTCGGCCCCGCCGACGCCGACGAGCTGCTCAGCCGGCGCGGCCTGCGTACCCCGTTCCTGCGGGTCGCCAAGGACGGCCAGCTCGTGCCGGCGGCACGGTACACCGGCGGCGGCGGCGCGGGCGCCGAGATCGACGACCAGGTCCTCGACGAGAAGGTCCTGGCCCTGTATGCCGACGGCGCCACCCTGGTCCTCCAGGGCCTGCACCGCACGTGGCCGGCGCTTGTCGACTTCGCCCGCGACCTGGGCGCCGCGCTGGCCCAGCCGTTGCAGGTGAACGCCTACCTGACCCCGGCCGGCAGCCAGGGCTTCGCCACCCACTACGACACCCACGACGTGTTCGTGCTTCAGGTCGACGGGCGCAAGCACTGGCGGATCCACCCGCCGGTGCTGCCCGACCCGCTGGAGAAGCAGCCGTGGGGCGGCCGGGCCGACGAGGTCTCCGCCACGGCGGAGGGCCGGCCCGCGTTGGACGTGGTGCTCGAACCCGGCGACGCCCTCTACCTGCCGCGCGGCTGGCTGCACAGCGCCCAGGCGCAGGAGTCCAGCTCGCTGCACCTGACCGTCGGCATCCGGGCACTGACCCGGTACGCCCTGGTCGAGGAACTGCTGGCGCTCGCCGCCGAGGACGCCCGCCTGCGCGCCGGGCTGCCGTTCGGCATCGACGTGGCCGACCCGGACGCCATCGAGCCGGAGCTGACCGAGACGGTCGAGGCGCTGCGCGACTGGCTGCTGCGGGCCGACCCCGCCGCGGTGGCCGCGCGGCTGCGCGCCCGGGCCTGGCCGGCGGCCCGCCCGGCGCCGATCCGGCCCCTCGCCCAGGCCGCCGCCCTGGCCACGCTCGACGCGGACAGCCGCGTCGCACCCCGGGCGGGCCTGCGGTGGCAGCTCACCCCGGCCGGGGACGGCAAGGTCGCGCTGCGCCTGTTCGACCGCACCGTCACCCTGCCCGGCACCTGCGAGCCGGCTGTCCGCGCGCTGCTCGCCGGCGAGGTCACCCGGATCGGCGACCTACCCGGCCTGGACGACGACGCCGACCGCCTGGTCCTGACCCGCCGCCTCCTGAAGGAAGCCGTCCTGACCCCCGCCTGAGTCCGTCCACCCGGCCAGCCCAGCCTCTGTTCCCGGCGATCATGAAGTTGGCGGGCGTCGTCGACGGCGTGTCGCGCCGCCAACTTCATGATCGGCGCCCGGTCCGGGCCGCGTCGGGGGCCGGGTGGGTGTTCGGTCAGCGGGTGACGGTCAGGGTCAGCAGGAGGGCCGTTGTCGCCAGGCCGGCGGCCGCTACCAGGAGGATGGGGCGGGGAGTCAGCACGGCGTGGCGGCGGTCGGCGAGCAGGCGGGCCGGCGCCAGCCCGACCAGCGGGCCGAGCAGCGTCACGACCAGGGCCAGCACCGGCATGCCGACGGCCAGGTCGCCGCCGGAGCCGGCGCCCAGCGCCCGGGCACCCTCGCCCAGGGCGTACGCCACCAGCGCGCCGCCGATCCCGCACGCGACCAGCAGCGGGTTCGCCGAGCTGGGCAGCTCGCCGGGCTGGCGGGTCCGCTCCAGCAGCTCGCGTACCCCGCGCAGCAGCGGAACCGGGTCGCCGGTGGCGTCGCGGGCCGGCCCGGGCGGGTCGCCCAGCCGCCGGCCGCCGGTGCCGATCCGTGCCCGGAGCTGCCCCCACAGGTGGGTGGCCTCGGCGTCCACCCGTTCCACCAGCCGCTGCGCCTCGGCCACCTCGGCCTCGGCCCGCCGCACCTGCTCGGTGGCGTCGTCCACCGCCCGGTCGGCGGCGGCGACCTGCTGGGCGTACCAGCTGTGCGCCTCGTCGCGCTGGGCCGCCACCCGGGCGGTCAGGTCGGCGAGCCGGCGGATCTGGGCGGCGTACGTCTCACTGGAGACCGGTTCGTTCATCGGGACGGACCATAAGGGATGATCACCTGTCCGGTGCGGTGCACCGCCCGGTCGAAGTAGAGGCCCCGCCACGGGCGGGGGTACCAGTCCGGGCCGCCGGTGCCCGGGTAGAGCGAGGAGCCCAGCTCGGCGCCCTGCACGTCGAGCGCCACCCAGGCGCCGATCTGGTCGGTGCGCGCCGCCGGCCCGCCCAGGTCGACCCGCATCCGGGCCACCCCGCGCCACCAGGCCAGCACGTGGGTCCGCCGCTCCGGCCCGTCGTGCAGGATCCGGCGCAGCTGCTCCAGCCCGGTGCGCCGGCCGGCCTTCCCGGCGAGCTGCCCGGCCGCCGCGTCGACCGCGTAGAGCAGCAGGAAGTGCGGGGTCTGCGGGGTGCCCGGGGCGCCGAGCGCGTCACCCACCTCGGCCATCAGCTCGGGCACCGTCTCCTCGTCGTACCAGGCGGCGTCGTCGGCCAGGTCCTCGTAGAGGGCGCGGGCGGCCGGGTCGGCGTCGGGGTCGAGGCAGGCGATGGAGAACCGGGCGGTGCCGGGGCGGTACTGCCGGGCGAGGGAGCGGGCGGCGGCGTCGAGCACCGCGCACGCCTCGTCGACGCGGGTGCCGAGCACGGCGAGGTTCCGCCCGGGGGCGCGGGGCAGCCGCAGCGCCGCCGAGCGGGCCTGCACGTCGATGATCTCGCCGAGCAGCGCGACCGGGCTGCGGGGGACCCCCTGCTCGGGGGCGGTCAGCGCGCGGAAGTCGGGCGCCTCGGCCAACCTCGGGATGGCGTCGCCGTCGAAGAGCCGGGCGGGGGCGGCGTCCTGCGGGCGCATCCGCCACAGCCGGTGCTGGAGCTCGCTCCACGTCTCCCAGTCGCCGGCGAGGGGGATGCGGGCCACCTCGTTCCCCTCGGCCAGGCCGGACTCGGCGTTGACGACGGCGTGGTGCCGGGGCAGCGACTGGGCGGCGTCGTTGCGCTCGGCCAGGATCCGCAGCGCCTTGGGCAGCGCGATACGCAGGGTGAACTGGGCGACCAGGGCGGGCCGACCCCACAGCGCCTCGATGCCGCGCACGTCCTGCGAGGCGAGCACCAGGTGGATGCCCTGCGACCGGCCCCGCCGGGCGAGGTCCTCCAGCAGGTCGGCGGCCTCCCGGGCGACCACGTCCCGACCCGCGAGCAGCGCCTGGAACTCGTCGACCACCGCCACGATCCGCGGCCAGTGCCCGGTCGGGTCCACCGCGCGCAGCTCGGCCAGCTTGGTGACCTCGTGCTTCTTCGCCGCGTCGGCCCGGCGGCGCAGCTCCTCGGCGAGGAACCGCAGCAGGGCCAGCCCGAACTCGCGGTCGGTGTTCACGTTGATCCCGACCAGCCGCATGTGCGGCAGCCAACTCGGGTCCCGCCGGCCCTGGGCGAACCGGGCGAAGGACACCCCCTCCTTGAAGTCGAGCAGATAGAACTCCAGCTCGGCGGGGGAGTAGCGGGCGGCGAGCGCGCCGATCCACGCGAAGATCAGGTTGGTCTTGCCGGTGCCGGACGGGCCGCCGATCAGCGCGTGCGGCGGGTAGTCGCCGAGGGTGAGCAGCACCGGCCGGCCGTGCGGGCCCTCGCCGATCGGGGCGCTGAGCCCGTGCGCCGAGTCCTCCCGCCAGTACTCGCCGGGCGGGGGGAGCAGGTCGGTGAAGGGCGCCGGCGGCGGGCCGGCGTTGACCCGGGAGGCCACCTCGCGGCAGGTCTCGGTGACCAGCCCGGCCGGCGGCGGGGCGTCGAGCACCACCGGCAGGCCGCCGATCCGGGCGTCGTCCGGGTCCACCACGACGCGGGTGACGGTCGGGCCGTCCGGCAGGTCGGTGCCGCGGACCACCAGGTGCACCCCGCAGGCCGCCCCGGTACGCACCACCCGGTCCAGTTGGCCACGCTCGTGCCGGGACAGCTCGTCGCCGCCGAGCAGCACCGCCACCCGCCACGGCTCGGGGCGCCGGCCGGTCGCGGCGGCCAACTCGCGCAGCGACGTGTACTCGCCGGCCAGCACGGTCTCGTTGATCCGGCGGATCTGCTCCACCAGGTCGTCCAGCAGCCGGCCCAGGCCACCCGGGCCGACGAAGGTGAGCAGCCCGGCGGTGCCGAGCGGGGCGAACCCGGCCAGCCCGCCGCCCAGGTGCTCCGGGTCGTACCCGAAGAGGCGGACGGCGCCGGGGTCGGCCCGGCCGACCGAGCGCAGCAGCAGCGCGGGCACCACCGCGGCGGCACCCTCCCGGTCGCTGCCGGCGAGGTGCACGTGCCCGGCGTCGAGCAGCGGGACCAGCGCCGGCACCGGCTCGGCGCCGGGGATGCGTACCGTGCCGATCCGGACGGCGCCGGGTGGCTCGGCCCGGCCGGCGGGCGTGGCCTGCCAGCGGTCCCACGGCGCGGACGCCGCGCCCGGGGCCTCCCGCCCGGCCGCGGCGGCGGCCCGGCGGGCCAGCTCGGCGATGCGGGCGGCGTGCCGGGCGTCGATCTCGGCGAGCCGGCGGTCCCGCTGCGCGCCCACCCGCTCCGGTACGGCGGCGGCGGCGCGCCGCACCCGGGCCAGCCGGTCCCGGCCGCTGGCCAGGTCGTCCTCGGCGGCGGCGAGCCGGCTCCGGGTGGCGCCCAGGGCCTCGGAGAGCATCCCCCGGACCCGCGTCACCAGTTGCGCGCGGACGTCAGCCACGGGTCGGCTCCCGGTCGTCGGTGTCCCTGGGCAGGTCCCGGCCGAGCCGGTCGAGCAGCACCCCGGTGACCACCCCGGCGGTCACCGCCGGGTCGGCGGCGTGCGGCTGCTCCTGGTCGTCGCCGCGGCGCGGCGGCGGCATCCGGCAGACCCGGGTGAGCAGGGTGTCCAGCACCGGCGCGGGCAGCCCGGGCAGCAGGTCGCGGACCCGCCCGTCCAGCTCCCGGCGCAGCCGGCCCAGGTCGTCGGCGCGCGGCGGGTGGCCGAGCAGTTCCCCGGCCAGGCCGCGCAGCATCGGCGGGGCGATCGCGGCCAGTCCCAGCCCGACGTCGGCGTGCGCCCGGCGCAGCTCGCGGTGCAGCCGGTCCCGGTCGCCGGAGCGGATCCCGTTCACCACCCGGCGCAGCAGCTCGCGGGAGTCCTCGACGCGCTCGTCCGGCTCGTCCGGGGCGCCCTCCCGACCCCCGGTCAGCTCCGCCACCCGCACCGCCCACCAGCGCCGCACGGCCGGCTGCTCATCCCGTTCCGGCGCGGTCCCCGGCGCCGGGGGCGCCACCTCGCCGCGGGCCGGGTCGTGCCCCGGCCGGCGGTCGGCGGCCCGCGGCGGGGGCGCCCCGTCGGCGGCCAGCCCGATCGCGGCCAGGTACGCCGACAGCTGTTCCTGCGCCACCCGCAGCGCGTAACCGGCGGTCTCGGCGTGCTCCGTCGCGGCGGAGAGCTCCGGTACCCCCATCGGGTTGGCCGACTCCTGGCGCACCCAGCGCAGCCGCTCGGTGGCCTGGCCGAACTTCTCCAGCGCGGCGGCGAGCTGGGCCAGCGGCAGCTCCTCGGCGGCCGCGCGGACCTGCGCGCCGATGTCCTCGACGATGGACACGACCGGTCCTCAGAGGGTCGCGACGTAGAGCTGCGCCTGCTCGACCGCCACCAGCGTGGCGGCGAGACACTCCTCCAGCTCCTGGCTGGCCTGGGTCAGCGAGGCCTGGGCCGCCTCGACGGTCTCGTGGCCGCTGCCCTCCAGCGCGCCGGCGAGGGTCTGCTGCGCCTCGGCCAGCTTCTCGCCGGCCGCCTGCACCGCTGCCTGCCCGTCTCCTATCTGCTGGAGAGCGACATCGATCGCTGCCTTCAGCTCGGCGACGCTCGCCACGGGGGACCTCCTGGGGGCGGGGGAGATCTCCATTACAACCCATCCCGACGGGTGGGCGAACATCCGCCCTCGCGACGTTCCTCCCCGACTGTCCGATTGCCGCCCTGACGTGCGCAAAGGCGCTTCCCGGCGGCGCCGGTCGGTCCCGTCGGCGGACCCGCGGGTCCCGTCGACCGGACGCGGTGGCGGTCAGCGGGGCAGCCGGCGCGGGCCGTACACCTCGGCGCCGAGCGCGCCCACCCGGGCCCGCAGCTCCCGGTCGGCGGTGACCACGGCCCGGCGGCGGCCCGGCGCCGCCGCGACCAGCTCGACGATGGTGTCGTCGCCGGATCCGGGCGCGGACACCACGGCCACCCCGGGCACCGCCGGGACGTTCCGGGCGGCGCCCTCCACCACCAGCACCACCTCGACGGGCGGCGGCAGCTCCGGCGGCACGCCCGCCTCGGCCAGCGGCGCCAGGGCGTCGCGCAGCCGGGCGGCCGCCCCCGCCCGGTCCCGCCACCAGCCGTCCGGCCGGGACCCGACCACGTTCGCGCCGTCGACGATCAACAGCGGCCTGGACTCCATGCCCCCAGCGTGCCATCCGTGACGGGTTTGTCGCGCCGACCGCCGGGTAGCCACCGCCGACCGTGCCGCGCCTTGTCGCGCCCCGGCGGCCGTGCCGACCGACTGCGGAGGAGAACTGATGGGACCCGGTGACTTCGGCAACGACCCGTGGGACGAGTTCCTGGCCCGGTACTTCGGGCGGGGCGAGGGGGGACGCCGGCCGGCGCACCGGGTCGACATCACCCGGCTGATGACCGCCGACGCGCGGGAGATGCTGGCCGACGCGGCCCGCCGCGCGGCCCAGAAGCACAGCAACGACCTGGACACCGACCACCTGTTGTGGGCGGCGTTGCAGCGCGAGCCGCTGCGGGACCTCGTCCGCCGGGCCGGCGCCGACCCGGACGCGCTGGTCAACGCGTTGGGCGGGCGTGGCGACGGTGCCCCCCGGGGCGAGGTGCCGCCGAACCTGTCGCTCACCCCGGCGGCCAAGCGGGCGCTGCTCGACGCGCACCAGCTCTCCCGGGCCATGGGCGCCAACTACATCGGCCCCGAGCACATCCTCATGGCCCTGCCGCTCAACCCGGAGTCGCCGGCCGGCCGGATGCTCGCCGCCGGGCGGATCCAGCCCGAGTCGCTGCAGGCGGCCAGCGCCGAGCGCGGCCCGTCGACCGGCCCGAAGCCGGACCGGGGCACCCCGACCCTCGACCAGTACGGCCAGGACCTCACCGACCTGGCCCGGATGGACCAGATCGACCCGGTGATCGGCCGCGCCGACGAGATCGAGCAGGCCGTGGAGATCCTGTCGCGGCGTACCAAGAACAACCCGGTGCTGATCGGCGAGGCCGGCGTCGGCAAGACCGCCATCGTGGAGGGGCTCGCCGAGCGGATCTGCGACGGCGACGTCCCGCAGACCCTGATCGGCAAGCGGGTCATCCAGCTCGACCTGGCCGGCCTGGTCGCCGGCACCCGCTACCGGGGCGACTTCGAGGAACGGCTCAAAAAGGTGATCGACGAGATCCGGGCCCACCGCGAGGAGCTCATCGTCTTCCTCGACGAGATCCACACCCTGGTCGGCGCGGGCGGCGCGGGCAGCGAGGGCGGCATGGACGCGTCCAACATGCTCAAGCCCGCCCTGGCCCGCGGCGAGCTGCGGGTGATCGGCGCGACCACGCTGGACGAGTACCGCAAGAGCATCGAGAAGGACGCCGCGCTGGCCCGCCGGTTCCAGCCGGTGCTGGTCCCCGAGCCCAGCGTCGAGGACACCGTGGCCATCCTGCGCGGCCTGCGCGACCGGTACGAGGCGCACCACCAGGTCCGCTTCACCGACGAGGCGCTGGTCGCCGCCGCCGAGCTCTCCGACCGGTACGTCACCGACCGGTACCTGCCGGACAAGGCGATCGACCTCATCGACCAGGCCGGCGCCCGGGTGCGGCTGCGCACCCGCACGCCGGCCGCCGACGTGCGCGAGCTGGAGCAGCAGCTCGACGAGGTACGCCGGGACAAGGAGCAGGCCGTCTCCGACGAGCAGTACGAGCGGGCCACCCAGCTGCGGGACCGCACCGCCGAGCTGGAGGACCAGCTCCGGCGCGCCCGCGGCGACGAGGGCCCCAACCAGGTGCCCGAGGTCGGGCCGAAGGAGATCGCCGAGGTCGTCTCGCGGGCCACCGGCATCCCGATCAACCAGCTCACCGAGGAGGAACGGGACCGGCTGCTGCGCCTGGAGGGGCACCTGCACGAGAAGGTGGTCGGCCAGGACGAGGCGGTCAGCGCGGTGGCCGAGGCGGTGCGCCGCTCGCGTACCGGGCTGGCCGACCCGGACCGGCCCATGGGCAGCTTCCTCTTCCTCGGTCCCACCGGCGTCGGCAAGACCGAGCTGGCCCGGGCCCTCGCCGAGGCGCTGTTCGGCGAGGCCGACCGGATGGTCCGGGTGGACATGAGCGAGTTCCAGGAGCGGCACACGGTCAGCCGGCTGGTCGGCGCGCCTCCCGGGTACGTCGGCTACGAGGAGGCGGGCCAGCTCACCGAGGCGGTGCGCCGCCGCCCGTACGCGGTGGTGCTGCTCGACGAGATCGAGAAGGCCCACCCGGACGTGTTCAACATCCTGCTCCAGGTGCTCGACGACGGCCGGCTCACCGACAGCCAGGGACGCACGGTGAACTTCAAGAACACCGTGCTGATCATGACGAGCAACCTCGGTTCGGAGCTGATCACGGGCACCCAGCGCACCGTCGGCTTCGGCGCGGGCGAACCCGGCGAGCAGGAGTCCAGCGAGCTGCGCGAGCGGCTGATGCGCCGGCTCCAGGAGAACTTCCGGCCCGAGTTCATCAACCGGATCGACGAGGTGATCATCTTCCAGCGGCTGGAGGCCGAGCAGCTGCGCCAGATCACCGGGCTGCTGCTGGAGGAGACCCGCCGCCGGCTGCACGCCCAGGACATCCGGGTCGAGTTCACCACCGCCGGGGTGGACTGGCTGGCCGAGCACGGCTACCAGCCCGAGTTCGGGGCCCGGCCGCTGCGCCGGGTGATCCAGCGCGAGGTCGACAACCGGCTCTCCCGGATGCTGCTGCAGAACGAGATCTCGCCCGGCCAGCAGGTCACCGTCGACGCGCGGGACGGCCAGCTCGTCTTCGAGGTGAGCGCCGCCGACCGCGGCCACACGGCAGCGACGACGTCCCATCCGCGATGAGGGAAGACGCCCCAGCCCCGACGGATCGGAGGGCGGACATGACCGAACCCGAGGAGACCCAGGAGGACACCGAGCGCACCGAACCCATCGTCGCGCCCCCGACGGCCAACCCGGCCCGGGTCAAGGTGCCGCCGGAGGGCCTGAAGCAGCACACCGACAAGGGCGAGGGCGACCCGACGCCGTCCGGGTCGCCGGCGGAAGAGGAGGCGTGATGGTACGCGAGGCGCGACTCGACCCCGAGGTCGAGGTGATCTGGGACGACTTCCACGCCGAGGTGAACGTTCCCTCCGAGAAGCTGCGGCAGTGGCTGCTCACCCGCGGCTCGGGCGAGGAGGCGTTCGGCCCGAACCCCGACCTCGACCTGCCCGAGCGCGGCCGGCGGATCCTTCAGGTGCTGACCAAGCGCAAGGTGGACCTCACCCCGGACGACATCGAGGTGATGCGGGACGCCATCGAGCGGATCCGGGCGCTCACCGCGGCGAAGCCGAGCCGGGGCAACGCCGACGACGAGTGGCGGCACTCGCTGCTCGACCTCGGCCACGACGTCCTCATCGAACGCTGACCGCCCGATACGGCGGCACCCGGGATCTCGTCCCGGGTGCCGCCGTCGGCCTACTCCGATTCCATGCTCGGCAGTTGCAGTCCGGCGGCGTCCGCCGCGTCCTGCCGCTCACCGCGGGCCCGCTCCTCCCGGGTCAGCAGGTTGGCGTACTCGGTGATGTCGGCCGGCTCGGGCACCTCGGGCAACCGGCGCAGGAACGCCTCCAGGTCGGCGGAGGCGGCGGTGTGCGCGGCGGCCGCCTGGCGCAGCAGCTCCCGCTGGTCGGCGGCGGGGTACAGATCAGTCATGCCGCCCAGATACCCGCGATCAGGCGGTTCGCACCCCGCCCGCCGTGGTCGGCTGCGCACCGAAGTCCGGGTGGGCCAGCAGCCAGGCCAGGTAGTCCGGGTGGTTCGCCAGCGCGTCGGTGTACGACGCCACCGCCGTCTCCAGCACCGGCTCGGCGACCCGGGCCGCCGGGGCGTCCGGGTGCCAGCCGAGCAGCAGCCGCCAGCGCAGCGGCGTTCCGGCCAGCCGGCGGGTCACCAGCCCGGCCACCGGGCGGAAGGTGGCCTGGCACAGCGCCACCGCCTCGCCCGCGTCCACCAGGTCCAGGCAGGCCCGCACGTCCGCCTCGTAGACCTTGCGGGGGGTGAAGCCGGCCCGGGCGCAGGCGGCCGCGAAGCAGTCGCCGAAGCAGCCGTCCCCGGGCGCGGCCACCCACTGCTCGCGGCGCAGGTCGATGAGGCGCACCTCGTCGCGTCCGGCCATCGGGTGGGTCTGCGGCAGCAGCACGAAGACCGGGTCGACGGCCACCTCCCGCCAGCTCAGCCCGAACTCCGCCGACGGGGTGGCGTCCCCGCACACCCCGGTGAGGGCGAAGTCGAGCCGCCCGCCGGCCACCAGCTGGGCCAGCTCGTCCGCCGACCAGGACGCGTACGTGGTGATCTGCACCTCGGGGCGTTCGGCGGCCAGCCGGTGCACCAGCCGGCCGAGGATGGGGCTGTTCACCCCGCCGAACCGGTACCGGCTCAGCGGGTCGCCCGCCCCGGCCAGCCGGGCCGCCTCGTCCTGGAGGCCCTTCATGGCCGGCAGCAGCACCCGGGCCCGGTCCAGCACCAGCTCGCCCAGCGCGGTGGGCCGGGCGCCCCGGCGGTCCCGCTCGAACAGCGGCCCGCCCAGGGCTCGCTCGATGCGCTGGAGCTGGGCGGTCAGCGCCGGCTGGGCCAGGCCGAGCGTCGAGGCCGCCTTCGTGACGCTCCCCGTCTCCGCGATCGCGCAGACCACCCGCAGGTGTCGCAGCTCCAGATTCATACGGTGACGGTAGGACCACCCAGCGGGTGGGCGGAAGGGTCCGACCGCATCGGTATAGCTGTATGAACCAGGGGTTCAGTGGTCGCGGGGTCGCTCCAGGTCGGCGAGGCGGGTACGCCGCCCGCTGACCACGTCGCGCACCTTGTCCAGCACGCCCACCGCCGGCTCGACGATCTTGTTCCAGGGCGGGGTGGCCGGCGTGCCCGGGTGCGGCCGGGTGGGTGCCGCCTCCTCGGCGATCTCCCACCGGTTGCCCAGCCGGATCAGCTCCGCGTCGCTGGCCACCTCGCGCAGCGGCGTCAGCAGGGCGGCGACCCGGCTGACGTGCCGGCGTACCCGGTCGGCGACCTCCGCCACCGCGGGATCGTCCGGCCCGGACAGTCCCTTGAGGGCGGTCAGCAGGGCCGCGTCGGCCTCGATCTCCCGGTCCACCAGCTCGCCGCTCTCCGGCACCGCGGCCCGGGCGGCCGGGAAGAGATACTGCTCCTCGGCGGAGAGGTGGCGGGACACCGCGGCGGTCAGCACGTCCAGCACCTCGCGGCGGCGGGCCCCGTCCAGGCCCGGGTCGGTGACCTGCCCGGCCAGCCCGAGCAGCGCCCGGTGCTCCCGGTCCACGTGGTCGGCCAGGCTCCGCCCACCCGGCCGGTACGCGTCGTCGGCGGCGGGCGGCAGCGGCGGCAGCGGGACGGTCATGGTGCCCTCCGGGATCGACGGGTGTGACGGTCCGGCGGTACCCGCCCGCGCGATCCGCGAAACCGCGCGCCGACCGGGGCGAACCGCCCGGCGGGGCCGGCTGGTATGAAGAAGCGATGACGAGCGACGCCCCCTCCACCCGACCGGACCCCACCGACGAGGTCGTGGACCTCTGCCGCGACCTGCTGCGCATCGACACCACCAACACCGGGGACAACGACACCAGCGTCGGGGAGCGCCGGGCCGCGGAGTACGTCGCCGAGAAGCTCGCCGAGGTCGGCGTCGACGCGGAACTGGTCGAGTCCGCGCCGGGCCGGGCCAACCTGGTCGCCCGGATCCCCGGCACCGACCCGGGCCGGGACGCGCTGCTCGTGCACGGCCACCTCGACGTGGTGCCCGCCGACCCGGACGAGTGGTCGGTGCACCCGTTCTCCGGGGAGATCCGCGACGGCTACCTGTGGGGCCGGGGCGCCATCGACATGAAGGACTTCGACGCCATGGTGCTGGCCGTGGTCCGCGGCTGGCAGCGCGCCGGTGTCCGCCCGACCCGGGACATCGTGCTCGCCTTCACCGCCGACGAGGAGGCCGGCAGCGACTACGGCGCGCACTTCCTCGCCCAGCGGCACCGGCACCTCTTCGACGGCTGCACCGAGGCGATCGGCGAGGTGGGCGGCTTCTCCTACTCGGTCGACGAGTCGCGGCGGCTCTACCTCATCGAGACCGCCGAGAAGGGCATCGACTGGCTGCGCCTGCACGCCAAGGGCCGCCCCGGCCACGGCTCGATGGTGCACGACGACAACGCGGTCACCGCGCTCGCCGAGGCGGTCGCCCGGATCGGCGGGCACCGCTTCCCGGTCGTCATGACCGACACCGTACGGGCGTTCCTGGCGGAGGTCTCCGACGTCCTCGGCATCGACATCGACCCGGACGACCCGGAGACCGCGATCGCCAAGCTCGGCCCGATCGCCAACATCATCGGCGCGACCATCCGCAACACCGCCAACCCGACCCGGCTGGCCGCCGGCTACAAGGACAACGTCATCCCGGGCCGGGCCACCGCCACCATCGACTGCCGCAGCCTGCCGGGCCAGAGCGAGGTGCTGGAGCGGCAGCTGCGCGAGCTGGTCGGGCCCGACATCGCCATCGAGTACGTCCAGCGCCAGCCCGCCCTGGAGACCACCTTCGACGGCGACCTGGTCGCGGCCATGTCGGCCGCGCTGCGCGCCGAGGACCCGGGCGCCCGCCCGGTGCCGTACATGCTCTCCGGCGGCACCGACGCCAAGGCGTTCGCCCAGCTCGGCATCCGGTGCTTCGGCTTCGCGCCGCTGCGGCTGCCCGCCGACCTCAATTTCTCCGGCCTGTTCCATGGCATCGACGAGCGGGTTCCGCTGGACGGACTACAGTTCGGCGTGCGGGTTCTCGACCGCTTTCTCCGCAGCTGCTGACCGTGCCCGTCGCGCCGTCGGCGCGGAACCTCCCCCATCGCGAAGGGACTGCCTCACATGACCGACCAGCACGGTGAGCTGGACGCCGCCCTCGAGCGGGTGATCGACGCGGCCCGCGCCCACCTGGCCGCCGTCCGCGCCGCCCAGGGCCGGATCGACGACGACGCCGTCTGGCAGGCGTACGTCAATTTGAACAACGCCTCGTTCGCGTACGACGAGCAGCTGCTCGACGCGTTCGGCGAGGTGACGCCCTGGGACGTCGAGTCGATCGACCCGGACGAGGCCGACGAGCGCTTCGGCGGCGCCGAGGGCGTCGAGGCGACCGACCCGCACCCGCGGGTGATCTCGGTGCGGCAGCGGCGGGACTACCGCGTCCCCAGCGTCGCCGCGCTGATCCGGGCGGCCGAGGCGGCCCGCCGTGAGGGCACCCCGGAGGAGGACGAGACGGCCCCCGTCGAGGGTGTCGGCGAGGCCGTGCTGGAGCTGCTGCAGAGCGGCGACGGCTCGCTGTCCGCGCTTGACGTGCCCGAGCTGGAGCCGCTCGACGGCGTGGTCATGGTCAGCGAGGTCGGCACCCCGGTCGACCTGGAGTCGTTCGACGACGACGACCCGGTCGGCCCGTTCCAGCCGGCCGCCGACGACCGGCTGGTCGGCCGGCTCGACGAGCACCCGTTCCTGGAGCTCGACGAGGAGCACGACCACGCCCACTAGGCAGCGGCGCCCCGGGGCCCGCGGTGGCCCCGGGGACGCTCCGCCCCGCCGTCAGTAGGAGAGGCCCGGCTGCGGCTGGTTGACCCGGCGGCGCCGCAGCATGACCTGCCGCGTGCCGTCCCGGTACAGCCGCACCCGGGCCAACTCCCAACCGGAGAACTCCGCCTGGATCGCCAGCTGCGCCGCGGCGGTCAACCGATCGACGTTCGAAGGCAACCGCAGCGGCGCGTATTCGTAGTCCATGCCTTCTATGCTGCCCAGCTCCGCTGCCTGCCGCCACCCCCTGAGGGTGACCCACGTCGCCCGTTTCGGGCAGCGGCGCCGGGGCCGGCGGGCTCAGCCGTCCCGCTCCGGGTAGCCGACCGGCACCGCCGAGACGTCGTCCAGGGCGGTGACGATCTCCTCCGGCAGGGTCATCCGCTCCACCTGGAGCGCCCCGAGCAGCTGCCCCACGGTGCGGGCGCCGAGGATCGGCGCGGTCACCCCGGGCCGGTCCCGGATCCAGGCCAGCGCCACCTCCAGCGGCGACACGCCCAGACCGCCGGCCGCGATGGCCACCGCCTCCACGATGCTGGAGCAGCGCGGCTCCAGGTAGGTGGCCACGAAGCGCTCGAAGTGCGGCGACACCGCCCGCGAGTCCGCCGGGCGGCCGTTGCGGTACTTGCCGGTCAGCACCCCGCGGCCCAGCGGCGACCAGGGCAGCACGCCCAGCCCCATCGCCTCGCAGGCGGGCAGCACCTCACGCTCCACACCCCGCTCCAGCAGCGAGTACTCCACCTGGGCGGCCACCACGGGGGCCCGCCCCGGCCAGGCGGCCTGCCAGGCGGCGGCGCGGGCGGTCTGCCAGCCCGAGAAGTTCGACACCCCGACGTACCGGGCCTTGCCGCTGGACACCGCGTGGTCCAGCGCGGAGAGCGTCTCCTCCAGCGGGGTGTCCGGGTCGTACCCGTGCACCTGCCAGAGGTCGACGTGGTCGGTGCCGAGCCGGTGCAGCGACGCCTCCAGGGTGCGCAGCAGGTGCCCCCGGGAGCCGTCCCGGCGGCGGCCGCTGCCCGGCCGCAGCCCCGCCTTCGTGGCGATGAGCAGGTCGTCGCGGGGCACCAGGCTGCCCAGCAGGGAGCCGATCACCGACTCGGCGTCGCCGTCGGCGTAGACGTCGGCGGTGTCCACGAGGTTGCCGCCCGCGTCGAGGTAACTCTTCAGCTGGGCGGCAGCATCGTCGGCATCGGTGTCCCGTCCCCAGGTCATGGTGCCGAGCGCGAGCCGCGAAACCGCCAGCCCGCTTCGGCCGAGCGGTCGCTGTTGCATGGGTGAACCTTATTTCGAACCCGGCGTCACGGATATCCTCGCCATAGTCAACTTCCCGCGCGACCTCCCAGCGGTGTGACGCGTTCGAGGTGAGCCGGTGGTCCGGGCGGCCACTCCCATTGCGTAACCTGATGCGACCTGTGGTGCGGATGGTGGGAGGACCAGTGCGACTCGGGCTCAGCCTCGGATACCAGACGGCGTGGAGCACGCCCGCCGACCACCTGGCTCTGGCCCAGGAGGCGGATCGGCTCGGCTACTCGGTGGTGTGGGCGGCGGAGGCCTACGGCTCCGACTCGCCCAGCATGCTGGCCTGGATGGCCGGCCAGACCGAGCGGATCGACGTGGGCGCCGCGGTGATGCAGATCCCCGCCCGCACCCCGGCGATGACCGCGATGACCGCCGCGACCATCGACGCCCTCTCCGGCGGTCGGTTCCGGCTGGGCCTGGGCGTCTCCGGCCCGCAGGTCTCCGAGGGCTGGCACGGCGTCCGCTTCGCCAAGCCCCTGGCCCGCACCCGGGAGTACGTCGACATCGTGAAGCTGGCGGTGGCCCGCAAGGAGGTCGCGTACGACGGCGAGCACTACACGCTGCCGCTGCCGGACGGCCCGGGCAAGGCGCTGCGGCTGGGCTTCCACCCGCCGCGCGAGCACATCCCGATCTACCTGGCCGCGGTCGGCCCGAAGAACCTGGAGCTGGCCGGCGAGATCGCCGACGGCTGGCTCGCCGTCTTCTACGCCCCCGAGTTCGCCGAGGAGCAGCTCGCCTCGGTCCGCGCCGGCCGCGCCAAGGCCGGCAAGGAGCTGGCCGGTTTCGACGTCGTCCCGTCGGTGCCGGTCGTGGTCGGCGACGACATCGCCAGCTGTGCCGAGCTGGTCCGCTGGTATGCCGCCCTCTACGTCGGCGGCATGGGCAGCCGGCAGCAGAACTTCTACAACCAGCTCGCCACCCGCATGGGCTACGGCGACGCCGCCCGCGAGGTGCAGGACCTCTACCTGGCCAAGCGGCAGCGCGACGCGGCCGCCGCGGTGCCCATGGAGTTCATCGACCGCACCTCGCTGCTCGGCCCGAAGGAGCGCATCGCCGAGCGGATGCGGGAGTACGCCGCCGCCGGCGTCACCACCCTGTCGGTCACCCTGTTCGTGGCCGACCGGGACAGCGGCGTGCAGACCCTCCGCACCGTCGCCGAGGCGCTGGACCTCTCCGGAGTCGGCGAGTGACCTGGGTCGAGGCCATCGTCCTGGGCATCGTCCAGGGGCTCACGGAATTCCTGCCCGTCTCGTCCTCCGGCCACCTGCGGATCACCTCGGCGATCTTCTTCGGCCGGGACGCCGGGGCGTCGTTCACCGCGGTGACCCAGCTCGGCACCGAGGCCGCGGTGCTCATCTACTTCTTCAAGGACATCTGGCGGATCGTCCGGACCTGGTGCCTCGGCCTGGTCGACCGCTCGGTGCGCTCCAGCCTCGACTACCGCATGGGCTGGTACGTCATCGTCGGCACGATCCCGATCGGCATCTTCGGGCTGCTCTTCAAGGACCAGATCCGCACCGCCGGCCGGAACCTGTGGCTGATCTCGTTCACGCTGATCTTCTTCGGCCTGGTGCTGGCCTTCGCCGAGTACTGGGGGCGGCAGACCCGCACGCTGGAGAACTTCCGGATGCGTGACGGCGTCATCATGGGCTTCGCCCAGGCCATGGCGCTGATCCCGGGCGTCTCCCGCTCCGGCGGCACGCTCACGGCCGGCCTGCTGCTCAACCTCACCCGGGAGACGGCGGCACGCTACTCGTTCCTGCTGGCCATCCCGGCCGTGGTGATCTCCGGCGTGTTCAGCATCCCGGACGTCTTCGAGCCGTCCGCGCCCGGTACGGCGGCGCCGAGCGTGGCGCAGATGGTGGTCGCCACGGTGATCGCCTTCGCCATCGGGTACGCGGCCATCGCCTGGCTGCTGCGCTACGTCGCGCACCACACCCTGTACCTGTTCGTCCTCTACCGGGTGGCGCTCGGCTCCCTGGTCCTCTGCCTGCTCCTCACCGGCACGATCAACGCCACCTGAGCTGATCCGCAGACGCCGAAGGCCGGCACCCGTTCGGGGTGCCGGCCTTCGTGGTG
>NZ_VSEZ01000019.1:0-101067 GCF_008085935.1 Micromonospora sp. AP08
GAGCGAAATGGCGCCCCCGAGAGGCGCCCTTCCGTTCACCGGTGCTGGATGCCCTCGCGGAGCTTGCGGAACAGCGCCGCGGACTCGTCCACCGACCGGCCCGGGAACATCCCCATCGCCACGCTGCCGTGGTCGGCCCAGCCGCAGACCGCGAAGTCGCCGCCGTCGCCGCTGGTCGTGCCGCACTTCATGACGCCGCCCAGGCGGCCGGCGTCCACCTCGCGCAGGCCGGTCACCTTGCCGGTCTCGTCGGCCATCAGCCCGAAGAGGCTGTCCAGGTCCCGCTCCGGCTGCCACAGCAGGGTGGTGCCGCCGAAGAGCAGCACCGATCGCTTGGCGTCCGCCGGGTCGGTGTAGACCGTGCCGAAGCTGCGGTCCAGCTCGATGTCGGCGGCGAAACCGTCGCGCAGGTAGTCGGCGGTGCTGCGGGCCCGGTCGCTGTCGTCCCGGGTGAGCCCCGCCACCGTGGCCGGCGCGGTCAGCTCGGTGTCCTTCTCCGCCAGCACCCGCCAGCCGCCGAGGCCGAGCGCCCCGGCGCCGGCCAGCCCGACCACGAGCGCGGCCGTTAGCGCGATCTTCCGCCGCCGCGAGACGGGGCGTCGGTCGGGCTCCAGCGCGGGGTCGCGGCGGCTCAGCCGGATCGGCTCGTCGGTCAGGTCGACCGGCTCGGGGCCCTCGTCGACCGGACGCTCGGTGAGGTGCGCGTCGGACATGTCCGCCACCGTACGCGAACTAACAGGTGGCGCACGTCGGGTCTCCGAAAGCGCTCCGTAGACTTTCAGGGTGACCGAGAGACTGGATGCCCGACGCCCCGACGCCCCGACCCTTGCCGGCCAGTACCAGCCCGGCGAGGTAGAGCAGCGACGGTACGAGCAGTGGGTAGCCGCCGGCCACTTCCGGGCGTCGGCGGACAGCGACAAGCCGCCCTTCACGATCGTCATCCCGCCGCCGAACGTCACCGGCTCGCTGCACATGGGCCACGCGTTCGAGCACACCCTCATGGACGCGTTGAACCGGCGCAAGCGGATGCAGGGCTACGAGGCGCTCTGGTTGCCCGGCATGGACCACGCCGGCATCGCCACCCAGAACCTGGTCGAGCGGCAGCTCGCCGGCGAGGGCCTGTCCCGGCACGACCTCGGTCGGGAGAAGTTCGTCGAGCGGGTCTGGCAGTGGAAGGCCGAGTCCGGCGGCGCCATCCTGGGCCAGATGCGCCGCCTCGGCGACGCGGTCGACTGGGACCGCGAGCGCTTCACCATGGACGAGGGCCTGTCCCGGGCCGTCCAGACCATGTTCAAGAAGCTCTTCGACGACGGGCTCATCTACCGGGCGAACCGGATCATCAACTGGTGCCCGCGCTGCCTCACCGCGCTCTCCGACATCGAGGTCGAGCACACCGACGACGAGGGTGAGCTGATCTCGATCCGCTACAGCGACGAGGTCGTGGTGGCCACCACCCGGGCCGAGACCATGCTCGGCGACACCGCGGTCGCGGTGCACCCGGACGACGAGCGCTACCGGCACCTCATCGGCACCGAGGTGGCCCTGCCGCTGACCGACCGGCGCATCCCGATCGTCGCCGACGAGCACGTCGACCCGAGCTTCGGCACCGGCATGGTCAAGGTGACCCCGGCGCACGACCCGAACGACTTCGAGATCGGCCAGCGGCACGACCTGCCGCAGCTCACGATCATGGACGAGCGCGGCATCATCACGGCGCCGGGCCCGTTCCAGGGCCTGGACCGGTACGAGGCCCGCCCGGCGATCGTGGCGGCGCTGCGCGAGCAGGGCCTGATCGTGGCCGAGAAGCGGCCGTACGTGCACGCCGTGGGGCACTGCTCCCGGTGCAAGACCACGGTCGAGCCGCGGCTGTCGCTCCAGTGGTTCGTCAACACCGCCCCGCTGGCCAAGGCGGCCGGTGACGCGGTGCGCGACGGCCGGGTGAAGATCGAGCCGGCCGAGCTGGCCAAGCGCTACTTCGCCTGGGTCGACAACATGCACGACTGGTGCATCTCCCGCCAGCTCTGGTGGGGTCACCGCATCCCCGTCTGGTACGGCCCGGACGGCGAGATCGTCTGCGTCGGCCCGGACGAGGAGCCGCCGACCGGCGACGGCTGGCGGCAGGACGAGGACGTCCTGGACACCTGGTTCTCCAGCGGCCTCTGGCCGTTCTCCACCCTCGGCTGGCCGGAGCGCACCCCGGACCTCGCGAAGTTCTACCCGACCAGCGTGCTGGTCACCGGCTACGACATCCTGTTCTTCTGGGTCGCCCGGATGATGATGTTCGGCCTCTACGCCATGGACGGCGTGCAGCCGTTCGACGTGGTCGCCCTGCACGGCATGGTCCGCGACGAGCACGGCAAGAAGATGTCGAAGTCGTTCGGCAACGTGGTCGACCCGCTGGACTGGATCGACCGGTTCGGCGCCGACGCCACCCGGTTCACGCTGGCCCGGGGCGCCAACCCCGGTCAGGACGTGCCGGTCAGCGAGGAGTGGTGCCAGGGCTCGCGGAACTTCTGCAACAAGCTCTGGAACGCCACCCGGTTCGCGCTGCTCAACGGCGCGCACACCGACGGGCCGCTGCCGGCCCCGGCGGAGCTGTCGACCGTCGACCGGTGGATCCTCTCCCGGCTGGCGCATGTCACGGCCGAGGTGGACGAGCAGTTCGAGGCGTACGAGTTCGCCAAGGTCTGTGACCTGCTCTACCACTTCGCCTGGGACGACGTCTGCGACTGGTACGTGGAGCTGAGCAAGCCGGTGCTGGCCGAGGGCGGGCCGGCCGCCGACGCCACCCGCCGGGTGCTGGGGCACGTGCTGGACCAGCTGCTGCGGCTGCTGCACCCGGTGATCCCGTTCGTGACCGAGGAGCTGTGGACCGCGCTGACCGGCGGCGAGACGGTGATGACCGCCGCGTGGCCGGTGGCCGACCGTACCCTCGTGGACGACGCCGCGGAGGTCGAGGTCGGCACCCTCCAGCGGGTGGTGACCGAGATCCGGCGCTTCCGGTCCGACCAGGGGCTGCGCCCGACGCAGCGGGTGGCGGCCCGGCTCGACGGCCTCGCCGGCGCGGGCATCGCGGCGCACGAGCCGCTGGTCCGCTCGCTGGTCCGGCTCGACGCGCCCGGCGACGACTTCCAGGCCAGCGCCACCCTCGCCATGCCGGGCGAGGTCAGCGTCGCGCTGGACACCCGGGGTTCGATCGACGTGGCCGCCGAGCGGGCCCGACTGACCAAGGACCGGGCGGCCGCCGAGAAGGAGGCCGCGCAGGCGCGGGCGAAGCTGGACAACCCGGCGTTCGTCGGCAAGGCGCCGGAGCCGGTGGTCGCCAAGATCCGCGAGCGGCTGGCGGTGGCCGAGGCGGATCTGGTCCGGATCGACGCCGCCCTGGAGGCGCTGCCGTCGTGACCGACCGCACCGAGTTCGCCGAGGTGGAGGCCGCGCTCAACGCGCGCGGCTTCACCCGCATGCGCTTCGAGCTGGAGAAGATCGAGAGCCTGCTCGACCTGCTCGGCAGCCCGCAGCGGGCATACCCGTCGATCCACCTGACCGGCACCAACGGCAAGACGTCGACCGCCCGGATGATCGACTCGCTGCTGCGGGCGTTCGGGCTGCACACCGGCCGCTACACCAGCCCGCACCTGGAGACCGTCCGGGAGCGGATCAGCCTGGACGGCGAGCCGGTCAGCGAGGACCGCTTCGTGGCGACCTACCGCGAGGTGGCGCCCCTCGCCGAGCTGGTCGACCACCGCTCCGAGGAGCCGCTGACCTACTTCGACCTGACCACCGCGCTGGCCTTCGCCACCTTCGCCGACGCCCCCGTGGACGTCGCCGTGGTGGAGGTGGGGCTCGGCGGCGCCGAGGACGCCACCAACGTGATCCAGGCCGGGGTCGCCGTGATCACCCCGATCGGGCTGGACCACACCGAGTGGCTGGGCGACACCATCGAGGACATCGCGCTGCACAAGGCGGGCATCATCCACTCCGGCGCCACGGTGATCGCGGCGGCCCAGGAGGAGGAGGCCGCCCGGCCGATCCTGGAGCGCTGCGCCGAGGTGGGCGCCACCGTCGCCCGCGAGGGCGCCGAGTTCGGCGTGCTGCGCCGCGCGGTGGCCGTCGGCGGCCAGGTGCTCACCATCCAGGGCCTGGGCGGGGTGTACGAGGAGATCTTCATTCCGCTGCACGGCGCCCACCAGGCGCAGAACGCCGCCGTGGCGCTGGCCGCGGTGGAGGCGTTCCTCGGCGCGGGCGCGCGGCGGCAGCTCGACATCGAGGCGGTCCGGGAGGGCTTCGCGGCGACCAGCTCGCCGGGGCGGCTGGAGAAGGTACGCACCGCCCCGACGATCCTGCTCGACGGCGCGCACAACCCGCACGGGATGGCCGCCACCGTCACCGCGCTCCAGGAGGAGTTCGCGTTCAGCAAGCTGGTCGGCGTGCTGGCCGTGCTCGGCGACAAGGACGCGGCCAGCCTGCTGGAGCTGCTGGAGCCGGTCCTCGACTCGATCGTGGTCACCGCGAACAGCTCGCCCCGGGCGATGCCCGTCGACGAGCTGGCCGCGCTGGCCCGGGAGACCTTCGGGCCGGACCGGGTGCAGGTGGCCGAGGAGATGCCGGACGCCATCGAGGCGGCCGTCGCCGAGGCCGAGTCCGACGTGCCGGGCGAGCTGGCCGGGGTGGGCGTGCTGATCACCGGATCGGTGGTGACCGTGGCCGACGCCCGCCGGCTGCTCAAGCGATGACCGGCCCGGTGGAGGAGCGCCCCGGCAGGAGCGCCCCGACCGAAGGCGCTCAGATCCAGGGCGCTCAGGCCGAAGGCGCTCAGGCCGAAGGCGCTCAGGCCGAGGGCGGCGGGCAGCGGCGGTCCGGGCTGCGCAACCCGGACAAGGCGGTTCGTGGCCTCGGCGCCGGCACACTCGCCCTGGAGGCGCTCGTGCTGCTGCTGGCCATCCAGCCGATCCGGGTGGTCGGCGGCGACCTGAGCGGCGCGGCCATCGCCGCGATCGTCGCCCTGGCGGTCGCCTGCGTGGCGCTCGCCGGCCAGATGAAGCGGGCCTGGGCCTGGCACGCCGGCACGGTGCTCCAGGGCCTGCTGCTGCTCTCCGGGCTGCTGCACTGGTCGCTGTTCGCGCTCGGCGTCATGTTCGCGCTGGTGTGGGCGTACGCGCTGCACGTGCGGCGGGTCATCCTCGGCTGAGCGCCGGCCCGCCGGCTGCGGGGCGGGGGCTCAGGCGTCGGCGAGGGTGCGCCACTGGGTGAGCGCCACGCCGTGCCCGTCCGGGTCGCGGAAGGCGGCCGCCCACACCTCCAGCTTGGTGCCCCGGTTGACCACCCGCGGGGCGTACGTGAACCGGACGCCCGAGCCGCGCAGCCGCTCGTACGCCGCCTGGATGTCGTCGACCTCGAGGTTGACGTGAACCAGCCGGCGGCTGATCGGAGCGGCCCCGGTGACCCGGCGCAGCACCAGGCGGGTCGGCCCGGAGGCGAGGACGGCGTTGCCCTCGCCCCGGTCCAGCTCGTCGAAGCCGAGGTCCCGGTAGAAGGCCAGGGACCGGTCGAGGTCGGTGACGAGCAGGGTGATGCCGACCCCGCTGATCGGGCTCGCCACCTCGGCCGGCTCGTCGTCGCCGGCCGGGCCGAAGATGGCCTCGTCCAGCTCCTCCGGCGTGGGCGGCGCCTCGCCGGGCGGCTCGTCCAGCGGAACGTCGATGGGGTCCACCGGCACGGTGTCGAACCGCTCCTCGGCGGGCGGGCGCGGCGCCGGGGCCCGGCGGGGGAGCGGGCCGCCCACGGTGGGCTCGACCAGCTGCCCCTCCAGCACCACTCCGCCGCCGGGGCGCTGGTGCAGCACCACCGGCTCCCGCTCCTCCGGCAGCACGGTGAGGTCGTCGAGGAGGGGGTCCGGCGCGGGCGGGAAGTCGTCGCGGAAGTCGTCCTCCGGGGCCCGGTCGGCCCACGGCGGGGCCTCCTGCCCGATGAGCACCTCGTCGACCGGGTCCGGGTCGGCGTACTCGGGCGGCAGGTCGGCCACCGCGGCGGCGGTCTCGGCGTGGGTGGGCACCTCGTCCCAGAGCACGCGGACGTGCCGCTGGTCGTCCAGGGCGACCCGGACGGGCAGCGCCTGGCCGAGCGACGGCCACTTGGCGACCGGGACCCGCGGCTCGATGATCTTCTTGGACCGGGGCGGCAGGCCGGGCGCGTCGATCACCAGTTGCAGCTCGCAGCGGCCGAAGGCGTACTGGGTGGGCGGCTCGGAGGCGCTGTGCACATGACCCAGCCCGACCACCCAGGTGCGGCCGCCGCCGCGGACCGTGGCCAGCGCGATGGCCAGCACCAGCAGGGCGAAGCCGAGCGCCACGATGGCCCAGCTCGTCATGCCCAGCCCGAACAGGATCACGAACGTGGCCAGGGTGCCCAGCACGGCGCCGATCAGCTTGCGCACCGGCGCGATCGGTCGGTTCCCGCCATTCGCCACAGTGGACCTCCCAGGGGTTCCAGGGCCAGGCTAGGCCGCCGCGACGACCCAGGGAAGGAGTAGCCGCCGCGCCGGCGCCGGGACCGGGTCGCTACGCTGACCGTACCCAGCCCGACCCGGTTCCGCGCACAGGAGGAAACCAGCGTGTCCAGCAGCAGCCCGGACGAGCGCACGCTCGTACTGATCAAGCCCGACGCGGTCCGCCGCGGTCTGGTGGGGGAGATCCTCGCCCGTTTCGAGCGCAAGGGCCTGCGGATCGACGCGCTGGTGACCCGCACCATGGACGGCGACTTCGCCGACCAGCACTACGCCGAGCACGTGGACAAGCCGTTCTACCCGCCGCTGAAGGCGTTCATGACCGGCGGTCCGCTGGTCGCCCTGGTGCTCTCCGGCGACCAGGTGATCGAGGTGGTCCGCGGCATGATCGGCAGCACCGACGGCCGCAAGGCCGCCGCCGGCACGATCCGCGGCGACTTCTCCCTCTCCAACCGGGAGAACCTGGTCCACGCCTCCGACTCGGTCGACAGCGCCAAGCGCGAGATCGGCCTCTGGTTCCCCGAGCTGGGCTGACCCGGCGTCACCACGGCCCCGGTCCCGCGCCCGCGGGCCGGGGCCGCGGCACGTGCTCAGTCGGGCAGGAGGTCCAGCTTGTCCGGGTTGCCGACCAGGTAGAAGCCGGTGATCCGGCCGTCGGCGGCGGCCACGGAGAGCGTGTAGCGGGCCCCGGACGGCAGGCGCAGCAGCAGCGCCGGCGCGCCGTTGAGCTCGATCCGGTCGCCCCGGACGCCGGGGTGGCGGCGGTGGAACAGGCCGGTGAAGAAGCGGGCGATCCGCTCCGCGCCGAGCACCGGGTTGCGGGCGGCCGAGACCCGGCCGCCGCCGTCGTTCCAGGCGGTGGCGTCGTCGGCGACGAGGCCGGTCAGCCGGGCCAGGTCGCCGTCGCGCGCCGCGGCCAGAAAGGCGTCCAGCAGCCGCCGCTGCTCCGCCGCTCCGGCGGTGAACCGCCGCCGGCCCTCGGCGATCCGCGCGACCGCCCGGTGGTGCAGCTGCCGGCAGTCCGCCGCGGACCGGTCGAGCAGGTCGCCGATCTCGGCGTACGGCAGGGCGAAGGCGGTGTGCAGCACGTACACCGCGCGCTCGGGCGGGGTGAGCCGTTCCAGCAGGTGCAGCAGCGCGGTGGAGAGCGTCTCCCGCTGCTCGACGGTCTCCAGCGGGCCGAACGGCGACGGATCGGTCGGCACCGGCTCGGGCAGCCACGGCCCCACGTAGGTCTCCCGGGCCGCCTGCCGGGCCCGCAGCCGGTCCAGGGCGAGCCGGGTGACCACCCGGGACAGGTAGCGGCGCGGTTCGGCCACGCTGTCCCGGTCGACGTCCAGCCAGCGCAGGTACGCCTCCTGGAGCACGTCCTCGGCGTCGTGCAGGCTGCCGAGCAGCCGGTACGCCAGCCCGAGCAGCATCGGCCGGTGCGCGACGAGCGCACCGGCCGCCTGCGCCGCCGCCGAGGGTGAGGTCACACCTCGACCGGCGGCTCGGTGCGGGTGCTCACCGAGATCCGGTTCCACACGTTGATTGTGGCGATCGCGACCACCAGATCGGCCAGTTCCTTCTCCGACCAGACCTTCGCGGCGGCGTCCCACACGTCGTCCGGCACGCCGTGCTCGCCGAGCCGGGTCACCGAGTCGGTCAGCGCCAGCGCGGTCCGCTCCCGCTCGGTGAAGAAGGGCGCCTCCCGCCACGCCGCGACGGCGAACAGCCGCCGGCTGGACTCCCCGGCCGCCAGCGCGTCCCGGCTGTGCATGTCCACGCAGAACGAGCAGCCGTTCAGCATCGACGCCCGCAGCTTGACCAGCTCCAGCACGGTGTGGTCGACGTTCTTCTGCACGTACTTCTCCAGGCCGAGCACCGCCTGGTACGCCTGCGGCACCACCGCCGGCATGTCGATTCGGCTCATGGCCGCCTCCCTCATCTCGTCGGTACGCCCGTACGACGGATCGGGGCCGGGGCGGTGTGACGGTGCGAGGTGTGACGGTGATCTCGGATGTCGTCGTCAACCTCATGATCACCGGGGTGGGGCGATAGTCGGAGGCGGGACGGGGGGTGGGTCGAGTACGCTTGTGGGCACACAGGCGACGACCCGGCCATCACCGGTGAGCCTCCGGAAGAACGGCCGGGTGACCGGCTCAGTAGAACCGGACGGGACGGCCCGTCACAGCCGACCAACGAGCGGGCGGTCGCACCTTGACCGTCAAGCGGGGTGGTACCGCGGGCCACCCGGGGGCGCCGACACGGCCAACCCGGAGAAGCTCGTCCTCGCAGACCCACCGACGAGTGAGCTGCGCGAGGAGAGCGACCCCCGATGGCCTATCCGTTGCACGACCCGACCGCCGGCGGCGTCCCGGCGAGCCCGGACCTGCCCGCGGTCGAGCGCCGGGTCCTGGAGCACTGGACGGCCGACAAGACCTTCGAGGCGTCGGTCGAGGCCCGCCCCGCCGGGCAGGACGGCAAGAACGAGTACGTCTTCTACGACGGGCCGCCCTTCGCCAACGGCCTGCCCCACTACGGCCACCTCTTCACCGGCTACGTCAAGGACGTGGTGCCGCGCTACCAGACCATGCGCGGCCGGCACGTCGAGCGCCGGTTCGGCTGGGACTGCCACGGCCTGCCCGCCGAGGTGGTGGCCGAGAAGCAACTCGGCATCACCACCAAGGCGGAGATCCTCGACCTCGGCGTGGCCCGGTTCAACGAGGCCTGCCGCACCTCGGTGCTGGAGTTCACCCAGGACTGGGAGCGGTACGTCACCCGGCAGGCCCGCTGGGTCGACTTCGCCAACGACTACAAGACGCTCGACCTGGACTACATGGAAAGCGTCATGTGGGCCTTCCGGACCCTGCACGACAAGGGTCTGGTCTACGAGGGCTTCCGGGTGCTGGCGTACTGCTGGCGGTGCGAGACCCCGCTGTCGAACACCGAGACCCGGATGGACGACGTCTACAAGGACCGGCACGACCCCACGCTGACCGTGTGGTTCGAGCTGACCGCGGACGAGTCGGCCCCCGAGCCGGTGCGCGGCCCGGTGCGGCTCGGCGTCTGGACCACCACGCCGTGGACGCTGCCGTCGAACCTGGCGCTCGCCGTCGGCCCCGACATCGAGTACGCGGTGCTGGAGCGCGACGGGCAGCGGTTCGTCGTCGGCGCGGCGCGGCTGGGCGCGTACGCCAAGGAGCTGGAGGGGTACGAGCAGGTCGGCACCGTGTACGGCCGCGACCTGGTCGGGCGCCGCTACACCCCGCTCTACGACTTCCTGGTCGAGCACGCCGGCGAGAACGCCTACCAGGTGCTCGGCGCGGAGTTCGTCACCACCGAGGACGGCACCGGGATCGTCCACCTGGCCCCGGCCTTCGGTGAGGACGACCAGAACACCTGCAACGCGGCCGGCATCCCGACCGTCGTGACGGTCGACGACCACACCCGGTTCACCGGGCTGGTCCCGCCGTACCAGGGCGAGCAGGTCTTCGACGTGAACAAGCCGGTGATCCGGGAGCTGAAGGAGCGGGGGGTGGTGCTGCGGCAGGACACCTACACCCACTCCTACCCGCACTGCTGGCGCTGCGACACGCCGCTGGTCTACAAGGCGGTCTCCTCCTGGTTCGTCGCGGTCACCCGGTTCAAGGACCGGATGGTCGAGCTGAACCAGCAGATCAACTGGACTCCGGGGCACATCAAGGACGGCTCGTTCGGCAAGTGGCTGGCCAACGCCCGGGACTGGTCGATCAGCCGGAACCGGTTCTGGGGTTCGCCGATCCCGGTGTGGAAGTCCGACGACCCGAACTACCCGCGGGTCGACGTGTACGGCTCGCTGGACGAGCTGGAGCGGGACTTCGGCGTACGCCTGACCGACCTGCACCGGCCGGCGGTGGACGACCTGGTCCGCCCCAACCCGGACGACCCGACCGGGAAGTCGATGATGCGCCGGGTGCCCGAGGTGCTGGACTGCTGGTTCGAGTCCGGCTCGATGCCGTTCGCCCAGGTGCACTACCCGTTCGAGAACCGCGAGTGGTTCGAGCACCACTACCCGGGCGACTTCATCGTCGAGTACATCGGACAGACGCGCGGCTGGTTCTACACCATGCACGTGCTGGCCACCGCGCTGTTCGACCGGCCGGCGTTCCGCAACTGCCTGAGCCACGGCATCCTGCTCGGCTCCGACGGGCGCAAGATGTCCAAGAGCCTGCGCAACTACCCGGACGTCTACCACGTGTTCGACTCGTACGGGTCGGACGCGATGCGCTGGATGCTGATGTCCTCGCCGGTGCTGCGCGGCGGCGACATGGCGGTCACCGAGACGCTCATCCGGGACGCCGTGCGGCAGGTGCTGCTGCCGCTCTGGAACGTCTGGTACTTCTTCTCGCTCTACGCCAACGCGGACGGCTACACGGCGAAGCGGCGGGTGGACTCCACCCACCTGCTCGACCGGTACGTGCTGGCGAAGACGAACGAGCTGGTGTCGACGGTCCAGGGGCAGTTCGACGCGTACGACATCTCGGGCGCCTGCGCCACCGTCCGGTCCTACCTGGACGCGCTGACCAACTGGTACGTGCGCCGGTCCCGGGACCGGTTCTGGGCGGGCGACGCGGACGCGTTCGACACGCTGTGGACGGTGCTGGAGACGCTCTGCCGGGTGGTGGCGCCGCTGGCGCCGCTGACCGCGGAGGAGATCTGGCGCGGCCTCACCGGCGAGCGGTCGGTGCACCTGACCGACTGGCCGTCGGCGGAGGAGTTCCCGGCCGACCACGACCTCGTGGCCGCCATGGACAACGTGCGGGCGGTCGCCTCGGCGGCCCTGTCGCTGCGCAAGGCCAAGGGGCTGCGGGTCCGGCTGCCGCTGTCGAAGCTGACCGTGGCCTCCCCGGTCGCGGCCCAGCTGCGGCCCTTCGCCGACCTGGTCGCCGACGAGGTCAACGTGAAGGCGGTGGAGATCACCGACGAGGTGTCCGCCTACTGCCAGCAGGTGCTGACCGTGGTGCCCCGGGCGCTCGGCCCGCGGGTCGGCAAGTCGGTCCAGCAGGTGATCAAGGCGGTCAAGGCGGGGGAGTGGGAGCTGGTCGACGGCGCCCCGGTCGCCGCCGGGATCACCCTGGCCGAGGGCGAGTACGAGCTGCGCCTCGTCGCGGCCGACGCCGAGCACTCCGCGCCGCTGCCCGGTGGCGAGGGCGTCGTCGTGCTGGACACCGAGGTCACCCCGGAGCTGGCCGCCGAGGGGCTGGCCCGGGACGTGGTCCGCGTGGTGCAGCAGGCCCGCCGGGACGCCGACCTCGACGTCTCGGACCGGATCGTGGTGGCCGTCTCCGCCTCGGAGGAGGTCCGCGCGGCGGTCGCCGCGTACACCGACTTCGTGGCCCGGGAGGTCCTGGCCGACACGGTCGACTTCGCCGAGGGCGTCGACGGCTTCGCCGGCGAGGTCGGCGAGGGTGAGCGGGTGACGGTGGCCGTCCGGCGGGTATGAGCTCGTGATGACGGTGGTCCGGCGGCGGGGACGTCGCCGGACCACCCCCCGGGCGGCCGGCCACCCAATCCGCCCGTGGTGGAACCGTCCGCTACCGTGACACCGCCTGCCCAGTACGACCGCCGGAGGACCCGTGCCCCTGCTCTACACCATCGGCAAGCTCATCGTGGCGCCCACGGTGCGGTTGGCCTTCCGTCCGCATGTGGAGGGGCTGGAGCACATCCCGGCGACCGGCGGGGCGATCTTCGCGGGCAACCACCTCTCCGTCGCCGACGAGCTGCTGCTCGGCACGGTGGTCCCGCGGCACCTGGCGTTCTGGGCCAAGTCGGAGTACTTCACGGGCACCGGGGTGAAGGGCGCGTTCTCCAAGTTCGTGCTCACCGGGCTGGGCGCCATCCCGGTCGAGCGGGCCGGCGGCCGGGCCGCGCTGTCCGCGTTCGACGCCGCCATCCCCGTGCTCAAGGCCGGCGACCTGGTGGCCGTCTACCCCGAGGGGACCCGCTCGCCCGACGGGCGGCTCTACCGGGGGCGGACCGGCGCCGCGCGGCTGGCCGTGGCGGCCGGCGTGCCGATCATCCCGGTGGGCGTGACCGGCACCGACAAGGCGCAGCCGATCGGCACGCGGGTGCCCCGGCCGGGCCGAGGGGAGATCACCATCCGGTTCGGCAAGCCGCTGGACTTCACCGGCCGGTCGGACGACCGCACGTCGCTGCGGGAGATGACCGACGAGATGATGGCCGAGATCCAGAAGCTCACCGGCCAGGAGTACGTGCCGCGCTACGCGCCGAAGCGCGCCGAGCCCACCGCCGACCCGACCGCCTGAGGCGTCACGGCGGGTCGCTGCCGCGCCGCTTCTCCTGGGCCACCACCGCGTCCAGGTCACCGAGGCGGCTCAGCTGCTTCATGGTGCGCGCCATCCGCGCGTTCGCCGGGATCCGGCTGCGGTTGCGGGCCAGGAACGCCCAGTGGCCGGCGGTGAACGGGCACGCGTCCTCGCCGACGCGCTGGCGCGGGTCGTAGCGGCAGCCCCCGCAGTAGTCGCTCATCCGGTTGATGTACGCGCCCCCGGCCACGTACGGCTTGGTGGTCATCCGGCCCAGGTCGGCGTACTGGCTCATGCCGACCACGTTGCCGGTCATCACCCACTCGTAGCCGTCCACGAACCGGGTGTGGAACCACTCGACCAGCTCCGCCGGGCGCCAGCCGCGCTGGAGGGCGTAGTTGCCGAGCACCATGAGCCGCGGGATGTGGTGCGCCCAGGCCCGGTCGCGGACGCCGGTGAGCACGTCGGCGAGGCAGCGCGCGTCGACCGCGTCCGCGTCCAGGTCGCGCCACCAGTCCGGCAGGGAGCGGCGGGCGCTCAACTCGTTGCTGTCCCCCCAGCCCCTCCCGAAGTACCAGTAGGTGTGCCAGACGTAGTCCCGCCAGCCCATCACCTGCCGGACGAAGCCCTCCACGGCGGCCAGCGGCGCGCCCTGCCGCCGGTACGCCCGCTCGGCGCCCCGGACCGCCTCCATCGGGTCCAGCAGGCCCAGGTTGAACGAGGACGACAGCAGGCTGTGCGCCAGCCACGGGTCGGTGGAGAGCATGGCGTCCTCGTACCGGCCGAACGCGGCGAGCCGGTGCCGGAGGAAGTGCCGCAACCGCGCCGTCGCCTCCCCGGCCGTGGCCGGGAAACGGCGCGGCCCGTCCCGCCCGGTGAACCGGATGCCCTCCCGCGCCCAGCGGTCCAGGTCGGCCCGGACCTCCGCGTCGATGTCGTCCTCCTTCGGCATCGGCGGCGCCGGCACGCCGAGCCGCCCGTCCTTCGGCGGCGGCTCGCGGTTCTCCGTGTCGAAGCTCCACCGGCCGCCGGCCGGCTCGTGGCCGTCCATCAGCACCCCGTGGTGCTCCCGGGCGAACCGGTAGAACGCCTCCATCCGCAGCGCGCCCCGCCGGCCGTCGGCCCAGTCGGCGAAGTCCTCCAGGCTGGTCACGTGGCCCCGGGCCGGCAGCACGGTCACCCGGTCCAGCTCGCGGACGAACTCCAGCGCCCGCCGCGACGTCGGGTGGCAGACCTCCAGCGGCTCGCGGACCGTCCGCAGCGCCTGCCCGTACGTCTCGCCGCGCAGGAAGATCGCCTGGTCGCCCAGCTCGGCGGCGCGGTGCCGCAGCGCGGAGAGGATCAGGTGGGCCTTCTGCCGGTGGTAGACCCGGCGCCGGAAGACGGCCTTGGACTCGATGAGGAGAACCGGCTGCTTCCGCTCGTCGAGGAAGTGCGGCCCCAGCTGGTCAGCGAAGAGCCAACGCCGCGACATGTCCCGATTGTCGCCCCTCGGGCCGATCCGGCCCGGAAGCAAGACGGAACCTTTACGTGTTCGATACGTTGCGAACAGTGACGAAGGTTCAGGATCCCTCGGGGACCACGACCTGCTCGCGCAGCTCGTCCAGCAGCCGGCCGCTGTCGTCCAGCGACAGCCGGGTGAAGACGCCGGTGGCCAGGCTGCCGTGGTCGACCGAGGTGCACACCACCACCGTGTCGCCCTCGGCCCGGCCGACCGCGCAGCGCTCGTACCGGCCCCGGACGCCGGTCTCCACCGGCACGGACGGCTTGAGGTCGTACCGGTCGGTGAGGCGGGCCAGCTCGGCCTCCGCGTCCGACTCCGGGCTCAGCCGGAACCCGGTGCCGCCGAACAGGGTGACCCGCTTGCCATCGGTCGTGCTGTAGATCCCCGCGAAGGTGTCCTCGGCGAGCAGGTGCGCCTGGCCTACCTGTGACTTCAGCTCCTCGGCGGCGGCCTGGCTGCGCTCGTCCTGACGCAGCCGCAGCGAACCGAGCTGGTCGGGCAGGCTCGCGCGGGCCGGGTACTGGGCGGAGAGCGGCTGGACCCACCAGAGCGGCACGCCGCAGCAGCAGGCGACGGTGAGCAGCAGCACCCAGGGCCAGCGGCGCCGGCGGCGGACCGGCACGGCCACGTACCCCTTGGGCGGCTGCCACCCCGGCGGCGCGGTCACCGCCGGCGGGGTCTTCCCGCGGCGCTGCTTCGGCAGCGTGGGCCCCGGCGGGGCGACCGCCGGCGGCGGGGCCGGGGCCGGGCGGGCGGCGGGCGCCGGGTGCCGCGGCGGCGCCGACGCGACGGGCGGGGCCGGGTAGGGCGGGGTGTGAGCCGGCGGCGGGTGCGGCACCGGGTAGGGCGCCGTGTAGGGCAGCGTCGGCGGCAGCGCCGGGAAGTCGGCGGAGTGCAGGTCCCAGCCGGTGGTGTCCACGCCCTCCCACGGGTCGACCGGAACCTGGTGCTCCGGCGAGTCCGCCGGCGGCACCGGCGTGGGCTCGGCCGACTCGCCCCAGGCGCGCTTGCGCGGCGGCGGGGGCGGTACGGCCGCCGAGCCGCTCCAGCGGGGCGCGGCAGGCTCGGCGGGGGTGGCGTCCGCCGGGTCCTCGACCCGCGTCGGGTCGGGTCGCCGCTCCACCCGGGTGGGGTCGGGGCGGGGCGCGACCGGGGCCGCGCCGGCGGCGCGGGCGGGGCCGGGCACGGCGGCGGAACCGCGGGCGGGATGTGCGGGCGAGACCGGGGTGGGGTCGGGGTCCGGGTCGGGTTGCGCCTCGACGTCCGGCGCCGCCTGGGCATCGGGTGCGGCCTGGCCCTGTGGTTCGACCCGGACGACGGCTTCGGACTGCGTGCCGGCTGCGGCTTCGGTGTCCCGTGCCGCCTGGCTGTCGGGTTCGGCCTGTGGCTCCGGCTCGGCCTGCCCGGCGGGCTCGGCCGGCGCGGTGGTCTCAGCCGGCGCGGAGGAGGCGTCGGTCGTGGTCGGGGGCGTGGGGGCGGCCTGCGGCGGCACGTCGGGCGACGGCCCGGTGGCCGCCGGATCCCCGTCCCGGCCGGTGGCCGGGGTGCCCCCGTCGGCCGGCCGGTCCGCCCCCGGCTGCGGCTGCGACATCGCGGCAATCTCCTCTCGCGCCGGAGACGAGGTTAATACCGCCCCGCCACCCCGACGAATCCCCCGGCAGGCCCCGCCATCGCCCCGCCACCCGTGTCGATCAAGAAGTTTGCGTCCGGTCGCCGGCGATCCGGACGCCAAGCTCTTGATCAACCCGGGCGGGGGAGGCTGCGGCGCTGGTCGGGCCGGGCGCGCGGGGGAGCGGTGCGGCGTGGTGGGTGGCGGGGGACCGCGTACCCTTGGGCATCATGAGTGCCCCGTCGACGACGCCGCGCCCGGTCGCGGCCAATTCCGTGTGGCCGCGGCTGGAGCCGCTGCTGCCCCAGGTGACCAAGCCCATCCAGTACGTCGGTGGCGAGCTGGGCGCGGTGGTCAAGGACTGGGACGCGGCGACCGTCCGGTGGGCGCTGATGTATCCCGACGCGTACGAGGTGGGCCTGCCCAACCAGGGCGTGCAGATCCTCTACGAGGTGCTCAACGAGCTGCCCGACGTGCTGGCCGAGCGGACGTACGCGGTCTGGCCGGACCTGGAGAAGCTGATGCGCGCCCACGGCGTGCCGCAGTTCACCGTCGACGCCCACCGGGCGGTGCGCGACTTCGACGTGTTCGGCGTCTCCTTCTCCACCGAGCTGGGCTACACGAACCTGCTCACCGCGATCGACCTGGCCGGCATCCCGCTGCTGGCCGCCGACCGCACCGAGGCGGACCCGGTGATCGTGGCCGGCGGGCACGCCGCGTTCAACCCGGAGCCGATCGCCGACTTCATCGACGCCGCCGTGCTCGGCGACGGCGAGGAGGCGGTGCTGGAGATCACCGCGATCGTCCGGGACTGGAAGGCCGAGGGCTGCCCGGGCGGCCGGGACGAGCTGCTGCTGCGGCTGGCCCGCACCGAGAGCATCTACGTGCCGCGCTTCTACGACGTGGACTACCTGCCCGACGGCCGGATCCAGCGGGTCGTGCCGAACCGTCCCGACGTGCCGTTCCGGGTGCACAAGCGCACGACCATGGACCTGGACGCCTGGCCGTACCCGAAGAAGCCCCTCGTGCCGCTGGCCGAGACGGTCCACGAGCGGTACGCGGTGGAGATCTTCCGCGGCTGCACCCGGGGCTGCCGGTTCTGCCAGGCCGGCATGATCACCCGCCCGGTGCGGGAGCGCTCGATCACCACGGTCGGCCAGATGGTGCAGCAGGGGCTGGAGTTCTCCGGCTTCCACGAGGTGGGCCTGCTGTCCCTGTCGTCGGCCGACCACTCCGAGATCGGCGACATGTGCTCCGGCCTCGCGCAGCAGTACGAGGGCACCAACGTCTCGCTGTCGCTGCCGTCGACCCGCGTGGACGCCTTCAACATCGACCTGGCGCAGGAGCTGTCCCGCAACGGGCGGCGGACCGGCCTGACCTTCGCCCCGGAGGGTGGGTCGGAGCGGATCCGCAAGGTCATCAACAAGATGGTGTCGAAGGAAGACCTGATCCGCACCGTCGTCACCGCGTACACCAACGGCTGGCGGCAGGTGAAGCTCTACTTCATGTGCGGCCTGCCCACCGAGACCGACTCCGACGTCCTCGAGATCGCCGACATGGCGCACGAGGTCATCCGGGCCGGCCGGGCGGCGACCGGGTCCAAGGACATCCGCTGCACCGTCTCGATCGGTGGCTTCGTGCCGAAGCCGCACACCCCGTTCCAGTGGGCCGCCATGGAGCGCCCGGAGGTCATCGACGGCCGGCTGAAGCTGCTCAAGCAGGCCATCAACAGCGACCGGTCGCTGGGCCGGGCCATCGGCTTCCGCTACCACGACGGCGAGCCGTCGCTGATCGAGGGCCTGCTGTCCCGGGGCGACCGCCGGGTCGGCGCGGTGATCCGCAAGGTCTGGGAGAACGGCGGCCGGTTCGACGGCTGGAGCGAGCACTTCTCCTACCAGCGCTGGGTGGACGCGGCGGCCGAGGTGCTGCCGTCCTTCGGGGTGGACCTCGACTGGTACACCACCCGGGAGCGCGACGAGCTGGAGGTCCTGCCCTGGGACCACCTCGACTCCGGCCTGGACAAGGACTGGCTCTGGCAGGACTGGCAGGACTCCCTGTCCGAGTACGAACAGGACGACTGCCGCTGGACGCCTTGCTTCGACTGCGGCGTCTGCCCGTCCATGGACACCGAGATCCAGATCGGCCCGACCGGTAAGAAGCTGCTGCCGTTGACCCCGGTCAACGGGCTCAAGCTGCCCACCGGCGCCCAGCAGTAGCACCACCGACGCACACCCGAGCGCGGGATCCCCACGGGGTTCCCGCGCTCCGTCACATTCCGGGACTCGTCACCCGTCGATGTCCCGCGCCGCGGGGTGGGGGTGCCTCGACTGGCTGTCACTCGATACGCTGCGTCCGTAGTGGACCGGCCGGGGGCCGGCAGCGGGGAGGGCAGCAGCATGGGTGACATCAGGCCGCCGGACACCGGCGATCTGCACGTCAGCGTCGAGGACCTGGAAGCCGCGGCGGAGTACGTCGAGCGCCTCAAGCAGTACGTCGACGACACCATCGGCTACGAGATGGAACGCATCAAGGAGCGGATGAAGGGCGACAGCAACAACGCGCAGACGGTGCCCAACGGCACGCCGTTCGGCGCGTACGAGGACGCCCGCATGCAGTGGCAGGCGCTGACGAAGTCGACGGCGAACATGGAGGGTCACCTCAAGGCGCTCTCCCTCAAGCTGGCCACCCTGAAGCAGGGCACCGAGGACATCGCCAAGGCGTTCCGCGACACCGAGGCCCGCAACGCCGCCAACGGCAAGGAGATCGAGCGGATGCTGGAGTCCGCCGCCCCGCCGCCGGCGACGGGCCAGCAGCCGCCCACCTACCCGTACACGGCCTGAGGGGGAGACGGTCATGGCTGGAGGAACCTGGGAGCGGTGCGTCCGCGAGGTGACGCTGTCGGCGGACCCGGAGACGGTCGGCTCGGTCGGCGTCGGGTGGAGCAGCCTCTCCACCGGCCTGGGCTACCTGCGCGACGCGCTCGTCGGGCGTTCCTTCGTCGGCCCGATCGCGCCCGGCCAGGAGCGCCCGCACAGCGGCGGCCTGCCCGGCCTGCTCGCCGGCTGGAAGGGCAGCGGCGGCGACGCGTACCGCGAGCACCTGGGCGAGATCGGCAAGGAGATCGAGGAGCTGATCACCCACGCCAGCAACGTCAGCGGTGCGCTGTCGCGGATCGAGGGTGACATCCGCAAGTCGGTGGCGAGCATCCCGATCCCGCTGATGGACGACTTCGGCTGGAACGAGTGGAGCCTGCCCAACGGCACCGAGCTCGACGACGCCCGCGACGGCGAGAGCGCCTCGGGCTTCCTGGCGGCGCTGCGCAAGGACTACCAGAGCAACCCCGCCTCGTACGCCGACGGCGCGTTCCGTGACAAGGCCGACGACCTCGAGGCGACCATGAAGGTCGACGGCAAGGCCAGCGACAACCAGCGCGACGGCTGGTGGGACACCAAGTCGCACCTGGACAACTGGTACCGGGACAACCAGCAGGCGGCCAACTCGGCCATGTCGCCGCTGCCCGCCGCGGTGGAGACCGAGCGGCCCAAGTTGGTGGTGCCGAGCCCGCAGGACAGCAGGGACGACTACCGGCCCGACGACCGCAAGCCGCCGTCCGGCCTGCCGGGCGGCGGTGGCGGCGGCGGTGGCGCGGGCGGCGGCTTCGGTGGCAGCGCGCCGGGCCTCGGCAGCACCGGCGCCGGTGGCGGCGGGGGCTCCTTCTCGGGCGGCGGCGGATCGCTGACGCCCCCGCCCACCACCGGAGGCCCCGACTTCGGCGGCGGGAGCGGCGGTGGCGCCGGCACCTACACACCGCCGTCGACCGGCGCCGGGTACCCGGGGGTCGGGACCGGCGACCACGACTACGGCACCGGCCTTGCCGGCGCGGGCGGGCCGAGCAGCATCGGCGGTGGCTACGGCGGCACCGGCGGTCTCGGTGGCGGCTCCGCGGGCCTCGGCGGTGCGGGCGGCGGCTTCGGTGGCGGCGGGGCCGGTCTCGGCTCGGCCGGCGGCATCGGTGGCGGCGGTGTCGGCGCGGCCGGCGGGATCGGCATGGGCGGCATCCCCGGCATGGTCGGTGGCGGCAACGGCAAGGTGCCCCCGATGACCAGCGCGGCCAGCGCGCTGCGCAACGCGGCCGGCGCGGGCGCGGGTGGCGCGCGCGGCGCCGGCATGATGGGCGGCGGCATGATGGGCGGCGGGCACGGCGGGGCCGGGCACGGCGGCAGCGGCAGCGAGCACTCGTCGTGGTTGACTGAGGACGACGATCCGTGGGGCAGCGGTGACGCCGCGTCCCCGGGCATCCTGCGCTGAGGACGGACGGATGAGGTTGCACGTGGGCATGCTCCGGCCGGTCGCGGCCGGCCTGGTGGCCGGGCTCATGGTGCTGGGGGCCGCCCAACCGGCGGCCGCCGCCCCGCGACGGGCCGAGCAGTGGTACCTGGACGAGCTGCGGATCGACCAGGTGCACAAGCTGTCCACCGGGCGCGGGGTGACCGTCGCCGTGGTGGACAGCGGCGTCGACGCCACCCACCCGGAGCTGGCCGGTCAGGTGCTCCCCGGTGGCCGCAGCTACGGGGCCCCGGGCGACGGACGCTCCGACGTGGAGGGCCATGGCACCCACATGGCCGGCATCATCGCGGCGCGCAACGCCGGCTCCGACGGGGTGACCGGCATCGCCCCCGGTGTGCGGATCCTGCCCATCAAGACGAAGCCGGGCAAGGGTGAGATCAGTGATGCGGCGTCGGCCCAGGGCATCCGGATGGCCGTCGACGGCGGCGCCAAGGTGATCAACCTGTCCTACGGCGGTGGGGGCGTGGCCTCCGCCGACGAGGAGTCCGCGATCAGGTACGCCCTGGACCGGGACGTGGTGCTGGTGGCCGCGGCGGGCAACACCGCCAAGGGGGACGTCGACGTGACCAGCCCGGCCAACGTCCCGGGGATCATCGCGGTGACCGGCACCACCCGGGGCGGGCGGTTCTGGTCGGGTTCGGTCCAGGGGCCGGAGGCCGTGGTGGCGGCCCCCGGCGACAGCATCTACAACGCGGGCCGGGACCACGGCTACGGCTGGGGTGACGGCACCTCCGACGCCACCGCGATCGTCTCCGGCGTGGCGGCGCTGATCCGGTCGAAATACCCGGACCTCTCCGCCCCCAACGTGATCAATCGGATCATCCGCACCGCCCGGGACGCCGGCCCGCCCGGCCGGGACCCGCAGTACGGCTTCGGCCGGATCGACGCGCTGGCGGCCCTGACCGCGAAGGTGCCGGCGGTCTCGGCGAACCCGCTCCTGGAGCCGGCCGCGGCCAGCCCGGCCCCACCGCAGGCCGCCGAGGACGACGACTTCGACGTCACCGAGCACGGCGACCGCGGCGGTCCCACGGACCAGCAGGTCATGGTCATCGGCATCGGCATCGCCGTGGCGCTGGTGGTGCTGGTGGCGCTGGTGGTCTTCCTGATCTGGAACCGGCGCCGCTACCGCCGCGAGGCGGCCCGGGCCGCCGCCGTACCGGACGAACTGCTCGACCGGGGCGCCGGGGGCGGTTACGGCACCCCGCCCGTCCCGGCCGGCTACCACGCCCCGCCGGGCGCGCCGGGTGGTCAGGCCCCGCCGGGCGCCAACCCGTACGCTCCGCCGCCCGGGCACCTTCCGCCCCCACCGGGGTCCTACCCGCCACCGGGCGGGAACCGGTCCTGAACCGTGGTGGCCGGCCGGGTGACCTGCGTGTCACCGGCCGGTCACCGTCGTCTCCGGGCGGGCGGGCAGGCCCCCGCTGACCGGTTCGAGCCGGTTCGTCCGGCCGCTTCCGCCGCCCCGGCTGCGGGCCGTGCCGGCCGCTGCGCCAGGATGGGACGGACACCCAGGTAAAGCCGAGGAGCTCACGATCGCCAGAAAGCCTCAACCCGAGGGCGGCCAGGCGCCGGTCGTCCAGCGGGTCCGGATCCGGTACGCCAAGCGTGGCCCGCTGCGGTTCACCTCGCACCGGGACTTCGCCCGGGCCTTCGAGCGCGCGTTGCGCCGGGCCGGCGTGCCGATCGCCTTCTCCCAGGGTTTCACCCCACACCCGAAGATCTCGTACGCCTCCGCGGCGCCCACGGGCGTGGCCAGCGAGGCGGAGTACCTGGAGATCGGCCTGCGCGAGCCGGTCGACCCGGCGCAGCTGCGGGCGGCCCTGGACGCCGCGCTGTCGCCCGGGCTCGACGTCCTGGACGCGGTGGAGGCCACCGGTGGCAGCCTGGCCGACCGCATCGAGGCGTCCCGCTGGCGGATCGAGCTGCCCGAGGTCGACCCGGCCGCGCTGGAGCGGGCGGTGAGCGCGTTCACGGCCGCCGAGGAGATCCAGGTCGAGCGGATGACCAAGCAGGGCCGGCGCACCTTCGACGCCCGTGCTGCGGTCATCGCCATCGATACGCTGCCGCCGTCCGAGACGCCTTCCGGGGCGACGGCCGTACCGTGTGCGATACTCGAACTGGTCGTGCGGCAGGTCACCCCGTCCGTACGACCCGATGACGTCCTTTCCGGCCTCCGCGTGGTGGCCGACCTGGAGCCGCCGGTCTCCCCGAGGGTGATCCGGCTGGCGCAGGGCACGCTGACCGCGCAGGGCGAGATCGTGGATCCGTTGGACGCGGACCGCGACGGGGCAGCCATCGGAGAACGCTGACCGACGGTCGGCGTTCTGGCAGGCAGACTTCGGCGGTCGCGCACCTGCGCGCCCGGCGGAAACACCTTTTGCGGCGACCCTGCGTGGCAGCGCTCACCCGCGCCCGGGGCAGCCAGAACTGGAGAACGTCCATGCTCGAGAACGAGCCCGAGGGCGGCGAACGGACCGGCGCAGAGCCGGCCGAGGCGACCGCCAGCAGCAGCACCGAAGGCACGGCCGAGGTCAAGCCGCCGGCCCGCAAGCGGGCCAGCCGCCGCAAGGCCGCGCCGCTGAACCAGCCGGAGCAGACCGATGCGCCGGTGGAGGCGCCGACGGCGGCGACCGGCAGCGGCGAGTCGCCGCAGGCCGAGGTGTTCGCCCCGGTCGCCGGTGACCTGGAGGCCGCGCCGAAGACCCGGCGGCGGCGCAAGGCGACCCCCGCCAAGGCGGTCGAGGAGCCGGTGGCCGCCGCCGACGTGGAGGCCGCCTCCGACGAGGTGGTGCCGCCGGTCAAGGTGACCCGTACCCGCCGCCGCAAGACCACCCCGCCGCCCGTGGAGGCCCCGGCCGACGAGTCGCCGACCGAGGCGCCCGCCGAGGCCGCCGGGCCGGCGGCCGAGCCGCACGCGGTGGCCGAGCCGCAGGCCGACGCCGAGCCGCCCGCCGCCGGCGAGCCCGAGGACGAGGACGCGGTCGGCGAGGACGCCGAGGACGAGCCGACCCCGGAGGACCAGGCCCGCCTGGCCCGCGCCGGCGGTCCGGAGGACCGGACCGGTGAGGTGTCGCCGGGTGCGGCCGTGCCGGGCCCGGCCGAGGAGCCCGCCCCGACCACCCGCCGCCGTCGGGCCGCGCTCTCCGCGCCGACCGTCCTGTTCATGCCTCCCCAGCCCGAGGAGGCCCCGGTCGTCCGGGTCACCTACCCGGTCGCCGAGGAGCCGGTCGAGGAGCCGGCGGAGACCGGTCGGCGCCGCCGGCGCGGCCGCCGCGAGGTCGAGCCGGTGGCGGCCGAGGTCGAGGCCGAGGAGGAGCCGACCACCGAGGCCGAGGAGACCGCCGAGGCGGAGGAGGACGAGGACGAGGCGGCCATGCGTCGCCGCCGTCGTCGGGGCCGCCGGGGCCGGGGCCGCGGCCGGGGCGCCGAGGAGGCCGAGGACGAGGAGGCCGAGGAGGCCGTCCGGGCCGAGGCCGCCGAAGCCGAGGCCGAGGAGACCGAGGACGAGGAGGAGGCCGAGGGCGAGGGGATGACCCGTCGTCGCCGTCGGCGCCGCCGCCGGGGCGCCGGCGAGGCGGAGACCGCCGCCGAGGACGGCGTGCCCACGGTCGTCAAGATCCGCGAGCCGCGCAAGGCCGTCGACGAGGTGCAGGGCGTCTCCGGGTCGACCCGGCTGGAGGCCAAGCGGCAGCGCCGCCGGGACGGCCGCGAGCAGCGGCGTACCCGACCGCCGATCCTCAGCGAGTCGGAGTTCCTGGCCCGCCGGGAGGCGGTCGACCGGGTGATGGCCGTGCGCCAGCGGGGCGACCGGACCCAGATCGCGGTCCTCGAGGACGGCGTGCTGGTCGAGCACTACGTGACCCGCAACTCGTCCGGCACCATGGCCGGCAACGTCTACCTGGGCAAGGTGCAGAACGTCCTGCCCAGCATGGAGGCGGCCTTCGTCGACATCGGGCGCGGCCGCAACGCCGTGCTCTACGCCGGCGAGGTCAACTGGGACACCACCGGCCTGGAGGGCCGGGCCCGCTCGATCGAGCACGCGCTCCGGTCGGGCGACTCGGTGCTGGTGCAGGTCACCAAGGACCCGATCGGGCACAAGGGCGCCCGGCTCACCAGCCACATCGCGCTCTCCGGCCGGCACCTGGTCTACGTGCCGAACGGCAACGCCTCCGGCATCAGCCGGAAGCTGCCGGACACCGAGCGCAAGCGGCTGCGGGACATCCTCAAGAAGCTGGTGCCGGACGGCGCCGGGGTGATCGTCCGGACGGCCGCCGAGGGCGCCAGCGAGGACGAGCTGGCCCGGGACGTCAAGCGGCTCCAGGCGCAGTGGGAGGAGATCCAGGCCAAGGCGGCCGAGGGCGGCGCCCCGGTGCTGCTCTACGAGGAGCCCGACCTGGTCATCCGGGTGGTGCGTGACCTCTTCAACGAGGACTTCCGGGAGCTGGTGATCGAGGGCGAGCAGGCGTACGACGAGGTCGAGTCGTACCTGTCGCACGTCTCGCCGGACCTCGTCGCCCGGCTGCGTCGCCACGCCGGCACCACCGACGTCTTCGCCGAGTACCGGATCGACGAGCAGATCCTCAAGGGGCTGGACCGGAAGGTCTTCCTCCCCTCCGGCGGGTCGCTGGTGATCGACCGGACCGAGGCCATGACCGTCATCGACGTCAACACCGGCAAGTACACCGGCTCCGGGGGCAACCTGGAGGAGACGGTCACCCGGAACAACCTGGAGGCGGCCGAGGAGATCGTGCGCCAGCTGCGGCTGCGCGACCTCGGCGGCATCGTGGTGATCGACTTCATCGACATGGTGCTGGAGTCGAACCGTGAGCTGGTGCTGCGCCGGCTCACCGAGTGCCTGGGCCGGGACCGCACCAAGCACCAGGTCACCGAGATCACCTCGCTGGGCCTGGTGCAGATGACCCGCAAGCGGATCGGCGCCGGCCTGCTGGAGGCGTTCAGCGAGACCTGCGAGTGCTGCAAGGGCCGGGGCGTGATCATTCACACCGAGCCGGTGCCGGAGAAGCCGCGCGGCGGCGCGGGGGAGAAGGTCAAGGCGGTCGCCTCGGCCGTCACCGCCCCCGCCGGCGAGGAGAAGGGCCGGCGCCGGGGCCGCAAGGCCGCCCCGGAGAAGCCCGCCGCGGAGGCCGCGGAGCAGCCCTCCCCGGCCGCGCCGGAGAAGGCCGTCGCCGAGGTGGTCGACACCCCGGAGGACGACTACTACGACACGCAGGGCTACGACCTGTCCCGGTTCGAGTCCCAGGCGGCGGCCGGCCCGGCGGTCACGGACAGCCAGGAGGGCGACTCGGCCCGGCTGGCCGCCGCGGACGACCCGGACGCCCTCGGCGACGGGGACGAGGAGGGCGCCGACACCGGCACCGCCCGCCGGCGGTCCCGGCGTGGCGGCGCCCGGCGGCGTACCCGGCCGTAGCCAGCTGACCCGCACGCGCGTTCGACAGGGCCCCTGCCCCGGCCACCGAGCCCGGGGCAGGGGCCCCCTGCCGTCTCCGTGGCAGGGCCGCTGAGCGGTGCGTTTCGCCTCACCCGCGGGCCGAACCGGCGGCCCGGTTTGGGTGGCGGGCCGGGTATGGCGTACGCTTGCCTGCGGCGCACTTTGGTGTGCCGAGTTCCCGCGTGCCCGCGCCGCCGGTGTCACGGCTCCCGGCGAGACGCCGTGGGAACGACCGACCGGCAACGGTGGGTAAAGACGCCAGCAGCCTCAACGACAGGGAGTCCGCCTCCGATGTACGCGATCGTCAAGACCGGCGGCAAGCAGTACAAGGTCGCCGAGGGCGACGTGATCGAGGTCGAGAAGCTCGCCGGTGCCCCCGGCGACGCGGTGAAGCTCACCGCGGTGCTCCTCGTCGACGGTGACGACCTGGTGACCGACGCGGCGAAGCTTGCCAAGGTCGCGGTGTCCGGCGAGATCGCCGCGCACACCAAGGGCCCGAAGATCCGGATCCACAAGTTCAAGAACAAGACCGGCTACCACAAGCGCCAGGGTCACCGCCAGCCGCTGACCCAGGTCAAGGTGACCGGCATCTCCAGCGGGAAGTAGGTCGTCCTCCAATGGCTCACAAAAAGGGTGCGTCCAGCTCGCGTAACGGTCGCGATTCCGCGGCCCAGCGGCTCGGCGTGAAGCGCTTCGGTGGTCAGGTCGTCAGCGCGGGTGAGATCCTCATCCGTCAGCGTGGCACCAAGTTCCACCCCGGTGACCTGGTCGGCCGTGGCGGCGACGACACGCTGTTCGCGCTGGCCGCCGGCTCGGTCCAGTTCGGCACCAAGCGCGGTCGCAAGACCGTCAGCATCGTGCCGCAGCAGTAATTCGCAGGCGTCGCGGGCCGTGGACCTCGGGTCCCGGCCCGCTTCGCTTTTTCAGGTGCGGGGTGGATCCCGCTGGAAGGATTGGCGTCGTGACGACGTTCGTTGACCGGGTCGTCCTGCACATGCAGGCCGGCGACGGCGGGCACGGCTGTGTCTCCATCCACCGGGAGAAGTTCAAGCCGTTCGGCGGCCCCGACGGCGGCAACGGCGGGCACGGCGGCAGCGTCTCGCTGGTCGTCGACCCGCAGGTGACCACCCTGCTCGACTTCCACTTCCGGCCGCACATGAAGGCCGAGAACGGCAAGGGCGGGGCCGGCTCGAACCGGGACGGGGCCAACGGCCACGACCTGATCATCAAGGTGCCGAACGGCACCGTGGTGCAGACGCTCGACGGCGAGGTGCTGGCCGACCTGGTCGGCGCGGGCACCACCTTCGAGGCGGCCCGGGGCGGGCGCGGCGGCCGGGGCAACGCCTCGCTGGCGAACGCCCGGCGCAAGGCCCCCGGCTTCGCCGAGCTGGGCGAGCCGGGCGACCGGCTCGACGTGGTGCTGGAGCTGAAGAGCGTCGCCGACGTCGGCCTGGTGGGCTTCCCCTCCGCCGGCAAGTCCTCCCTGATCTCGGTGATCTCCGCCGCCAAGCCGAAGATCGCCGACTACCCGTTCACCACCCTGGTGCCCAACCTGGGCGTGGTCCGGGTGGACAACCACACCTTCACGGTCGCCGACGTGCCGGGCCTGATCCCGGGCGCGGCCACCGGCAGGGGCCTGGGCCTGGAGTTCCTCCGCCACGTCGAGCGCTGCGCCGTGCTGGTGCACGTGGTCGACACGGCGACGCTGGAGCCGGGCCGGGACCCGCTCGCCGACATCGACGCCATCGAGTCCGAGCTGACCCAGTACGGCGGCCTGGCCGACCGTCCCCGCCTGGTCGCGCTCAACAAGATCGACGTACCGGACGGGCGGGACCTCGCCGACATCGTCCGGCCCGACCTGGAGGCCCGCGGCTTCCGGGTGTTCGAGGTCTCCACCGCCACCCGCGAAGGGCTGCGGGAGCTGATGTACGCGATGGCCGAGCTGGTCGACCAGTCCCGCCGGGCCGCGCCGCCGGCCGAGCCGACCCGGATCGTGATCCGCCCGAAGACGGTCGACGACGCCGGCTTCACCATCGAGGCGGAGGAGGACGGCTCCTACACCGTCCGGGGCAGCCGTCCGGAGCGCTGGGTCAAGCAGACGAACTTCGACAACGACGAGGCGGTGGGCTTCCTGGCCGACCGGCTGGCCCGCCTCGGCGTCGAGGAGAAGCTGGCCAAGGCCGGCGCCCAGGCGGGCGACCTGGTCCGCATCGGCGACCGGGAGTTCGACTGGCAGCCCACCCTCTACGCCGGCGTCGACTTCGTCCCCGGCAACCGGGGCACCGACGTCCGGCTGGAGGACAAGTCGACCCGCGTCTCCGCCGCGGAGCGGCTGGCCGCCCGCAAGGCGCGCCGGGTCCGTCCGGAGGACGAGGTGGTGGCCGCCCCGCAGGACGACGCCGACGACGAGGACTGGGACTAGTTCCGCTCCGTCCGTGTTCGGGATGTTGGCCGGAAACCTCCGCGAAATCCGGCCGACCTACCGTGACGGAATGCTGATCGAATCCCGTCCCGCCACGGATCCGGAGATCGCCGCCCTGGTCGCCGCCCAGCAGCGCGAGCTGCGCGAGGCCGACGGCGGCCTGGACGGGCAGGCGACGATCACCCACGACGACATCCGCTACCTGGCGGTGGTCGACGGCGAGCGGGCCGTCGCCTGCGGCGGGCTCCAGGCCCTCGACGCCGAGAACGGCGAGCTGAAGCGGATGTACGTCCGGCCGGCGTACCGGGGGCGGGGCATCGCCCGGCAGTTGCTGGCCGCCCTGGAGGAGTTGGCCTTCCGGCACGGGCACACCACCGTCTGCCTGGAGACCGGCACCTACCTCCCGGCCGCCATCGGCCTCTACCGGTCCTGCGGCTACCGGCCCGTCCCGGTGTACGGGGAGTACGTCGACAACCCGTACAGCGTCTGCTTCGCCAAGCGCCTGCCGGTCGCCGCCTGAGCGGACGCCCTAGGCGCCGGTCTGGGCGTGCGCGGCGGTGACCGGCTTGGACTCGGGGCTGGCGTGCTGGCGCAGCACGATGCTGAGCAGGATCAGCACGCCCACGGCGAGGAACTCGCTCTGCCAGTTCTGCATCGACTGGAACCAGAAGTCGCTGGTGCCGAGGAACTGCCAGGCGCTGATGGGGGCGGCCCCGCTCTGCAACGCCTGCTCCTGGTTGTAGGCGGCCACGCCGCCGAAGAGGTGGCCGAGGAACGCCCCACCGAAGATCATGAGCAGCGCGATGGAGAGGCTGTTCCGGTAGACCACGAGCGGCAGGCCACCGGCCCGCACCGGCCAGGGGGAGTCGGGGTTGGCGTGCCGCGGGTCGTCCTCGGGCCGGTCCGTCTGGTCCTCGGGCTTCGACTCGGCCGAGCCCTTCTGCACCAGGTACGCGGTGAGCAGCACGTAGCCGCCCATCTGGAGGAACTCCGACTCCCAGTTCTCGAAGACCGCCTCCGCGAAGTGGCCCGTGCCCAGGTACGCCCACCAGCTCAGCGGCGCGGCGCCGTACTCGGCCAGCTCCTCGTTGTGCACCTGCCAGCCGAACACGCTCTGCAACATCAGGAAGACCACGAACGCGCCGAGCATGGCGACCGTGAGCGCGTTCTCCCGCAACCACCGTGGCATCGCCGGACCTCCTCGTCCCGCCGGGGTCACTCCCCGTGGTGGTCCTCGTGCCCCGGGCGGCGACCGGGCAAACGCGTGCCCGGTGTGTCCGCAGGCGTTGCCGCCCGAACGGGTGACGGTGCTGGTCAGGGCCGGTCGAGGGGGCTGTCCGGCCGGCCGCCGGTGCCCAGCTCGTTGTTGAGCAGCAGGCCCAGGGCGAGCATGCCGAAGCCGAGGAAGAGGTGCAGCCAGTTGTCGGCGTCGTTGATCGGGATGAAGTTCGCCGCGGTCTCCCGGTCGATGGCGAAGCCGTACAGCCAGAGGCCCAGGTAGGCCGCGCCGCCGCCGGCCAGGAACAGCCGCGCCCCGGCGATCCGGCGGGCCAGCACCAGGCCGACCAGGCCGAAGAGCAGGTGCAGCAGGTTGTGCAGGACCGACACCTGGAACAGGCCGATCAGCTTGGCCTCGGAGTGGTGGCCGGCGAACTTCAGGTCGCCGTAGTGGGTGGTGAAGCCGGGGACGAAGCCGAGCACGCCGATCAGCAGGAAGACGGCGGCCACCGCGAGGGCGACCTTCTGGATCGTCGGCCGGGGCCGGGCCGGGGCGCGTCCGCGCACGGCACGTGCCATCGCTGTCACCTCCGTGGAGCTCACCGCCGCCCGGGCGGGCAGACCCTCCATTGTGTGACCGGCGCGGGTCGCTTCCGCAGAGAAATGACGAATCAGGCATGGACCGGGCGACCGGGGGTAGGGAATTCGACACGCCGGCAGCAACGTCGGCGTGATCCCCCGAGCACAACCGCTACGAATTCCGAGCGGAAGGGACATCATGACCTACGATCTCTCATCCACGTCCGGCACGTACGAGTCGACCAACGGCGGCGGGGTCCGTGACCAGGCCCGCCAGGTCGGCAACGAGGCCGCCAACGCGGGCGGCGCGGTCGCCCAGACCGCCAAGGAACAGGGCCAGGAGGTCGTCGGCGAGGCGAAGCGCCAGGCCCGCAACCTCTACGGCGAGGCCCGGAACCAGGTCACCGCGCAGACCAGCCAGCAGCAGCAGCGCGCGGCGAGCGGGCTGCGGTCGCTGGCCGAGGAGATGCGCTCGATGGCGCAGAACGGCGGCAGCGGCGGCCCGGTCACCGAGCTGGCCCACCAGGCCGCCGACCGGGTGCACGGCGTGGCCGGCTGGCTGGAGCAGCGCGAGCCGGGCGACCTGCTCAACGAGGTGAAGACCTACGCCCGCCGCAACCCGGGCACCTTCCTGCTGGGTGCCGCCCTCCTCGGCGTGGTCGCCGGCCGGCTGACCCGGAACATCGCGGCGATCGGCGACGGCGCCGACGGTGTCCGGCCGTCCTACGACCCGGACCGGACCGCGGTCATCCCGACCTCCCGGGCGGTGCCGGAGCAGGTGCCGCCGGGCGGCTACCTCGACCCGACCCCCGGCACGTACGCCGAGCCGGACCCGGGCTACTCCGCGCCGGGCGCGACCTACCCGGCCGGCGGCGCCCCGAACACCTGGGCCGACCCGGAGGGTGGCACCGGCCAGCCGCTGCCCCCGCCGAGCCGGACCGACCCGCTGCCGGGCGTGCCGTCGAGCGGCGTGAACCGTCCGTGAACGGCCGGACCGGCAGAAGGGAGGCGACGGCATGAGCATGCCGACGCAGGGGTCCGGGCTGGACTCCGGCTACCAGGCGGCGGGCGCGCCGCACACCGCGGACGAGGTCCGGGGCAGCTCAATCGGTGAGCTGATGCGCCAGGTCACCACCGACCTCTCGACGCTGATGCGCCAGGAGGTCGAGCTGGCCAAGGCCGAGATCCGCCAGGAGGGCAAGAAGGCGGGCAAGGCCGCCGGGCTCTTCGGCGGCGCCGGCTTCGGCGGCTACATGGTGGCGCTCTTCGTCTCCATCGCGATCTGGCAGTTCCTGGACAACGTGATGGATTCAGGCCTGGCCGCGCTGATCGTGGCCGTGATCTGGGCCGTCGTCGCGGGGGTCCTCTACTCGATGGCGAAGAAGAACGCCGAGCGGATCCGCGGCCTCAAGCAGACCAACGACAGCGTGCAGCGCATCCCCGACGCGCTCAAGCCGCACCCGGAGGGAGTCACCCGATGAGCACCGACCCCGACCAGATCCGCCGGGAGATCGAAGCCACTCGCACCAACCTGAGCTCGGACGTGGACGCCCTGGCGTACAAGGTCAGCCCGAGCCGCATCGTCGACGACCGCAAGCAGCGCGTCCGCAGCGCGCTGACGAATGTGAAGGACAAGGTGATGGGAACCGCATCGGACCTCGGCCACAGCACCGGCCACGCCGCCCACTCGGTGGGCGACCACGCCTCCTCGGCGGCGTCCACGGTCGGCGACAAGGCGCACGCCGCCGCCTCGACCGTCGGTGACGCCGCCCAGCGGGCGCCGCAGGTGCTGCGGGAGAAGTCCGAGGGCAACCCGATCGCCGCCGGCGTGATCGCCTTCGGCGTCGGCATGCTGGTCTCCTCGCTGATCCCGGCCACCCGGCGCGAGCAGCAGGTCGCCGCGCAGGTCAAGGAGAAGGCCGCCGAGCACGGCGGCGTGGTCAAGGAGAAGCTGAGCGAGGTCGCCAGCGAGCTGAAGGAGGAGCTGCGCGAGCCGGCGCAGCACGCCACCGAGTCGGTGAAGGCCACCGCGCAGGACGCCGTGCACGCGGTCAAGGACGACACGAAGACCGCCGCGCAGGACGTCAAGGAGACCGCCCAGCAGTCCCGCGACCAGGTGCGGTACTGACCAGGGCATCCGTACGCTGCAGCTCGCGGCCACTCCCGGCAGCACGCCGGGGAGTGGCCGCGAGCTGTTCGCGTCCGGGGTGACCGCTCAGCCGGCCAGCCGGTCCGCCCGGGCCGGGGCCGGCGCGGCGCCGGTCTCCACCCAGAGCACCAGGTCGTCGGGGCGGCGGTCGGCCAGCCGCCGGCGCAACGCCCGGGTGGAGTGCGCGACCGGACGGGCGTCCGCGCCGGGACCGCCGTCGCGCAGCCGCCGGCCCAGGGTGAGCCAGGCGCAGACCCCGCGTTCGAGCAGCCAGACCGGTGCCGCGAGCGCGGTGTGCGCCGGGAAGACCCGGGTGCCGCCGGCCCGCCTCCGGCCCAGCTCCGCCACGGCCACCGTGGCCACCCCGGCCCGCAGCAGCAGCCCCGGCCGCCGGGCGGCGAGCGCGGCCGCCGCGGCCGGCAGCACCGCCAGCGCGGCCACCAGCCATCCGGGTCGGGCCAGGTCGTCGTACGCCTGCCGGACCCGCTGCCGGCGGAACCGTGCGACGGTGGGCGGGCGCCGGCGCACGTACAGCCAGGCGGGGGCCGCGGTGGCGGCGCCGTACGCGCGGGCCGTCCGGACCAGCTCCAGGCTCCCGAAGAGCACGTCCGGGTCGTAGCCGCCCATGGCCAGGAAGGTGCTCCGGCGCACCGCGAGGCTGCCCGGCCGGTCCCCGCCGAGCGCCCGGTGCAGCAGCAGCCGGCCGGTGTCCCACCAGGCCGGCCAGGGCAACGGGTCGAAATGGTGCTGCGGCCGGACCAGGTCCACCCGGTCGAGCAGCCCGTGCACGGCGCGCAGCGCCCCGCGGTCGTACCGGACGTCGGCGCCGGCGATCACCACGTGCTCGTGGCGGGCCAGGGCGACCCCGGTCAGCACGCCGCGCGCCATGCCGTTGCGCCCGTGCAGCGCGGGATCGGGCGGGACGTGCCGGACCAGGCCGCGCCAGGCGGCCGCGTGCCGGGCGAACAGCTCCGGCGGCGAACCGTCGACCACGATCACGTCCACCGACCGGCTCAGCTGGCGCAGGTAGCCGGTCAGCTCGGCGAGGTCGGTGTCGCCGGCCCTGGGCAGCGGCAGGACGTACGCCAGTGGGAGCCGGTCCGGCGTGGACGCCGAGCCGGGGTCGAGCGGGACGAACGGCGCGCTGTCGGCGGCCGGGAGGGGCCGGCCGTACTCCTCGCGGTCAAAGGCCACGCGTGCCCCTCTCGGGTCTGGCAGGGTGGCCGGCAGCGTGCCCGAAATTTCGGTGATCAAACTGTTTCACCGTTTCGACCCCGTCGGGCCGGGTAGCGCTGCGGGATGCGGGCGGTCCGAGACGCCCCGGTGGAGGAGACGTGATGAGCAGCAACGCGACGAGGTGGGCGCTGGCCGGCGCCGCCACGATGACGGCGCTCGGGGTCGGCCGGGTGGTGGCCCGGCGCCGGCGCCGGCACCAACCCGACCGGGCGGACGGCTGGTACGTCGTCCACCGGGGAATCACCGTGGACCGGCCGATGCCGGCGGTGATCGGCTTCTGGACCGATCGGGAACGGCTGGACCGGGGCCTCGCCGAGTGGGCGACCCTGGAGCAGCTCGCCGACAACCGCTGGCGCTGTGTGGCGAGCGACCCGGCCGGCGGGGGCACCGAGTGGCGGGCCGAGATCACCGTCGACGGCCCGGGCCGGCTGAGCTGGCGGGTCACCGACGGGCCCGTGGCCCAGGAGGGGCGGGTCGAGCTGGTGCCCGCGCCGCAGGACCGGGGCACCGAGATCCGTGCCGAGCTGCGCTGGCGGTCCGGCCCGGTCCGCCGGGCGCTCGGCCTGGCCACCGGGGACGACCCGGACCTCGCGCTGCGCAGCGGCCTGCGGCGGATCAAGTCGCTGATCGAGACCGGGCAGGTGCTGGACACCCGGCACGACCCGTCGGGGCGCAGCCCGAAGCAGGAGGAGGCGACCGACCGGATCCGGGAGAAGCTGATGGCGGGAGGGCGGCCGTGAGGGCGCTGTGCTGGGAGGGCGTCGGCCGGCTGGCCGTCCGCGACGTGCCGGAGCCGACCATCCGGTCGGCCGGCGACATCATCGTCAAGGTGCGGGCCAGCAGCGTCTGCGGCTCCGACCTGCACCTCATCAACGGGTACCTGCCGGCGATGCGCGAGGGTGACATCCTCGGCCACGAGTTCATGGGCGAGGTGGTGGAGACCGGCCCCGACGTGCAGCGGATCAAGGTCGGCGACCGCGTCGTGGTGGGCTCGGTGGTGGCCTGCGGCGGCTGCTGGTACTGCCGCACCGAGCAGTACTCGCTCTGCGACAACTCCAACCCCCAGCCGGTCTTCACCGAGAAGCTCTGGGGTCACTCCCCGGCCGGCATCCTCGGCTACTCGCACGCGGGCGGTGGCTACTCCGGCAGCCACGCCGAGTACATCCGGGTGCCGTTCGGCGACGTCGGCGCGTTCACCGTGCCCGACGGGGTGCCCGACGACTCGGTGGTGTTCGCCTCGGACGCCATGCCGACCGGCTGGATGGCGGCCGACTTCTGCGGCCTCAAGGGCGGCGAGGTGGTCGCCGTCTGGGGCGCCGGCGGGGTGGGGCAGATGGCCGCCCGGTCCGCGCAGATCCTCGGCGCCGAGCGGGTCATCGTCATCGACCGGCTGCCGGAACGGCTGGCCACCGCGACGCAGCGGCTCGGCGTGGAGACGATCAACTACGCCGAGACCGACGTGCTGGAGGCGCTGCGCGAGATGACCGCCGGGCGCGGGCCGGACGCCTGCATCGAGGCGGTCGGCATGGAGTCGCACGACGTCGGGCCGACCTACGCGTACGACAAGGCGAAGCAGACGGCCCGGCTCCAGAGCGACCGGCCGACCTCGGTCCGGCAGGCCATCATGGCCTGCCGCAAGGGCGGCACGGTGAGCATCGTCGGGGTGTACGGCGGCCTGGTCGACAAGTTCCCGCTCGGCGCGGCCATGAACAAGGCGCTGGTGCTGCGGATGGGGCAGATGCACGCCCAGCGCTACATCCCGATGCTGCTGGACCGGCTCGCCATCGGCGAGATCGACCCGGGCTTCCTGGCCACCCATCCGATGTCGCTGGAGGAGGGCGCCCGGGGCTACGAGATCTTCCAGAAGAAGGAGGACGGCTGCCTGCGTACCGTCCTGCACCCCCAGGCGGCCTGACCGGCGTGACACCGCCGGGACGTGCGTCGATTTGAAATCCCGGGGCGGGGTACAGCATCCCCATGCCCGCCGAGATCGATGAGACGCCGTCCCGGCCCGCCGCGCGGGCCTTCGCCGGCAGCGCGGTCGCCGTGGTGGTGGCCGGCGCGGTCGCCCTGCTGACCCGGCAGCCGTGGCTGTTCCCCAGCCTCGGACCGGCGATCATGCTGCACATCGAGCAGCCCGCCAAGCCGGAGTCCTCGCCCCGCAACACGGTCGTCGGGCACCTGGTGGCGCTCCTCGCCGGGTACGGGTTCCTGCTGGCCACCGGCCTCGCCGACCATCCGAGCGCGCTCCAGGAGGGAGTGTCCGGGGCGCGGATCGTCGCCGCGGCCGGCTCGCTCGCGGTCACCGCCGCGGTGCTGGTGCTGCTGAAGGCCCCGCACCCACCGGCCGGCGCGACCACACTGATCGTGAGCCTCGGGCTCCTGCACACTCCCAACCAGCTCGTCGTCGCCTTCGCCGCCGTGCTGCTGGTGACCGTCGTGGACCTGTTGTTCAACCGGGCGACCGGTCGACCGATGCCGCTCTGGGCGGCGCCGAAGGTGGGATGAGCGATGGTGGACCGGATCGCCGACCCTTGGGGGCCGCGCACGCCGTACGGGCCGGGTGAGCGCTGGCCGGTGCGGGTGGACACCTTCCTGGCCGACGGGCACACCGAGGCCGACGTGCAGCGCTGGGTGCCCAGCGCCTCGATCCTGCACTCCAACGGCGACGCCATGGACATCGCCGTCATGGACGACCGGATCGTCGGCGTCCGGGGCCGCTCCGGCGACCGGATCAACCACGGCCGGGTCGACCCGAAGGACCTCTACGGCTGGCAGGCCAACCACAGCCCGGACCGGCTGCGCCGGCCCCTGGTCCGCGAGGGGGACCGGCTGGTCGAGACCGACTGGGACACCGCCATGGGCCGGATCGTGGCCCGCTCGAAGGAGCTGCTGGACGGCCCGGGCGGCTGGGGCCACTTCGGCTTCTACACCAGCGGGCAGCTCTTCCTGGAGGAGTACTACACGCTCGGCGTGATCGGGAAGGCCGGGCTCGGCACCCCGCACATGGACGGCAACACCCGGCTCTGCACCGCCACCGCCGCGTCGGCGCTCAAGGCGTCCTTCGGCACCGACGGGCAGCCCGGGTCGTACACCGACGTGGACCACTGCGACGCGATCGCGCTCTGGGGGCACAACGTCGCGGAGACCCAGACGGTGCTCTGGATGCGGATGTTGGACCGGCGGCGCGGGCCGAACCCGCCCGCGATGCTCGCCGTCGACCCGCGCGCCACCCCGGTGGCCCGGGAGGCCGACGTGCACCTGGCGCTGCGCAACGGCACCAACCAGGCGCTGCTCAACGGCCTGCTCCGCGAGGTGATCCACCGCGGCTGGTACGACGAGGCGTACGTCCGGGCGCACACGCTCGGCTTCGAGGAGCTGTGCCAGGTGGTGGAGGACTACCCGGTCGCCAAGGTGGCCGAGATCTGCGACCTGAAGGCCGCGGACATCGAACGCGCCGCCGAACTGCTCGGGCGGTCGGAGCGGCTGCTCTCCACCGTCCTCCAGGGCTTCTACCAGTCCAACCAGGCCACCGCGGCGTCCTGCCAGGTCAACAACCTGCACCTCATCCGCGGCATGATCGGGCGGCCCGGCGCCGGGCTCTACCAGATGAACGGGCAGCCCACCGCGCAGAACAACCGCGAGTGCGGCGCCGACGGCGACCTGCCCGGCCTGCGCAACTGGGCCAACGAGGAGCACATCGCCGAGCTGGCCCGGCTGTGGAACGTCGAGGTCGACAAGATCCCCCACTGGGCGCCGCCGACGCACGCCATGCAGATCTTCCGGTACGCCGAGCAGGGCTCGATCAAGCTGCTGTGGATCTCGGCCACCAACCCGGCGGTCTCCCTGCCCGACCTGGCACGGATCCGCCGGATCCTGGCCAACCCGGAGCTGTTCGTGGTGGTGCAGGACCTCTTCCTGACCGAGACCGCCGAGCTGGCCGACGTGGTGCTGCCGGCCGCCACCTGGGGCGAGAAGACCGGCACCTTCACCAGCGTCGACCGCACCGTGCACATCTCCGACAAGGCCGTCGAGCCGCCCGGCGAGGCCCGGCCCGACCTGGACATCTTCCTCGACTACGCGCGCCGCATGGACTTCCGCGACAAGGACGGGAACCCGCTGATCACCTGGACCGGGCCGGAGGAGGTGTTCGAGGCGTGGAAGGAGTGCTCGCGCGGGCGGCCCTGCGACTACACCGCCATCACCTACGACAAGCTGCGCACCGGCGGCGTCCAGTGGCCGTGCACCGAGGAGCACCCGGACGGCACCGAGCGGCTCTACACCGACGGGGTGTTCCACACCGACCCGGACTACTGCGAGTCGTACGGCCACGACCTGGCCACCGGGGCCGAGCTGCTGCCCGGGGAGTACCGGGCCAAGCAGCCCGGCGGGCGGGCGTTCCTGCACGCCGCGCCGTACCAGCCGTCGCCGGAGGTGCCGAGCGGGGACTTCCCGCTGCTGCTCACCACCGGGCGGACCGTCTACCAGTTCCACACCCGGACCAAGACCGGCCGGGCCACCCAGCTCGTGCACGCCGCCCCCGAGTCGTGGGTGGAGCTCAACCCGGCCGACGCCGGACCGCTCGGGGTCGGCGAGGGGGACCTCGTGCGCATCGAGTCGCCGCGCGGCGTCGTCCGCGCCCGGGCCCGCATCTGCGGGGTACGCCCCGGCGTGGTCTTCCTCCCCTTCCACTACGGCTACTGGGACGCGGCCGACGGGGCCGCCCCGGGTGAGGGGCGGCACGACCGGGCGGCCAACGAGCTGACCATCACCGCCTGGGACCCGGTCTCGAAGCAGCCGATCTTCAAGGTGGCGGCCGTGCGGGTGGTGAAGGAGGCCGACTCGGGCGGCCGGCCCTCGCCCGCGCCGACGGTGGGCGGGTCCGCCCCGCCGGAGGGCTCCGGGATCCCGGCCACGGTCGGCGGGCCGGCCGCCGAGGCGCCGTCGAGGGGGGAGTGACATGCACCTGGCCCACTATCTCGGCCTGCTGCACAAGGCCCAGGAGCGCCTCGGTGACGCGTTCACCGAGGTGGGGAAGGCGCACGGGGACGAGCCGGACGTCTTCCACACCTGCGAGAAGCTGGCCAACCAGTGCCGCGGACACGCGGAGAAGCTGGCCCCCTTCGCCCGCCGGTACGCCGAGGAGGCCCCGGCCGAGCCGGACCGGCTGCACTCCGAGCTGTTCTCCGGCACCCGGACCGGGCCGATCGGGCTGCTCCGCGACCTCCAGGACCTCTACCTGATGGCCGCCCAGTGCGACATCTGCTGGACGGTGGTCGGGCAGGCCGCGTACGGGGCGCGGGACGAGGACCTGCTCGGCGTGGTCAAGGCGTGCGAGCAGGAGACCGCCATCCAGCTCAAGTGGCTCCGCACCCGGATGAAGCAGGCCGCGCCGCAGGCGCTCGTGGTCGCCGAGTGACCGCCTCTCACGACCCGGGGCGGATCACCGACCTGCGGTTCGCGGTGGTGCGCTGATCAGGCGGTCCGGCGTACCCCGTCGACGACCAGGCCGCTGGGCGGCAGGGTGGGCATCCGGCCCAGGTCCAGCGCCAGGTCCTGCGGCGGCACCCGGTAGCTCATCGACCCGGTCAGGTTGCCCACCGCCCGTTTCAGCAGCTCGATCGTGATCCACTCACCGGCGCAGCGGTGGCCGGTGACATGGTCGCCGCCACCCTGCGGCACCATCCCGAACGGGTCGTCCCGCCAGCCGTCGAACCGCTCCGGCCGGAACTGCTCCGGCTCCGGCCAGAGCTGCGGGTGGTGGTTGGTGCCGTAGAGGTCGAGCAGCACCCGCCGGCCCAGCGGGAAGGCGTACCCCTGCCACTGGAACGAGCGCCGGACCCGGGCCGCGGCGACCGGGAAGAACGGGTAGTAGCGGCGGACCTCCTGCACGAAGCTCTCGGTGGCCGCGTCGTCGCCGCGCACCCGGTCCCGCCAGTGCGGGTGGTCGTGCAGCGCCAGCGCGGCGAAGACCACGAAGCGGTCCACCGCGACGGTGGGGCGGAGCACGTTGAGCAGTTCCACCGCGGCGATCCGGCGGGGCAGCAGGATGCCCCGCTCGTCCCGGTGCCCGGCGATCACCCGCAGCGCGCTGCGCTCGGGGGCGGGCAGCGCGCCGGAGCGCACCCGCTCGATCACGTCGCCGGCCCACCGTTCGGCGCGGCGGCGGCCGAGCACGCCCCGCCAGTACCGGGGCCCCACCGCGGCCGGCCCCTCGATCATCGCGTGCATCTCGGCGGTCCGGCGGGGCACGTCGGCGTCGGCCAGCGGCACCCCGGCCCAGGCCCAGACCGCCCGGGTCAGCATCCGGGCCACCTCGTCGTAGAGCACCACCGGCCCCGACTCGGCCCAGGCCGGGATCCGGGCCCGCCACTCGTCGTCGAAGAGCTGCCCGAGGTGGCGGACCGCCGCCGGCGTCATGATCGACATGAACATGGCCTTGCGGTTCCGGTGCGTCGCGTCGTCGAGGCCCTGGACGCCGCCGACGCCGACCAGGGTGCGCTGCCCGCGCATGGGCATGGCGCCGCGCCGGACGAAGCGCTCGTTGTCGTAGAACAGCTCGGCGGCCGGGCGGCCGCGCAGGCAGATGGTCGGCTCCAGCAGCAGCCGGGTCTGGAAGATGTCGCTGCCGAGGCGGTCGCACCGCGCGCCGACGAACCGGTAGCCCTCGCGGAGGAACGCCAGGGTGCTCTCCGGGCTGCGGTCGCTCGGGATGGTGCTCATCGGCTGCTCCTGACGCGGCTCGGCGGCCCTGCACGGTCGCTGCGCTACCTACCCGGGCCGGCCCGGGCGAATCCTCCACCCCCGCCCCGCGCGTCGGCGCCGCCGGCGCTCCCGCGCCATTCGGCCGCCCGGCCCCCGTGCGTCTGGGCCGCCGGCGCTCAGGCGCCACCCCGGCCTCCCGGTTCCGGCGGTCGCGGCGTGCCGGGGGAGGGGCCGGCGGAGAGCGCGGAAGCTGGCCCCTCCCAGGGCGCGGGAAAGCTGGTTCGCTTCGGGGCGGGGCCGGCGGCGGCCGGTCCCGCCCGCGCCGGCAGCACACCGGCGGGGCGGCATCGGCAACGGGGAGGACGGATGCGCGACGACAGAGCGGCACACCGGCGGCACCGGCGGGCGGTGGCCGGGCTGCGGCACGGCGACCGGGAGGAACCGCTGATCGCGCCGGCCCGGCGCACCGGGGCCCGGCCGCCCCGGCACTTCACCGTGCACCTCGGCTTCGAGGCGGCCGACACCACGAGCGCGCGGGAGCTGGCCGTCGCGTACGCCGAGGCGCTCGGCCTGCTCCGCCCGGAGCTGGCGCTCGGCGCGGCGGCGCTCTCCCCGGCCGACGCCTGGCACCGCGCGGAGCGCCTCTTCTGCGGGGCGGTCGGCCCCGACGGCGAGCGCTGCGCGGACGTGGCCGGCCACCCGGGCTTCCACCACGCGCCCGGCCCCGGGGGGCTCGGCTGGGGCGACGGTGACTGAGCGCCCGGGCTCAGCTCAGGTCGAACTCGCCGTCCTGGGCGCCCGCCACGAAGGCGTCCCACTCGTCCTGGGTGAAGACCAGCACGGGCCCGTCCGGCTCGGCCGAGTTGCGCATCCCGATCAGGTCGTCGACGAAGGCCACCTCGACCGCGCTGTCGGACGTGTCGCCGTCGGCCCGCTGCCAGACCGCCCGGGACAGGTCGAAGTCGCCCTTGGGGTGCTGACCCATCGTTGTTCCTCCATCGCCAGGGGTAACGGGGGAGCCCACTCGGACCCCATCGGGCAGGATAAGCGGATGCCGAGCCTGAGCCGTGTAGAGGCGACCGCGCGTGGCGCGCTGATCACCGTCGAGTCCTACCAGGTGGACCTCGACCTGACCGGGGACGCCGAGCGGTTCCGCTCCACCGTCACCATCCGGTTCCGGGCGACCCCCGGCGCCGAGACCTTCGCCGAGGTCAAACCCCACCGACTCCTCGGGGTGCGCCTCAACGACCGGGACCTCGACCCGACGCTGCTGGACGACAACCGCCTGCCGCTGACCGGGCTGGCCGCGACGAACACGCTGACCGTCAGCGCCGAGATGGCCTACTCCAACACCGGCGAGGGGGTGCACCGCTTCGTCGACCCGGCCGACGGCGAGACCTATCTCTACGCCATGTCCTTCCTCGACGACGTGCAGCGCATCTTCGCCGCGTTCGACCAGCCCGACCTCAAGGCCCCGGTGACCCTCGCGGTCACCGCCCCGCCGGAGTGGACGGTGGCCGCCAACGGGCAGCTCGCCGACCGGCCGGCGCCGGGGCGCTGGGAGTTCGCGCCCACTGCGCCGCTGGCGACCTACTTCGTCACGCTGATCGCGGGCCCCTGGCACGTCCGGGAGGACGAGCACGACGGCATCCCGCTCGCCATCTACTGCCGGAAGTCCCTCGCCGCGCACCTGGACGCCGACGCCGAGGAGATCTTCACCGTCACGAAGCAGTGCCTCGACCGGTTCCACCAGCTCTTCGCCGAGCGCTACCCGTTCGGCAAGTACGACCAGGCGTTCGTCCCCGAGTTCAACGCCGGCGCCATGGAGAACCCTGGCCTGGTGACCCTGCGCGACGACTACGTCTTCCGCTCCGCGGTCACCGACACCCAGCGCGAGCTGCGGGCCACGACCATCGCGCACGAGATGGCGCACATGTGGTTCGGCGACCTGGTCACCATGCGCTGGTGGGACGACCTCTGGCTGAACGAGTCCTTCGCCGAGTACCTGGGCACCCGGGTCACCGCCGAGGCCACCCGCTTCACCCAGGCGTGGACCACCTTCGCCATGCGCCGCAAGGCGTGGGGCTACGCGGCCGACCAGCGCCCCTCCACCCACCCGGTGGCCCCCGAGGAGGTCGCCGACGCGGCCCAGGCGCTGCTCAACTTCGACGGCATCTCCTACGCCAAGGGCGCCAGCGTGCTGCGCCAGCTGGTCGCCTGGGTCGGCGACGAGTCCTTCCTGGCCGGCCTGAACGCGCACTTCGCCAAGCACCGGTTCGGCAACGCCACCCTCGCCGACCTGCTGGAGAGCCTGAGCGCCGCCAGCGGGCGGGACCTGGCCGACTGGGCCGAGCGCTGGCTGCGCCGCCCGCAGGTCAACACGCTGCGGATGGAGACCGCCGTGGACGCCGACGGCCGCTGGGCCCAGGCGGCCGTGGTGCAGACCGCGCCGGAGGCGTACCCGGTGCTGCGCCCGCACCGCATCGGCGTGGCCCGCCACGCCCCCGACGCCCCGGTCCACCACTTCGAGGTGGACCTCGACCCGGCCGCCGACCGGGGCCGCACCGTGCTGGCCGAGCTGGTCGGGCAGCCGGCCACCGGCCTGCTGCTGCCCAACGCCGGCGACCTCACCTTCGCCAAGATCCGGCTCGACCCCGCCTCGGCGGACGCGGTGCCCATGGTGCTCCCGGGCCTGGCCGACCCGTTGGCGCGGGCGCTGCTCTGGGGCGAGGCCCTGGACGCGGCCACCGACGGCGAGCGGCCGGTGACCTCGGTGGTCTCCCTCATCGCGGCGGCGCTGCCGGCCGAGACCGAGGTGATCATCGCGGAGGACGTGCTGAGCCTCAGTCGCAACCTCGTCGACCGCTACCTGGACCCGCTGGCCCGGGACGCCGCCCTGCTCCGCGTCGCCGGGGCCTGCGCCAGGCTGCTGGCCGGCGCCCCCGCCGGCGGCTCGCTGCAACTCGCCGCGGCCCGCGGGCTGATCGAGGCCACCACCGACACCGGGCTGCTCGCCGGCTGGCTGGCCGGCGAGGGCGTGCCCGAGGGGCTGGCGGTCGACGCCGACCTGCGCTGGGCGCTGCTGCACCGGCTCGTGGTGCTCGGCGCGGCCGGCGAGCCGGAGATCGCCGCCGAGGCGGCGGCCGACCGCAGCGCCACCGGTGCGGAGCGGGCCGCGAGCTGCCGGGCCGCGCTGCCCGACGCCGAGGCGAAGCGGGCCGCCTGGGAGATCGTGACCAGCAACACCGACCTCTCCAACCGCCTGGTCGAGGCGACCGCGCAGGGCTTCTGGCAGCCCGAGCAGGCCGAGCTGACCGCCGGCTACGTCGAGCGGTACTTCGCCGACATGCCGGCGGCGGCGCGGCTGCGTACCCCCTGGACGGCGGACCGGGTCGCCACCCTGGCGTTCCCCCGCTACGCCGTGGCCCAGCCCACACGGGACATGGCCGCGGCGCTGCTGGCCCGCGACGACCTCACGCCGGGGCTGCGCCGGCGGGTCGTCGACCTCGACGACGACCTGCGCCGCGCCCTGGTCGCCAGGACGGCGGTGGCCGCCGCGGGCGCCTGACGGGGCGATCGCGCCGGGGTGGGGGCGTACCCCCTGCCCGGCGCGGTCCGTGGGACGGCCCGGCGGCCCCGGCGGACGCTCGCCGGGCCCCGGCCTACGATCGCGGGGTGGAGGAAGACATCCGGCGGATCGGGATCATGGGCGGCACCTTCGACCCCATCCACCACGGGCACCTGGTGGCGGCCAGCGAGGTGGCGGACCGGTTCGGCCTGGACGAGGTGGTCTTCGTGCCCACCGGGCAGCCGTGGCAGAAGGCGGACGAACCGGTCAGCCCGGCCGAGGACCGCTACCTCATGACGGTGATCGCCACCGCCTCCAACCCCCGCTTCCAGGTCAGCCGGGTCGACATCGACCGGGGCGGCCCCACCTACACCGTCGACACGCTGCGCGACCTGCACGCCGAGTACGGCCCGAAGGTGCAGCTCTTCTTCATCACCGGCGCGGACGCCCTGGAGCGCATCCTGTCGTGGAAGGACCTGGACGAGGTCCTCGAACTGGCCCACTTCATCGGGGTGACCCGTCCCGGCTTCGAGCTGTCCGACAAGCACCTGCCCGCCGACTCGGTCAGCCTCGTGCAGGTGCCCGCCATGGCCATCTCCTCGACCGACTGCCGGGCCCGGGTCGCCCGGGGCGAGCCGGTCTGGTACCTGATTCCCGACGGTGTGGTGCAGTACATCGCCAAACGGCGGCTCTACCAGCGGTGATTCCGCCCGGAAAGTGAGCGTTTGTCCGCGTAATCGACCAGAACTGACAAGTCGCCGCCCCGCCGGGTGTGAGAGGCTTGGAGGGTCGCACGGTTGATCGAAGGAGAACGGTGACAGTTTCCGAACGCGCTCACGAGCTGGCGATGGCCGCCGCCCAGGCCGCGGCCGACAAGAAGGCGCAGGACATCGTCATCATCGACGTGGGCGACCAGCTCGCGATCACCGACGCGTTCCTGCTGGCCGCCGCTCCGAACGAGCGTCAGGTGCTCGCCATCGTCGACGCCATCGAGGAGCGCCTGCTGGAGCTGCCGGAGAAGGCCAAGCCGGTCCGCCGCGAGGGCGAGCGGGGCGGCCGCTGGGTGCTGCTCGACTACGTCGACATCGTGGTCCACGTGCAGCACACCGAGGAGCGCGAGTTCTACGCCCTCGACCGGCTCTGGAAGGACTGCCCGCAGATCCCGTTCGTGGACCGGGACCTCGCCGACTCGGCCGCCGGCACCGCCAGCGCGGAATGACCCGCCTGATCATCTGGCGGCACGGCAACACCGACTGGAACGCCGCCGGCCGGGTCCAGGGCCAGACCGACGTGCCGCTCAACGACCTCGGCCGCGAGCAGGCCCGCACCGCCGCGCCGCTGCTGGCCGCGCTGCGCCCGGACGCCATCGTCGCCAGTGACCTGCGCCGGGCCGCCGACACCGCCGCCGCGCTCGCCGCGCTGACCGGGCTGCCGGTCCACACCGACGCCCGCCTGCGGGAACGGTACTTCGGCCACTGGCAAGGGCTGGCCCTCACCGAGGTCGTGGAGCGCTTCCCCGACGAGTACGCGCGCTGGCGGGCCGGCGACCCCGACCCGGGCTCGGAGATCGAGACCCTCGATGACCTGGGCAAGCGGATGGGTGCGGCCCTCCAGGACGCGGCCGACCTGGCGGTCGGGGGCACCGTAGTGGTGGTCACCCACGGCGGCGGGGCCCGGCAGGGCGTCGGCCACCTGCTCGGCTGGGACCACTCGGTGCTGCGCACCATCGGCTCGCTGTCCAACTGCCACTGGACCGAGCTGCGGTACGACGACGGGGTGCAGCGGCGCACGTCCCCGGGCTGGCACCTCCGAGCGCACAATGCCGGCCTGATCACCGCGCCCGCGTCGACCGAGGCGGTCTGAGCCGTTCGGCCCCGGCGCTCCGCCGTGACATCGGCTAGCGTGCCGGGCATGCCCGTCGCGGTCGTCACCGACTCCACCGCCTACCTGCCGCCCGAGCTGGTCCGCGCGCACCGGCTCACCGTCATCCCGCTGACCGTCGTGCTCAACGGCGCCGAAGGGCTGGAAGGCGTCGAGACCTTCCCGGAGGACGCCACCCGCGTCCTGGGCGGCCGGCGGGTCACGGTGAGCACGTCCCGGCCGGCCCCCGAACAGTTCGCGCAGGTCTACCGGCAGTTGCTCGCCGACGGCGCCGACGGGGTCGTCTCCGTGCACCTCTCCGCCGAACTCTCCGGCACCGTGGAGGCGGCCCGGCTGGCCGCCGCCGAGGTCGGCGACGACCGGGTCACCGTGATCGACAGCCGCTCCACCGGCATGGGCCTGGGCTTCCCGGTGCTCGCCGCCGCCGCGGCCGCCGCGCAGGGCGCGGACCTGACCGGGGTACGCCACGCGGCGCTCGACGCCGTCGGCCGCACCACCATCTTCTTCTACGTCGACACCCTGGAGTTCCTGCGCCGGGGCGGCCGGATCAACGCCGCCGAGGCACTGCTCGGCACCGCCCTCTCGGTCAAGCCGATCATGCACATGCCGGACGGCTCGATCGTGGTGCGGGACAAGGTCCGCACCGCCAGCCGGGGCATCGCGCGCCTCGTCGACCTGGCGGTCGAGGCGGCCGGCGACGCCGACGTCGACCTCGCCGTGCACCACCTCGCCGCGCCGCAGCGCGCCGACCAGTTGCTGGCCGCGCTGACCGAGCGACTGGGTGACCGGCTGCACGACACGTACGTCACCGAGGCGGGCGCGGTGATCGCCGCGCACGCCGGCCCGGGCCTCGCGTGCGTCGTCCTCCACCGGCGCCCGTGATGGCGTCCGCCGGCGCTGCCGCCGTCCTGGTCGGCGTGGTCGTCGCGGTCGCCGCGGTGACGGCCGCCTTGCCCGGCGGGTCGCGGCGGCCGGTCGGATCTTGGAGAGTTTCCGTTCCTGTCGAACGGCCACTCGCCAAGGTCGCCGCCCCTCGGGTGGTCGCATGACCGCACAGTCCTACGTGGTCACCGGGGGCGGGCGGGGCGTCGGGCGGTCCATCGTCGAGCGGCTGGCCGCCGGCGGTGGCACCGTGGTCGTGGTGGAGCGGGACGAGTCCGCGCTGGGTTGGCTGGCCGGGCACCCGGCCGCCGACCGGCTGCGCGCCGTGACCGGCGACGCCGCCGACGAGGACACCACCGGCCGGGCCGCCGACCTCGCCGAGGCGGCCGCCCCGCTCACCGGCTGGGTCAACAACGCCGCCGTGTTCCGGGACGCCGCCCTGCACCGCGCGCCGGCGGGGGAGGTGTTCGACCTGATCGCCGCCAACCTGCGCCCCGCCGTGGTCGGCGCCGGCACCGCCGTACGCCGGTTCCTGGCCGCCGGAGCCGGCGGCGCGATCGTCAACGTCTCCTCCCACCAGGCCCGGCGGGCGGTGCCGGGCGCCCTGCCGTACGCCACTGCCAAGGCCGCCGTCGAGGGGCTGACCCGGGCCCTCGCCGTGGACTACGGCGGCCGGGGAATCCGCACGAACGCGGTCGCCCTCGGCTCGATCCACACCGAGCGGCACGCCGCCTTCCTGGCCGACCTGGATCCGGCCGAGGCGGACCGGGTCGAGGCCGAGCTGGCCCGGCTGCATCCGGTGGGCCGGATCGGGCGTGCCGAGGAGGTCGCCGAGGTGGTGGCCTTCCTGCTGTCGGCGGGGGCGGCCTTCGTCAACGGGGTGACCCTGCCGGTCGACGGGGGCCGGGCGGCGCTCGGCCCGGACCCCGAGGCGCGGTCAGCCTTGTGACGCCGGTGGTGGACGGGGGCCGGGCGGCGCGGAGTCCGGCCGCGGAGGCAGACTGGGCATTGTGGATCATCCCGCGATCGTCCTGGTGCACGGCACCCGCTTCGCCCGCGGCCAGTGGCAGCCGCAACTGCCCGCCCTCGCCGCCGAGTTCCCCGTCACGGCCGTCGACCTGCCCGGGCACGGCAGCCGCGCGGCCGAACCCTGGAGCCTCGACCGTGCCGCCGACATCGTGGCCGAGGCGGTCCACGACCTCGACGCCGGCCCGGCCCTGGTGGTGGGGCACTCGCTCGGCGGGTACGTCTCGCTGCACGTCGCCCGCCGGCATCCGGACCTGCTCGCCGGCCTGGTGCTGATGGGCGCCAGCCAGAGCACCACCGGGCCGGCGACCGTCCCGTACCGGCTGCTGGCGTCGCTGGTCGCCCGGCTGCCGGCCGCCCGGCTCACCCGCTGGAACGACCGGCTGCTGCGCCGCCTCTACCCGCCGGAGGTTGTCGACGCCACCATCGCCGACGGGTACGCCTTCCACACTCTCCCGATCGCCTGGCGCGACGTCATGGGCCGGTTCGACGCGTCGAGCCTGGCGGCGGTGCGCGCCCCGGTGCTCATCCTCAACGGGGAGCGGGACCGGCTGTTCCGCTCGGGGGAGCGGGAGTTCGCCCGGGCCCGCCCCGGAACCCGGATCGAGCTGATCCCGCGCGCCGGCCACCTGGCCAATTTCGACAACCCGACTGCGGTCACCGACGCCGTACGCCGCTTCGCCCGGGAGTTGTCCCCGGCCCGCTAACGTCGTTCCTCGCGCTCCGGGCGGCGCAGCGTCAGCGACTGGAACCGGTGGCCGCCGCCGACGTCCACGGAATGGAAGTCCACGACGTCGAACGACGCGGCGGCGAACGTGAGCAGTTGCTCGTCGGTGCGGAACGAGAAGAAGCGGGGCGGCTCGTGCTGGTCGCCGCTGATGGGGCCTTCGGCGCTCTCGGTGCTCCCGTACACGCCGACGAAGAACAGCCCGCCGGGGCGCAGGATCGCCCGGATCGCCGCCAGAACCGCGGGCAGGTCCTGGTTGGGCACGTGCAGCAGGCAGTTCATCGCGAACACCGCGTCGAACGAGCTGGCCGGGAAGTCCAGCCGCAGGAAGTCCATGACGTGGGCCTCGATGCCCTTGGCCCGGCAGTGCTCGACCATCGCCGGCGAGAGGTCGGCCGCGACAACGCCGAAGCCCTCCCGCTGGAACCAGGCGCTGTCCTGTCCGGTGCCGGCACCGATCTCCAGCAGCCGCGCACCCGCCGCCAGCCGGTCACGGAACGCCTGCCGTTCCGCCACCTTCCACGGCTCCTTGCTGAGCCCGTCACGCCATGCCGCACGCGAGTCGTACGCCTCCCGTAGCGGGCGGAGCACGTCGGCGTATCGAATTGTCATGTCGCCATTGTCAACGAGCCGGGGCGGTCGCGGGGTCCCGGCACGACGGCTCCGACGCCTGCCCCACGAGGGCCTCGGTAGCACAGATGGAGGTGGTCCGGGGGGTCGTCCACAAGGTTGTCGGTCGTCCACAGGCGAGCGCCGACGTCCGCCCCGGGCCGGGTTGGCGCAGTAGCTTCCAGCCGTGTCAGACGACGAGGAGACGACGGTACGGCGGCGGCTGTCCCGGCTGTTCGAGCCGGTCGGTGCCGCCATGCCGGCAGAAGGCTCCCGGCGCGGTCCGGATCTCGACCCTGATCCGCCCTGGGCTGCGCAGGCTTCATCCTCTGCCGATCCTCGGCCACTCGCCGCCGTCGCGGGTCCGGTGCCCGTGCGCGCGTCCGGCCGCGCGCCCGAGTCGGGCCGGGTGACCTCGGCCCCTGACGCCGCCCAGAGGTGGCCGCTGACACGCCTTGCCGACGAGGCGCTTCCGGCCGACGACGAAGGCGGTCGACACGGGCACGACCCTGTGGGCGCTGCCGACGATGCCGGGGAACGGCGTCCTCTGGCGTCCCGGCTGCCCGGCCCGGGCGCCTTCGACCCCGGCCGGCGGGGTGTCCGGGCCCTCGCGGCCGTGGCGGTCGTCGTCGTGCTGGTCGCCGGCGTCTGGGCCTGGCGCTCCCGGCCACAGGCGGAGCCGGTCCGTCCGGCCGCGGCGGTCGACGCACCGGAGACCTCCGCGCCCACCGCCTCCGCCGGTCAGGTGGTGGTGGCGCTGGCCGGAAAGGTCCGCCGCCCGGGCCTCGTCCGCCTCCCGGCCGGCGCACGGGTGGCCGACGCCATCGAGGCGGCCGGCGGCGCGCTGCCCGGCGTCGACGTCGCCCTGCTCAACCCGGCCCGCAAGGTCACCGACGGCGAGCTGATCCTGGTCGGCGTCACCGCCCCACCCGGCCAGGCCGCCCCGCCCGGGCCGGTGACCGGAGGCGGCGGACCCGCGGCCGGCGGCGCGGCGCCGGGAGGCGGCCCGGTGAACCTGAACACCGCCACCCTGGCCCAGCTCGACGCGCTGCCCGGCGTCGGTCCCGTGCTCGCCCAGCGGATCCTCGACCACCGCGAGCAGCACGGCGGCTTCCGCTCGGTCTCCGACCTGCGCCAGGTCGACGGCATCGGCGACGCCCGGTATGACCAGCTGAAGGACCTGGTGACGGTGTGAACACCGGCGAGCCGCCCCGCCGCGCCGCCACCGGAAGCGGCGTGACAGCCGGAGGACAGCAACGCGACGGCGGCGCGACGGCGCGGGAGGTGCCCGATCTGCGGCTGGCCGGGCTGGCCGTGGCCGCCTGGCTGGCCGCACTGGCCGGCCTGCACGCCACCCTGACGGCGAGCGTCACGCTGGCCGTCGTCGCCGCCGGCCTGGCGCTGCTCACCGGCGCGCACCTGTGTGGCCTGCTGGGCCGCCCGGCCGCCCCGGTCCGCCGCTACGGCTGGATCGCCGTGGCCGTGCTGCTCGGCGTGGTCTGCGGCGCGACGGCCACCGCGGCCCGCCTGGCGGTCCGCGACTCGGGCCCCGTGCGGGCGCTCGTGACCGAGCGGACCCTGGTCACCGCCGAGGTGGTGGTCCGCGACGACCCGCGCCCGATCCGGCGTGCCGCAGGCCGCCCGGCGACCCTGCTGGTCAGCGCCGACCTGACCCGCCTCACGGACCCCGCCGGCCGCCGGGTCACCGGCACGGTGCGCGGCCTCGTGCTGGCGAGCGACCCGGCCTGGCGCACCCTGCTGCCGGGGCAGCGGGTGATCGCGAAGGGCCGGCTGTCCGCCCCACGCGGCGGGGACCTGACGGCGGCCGTGCTGTCGGCCACCGGGCCACCGACCCGCCACGACCCGGCGCCGTGGCCCCAGCGGGCAGCCGGCGTGCTGCGGGCCGGGCTGCAACGGGCCTGCGCGCCACTTCCCGACGCGCCGGGCGGGCTGCTGCCCGGCCTGGTGGTGGGGGACACCAGCCGGCTGCCGCCCGAGGTGGAGGAGGACTTCCGGGCCACCGGCATGACCCATCTCAACGCGGTGTCCGGGTCCAACGTGGCCATCGTGGTCGGGGCGGTGCTGCTGCTCGCCCGCTGGGCCCGGGCCGGTCCGCGGACGGCCGCCGCGCTGTGCGTACTCGCCCTGGTCGGGTTCGTGATCCTGGTCCGGCCCTCGCCGAGCGTCGTCCGCGCCGCGGCCATGGGGGCCATCGGGTTGGCCGCGCTCGCCACCGGTCGGACCCGGGCCGCCCTGCCCGCCCTGGCCGCCGCGGTCACCGTGCTGGTGCTGGTCGATCCGGAGCTGGCCGGGGACCCCGGGTTCGCGCTCTCCGTCTGCGCCACCGGTGGGCTGCTGCTGCTCGCCCCCGGCTGGCGGGACGGGCTGCGCCGGCGGGGCGTACCGCCCGGGTTGGCCGAGGCGCTGGCCGTGCCGGCGGCCGCGCAGCTCGCCTGCGGTCCGGTGATCGCCGGGATCTCGGGGACGGTGAGCCTGGTCGCGGTGCCGGCGAACCTGCTGGCCGTGCCGGTGGTCGCGCCCGCCACGGTGTTGGGCGTGCTCGCGGCGGTGCTGTCACCGGTCTGGCCGGCCGGCGCCGAGTTCGCCGCCTGGCTGGCGAGCTGGCCCGCCCGCTGGCTGGTGACCGTCGCCGCGCAGGGGGCGCGGCTGCCCGCCGGGACGCTGCCCTGGCCGGGCGGGGTGACCGGTGCCCTGCTGCTGGCCGCCGTGAGCGTGGCGCTGCTGGTCGCCGTCCGGCGGCCGGTCCTCCGGCGGCTCGTCGCGGTCGTCGTGGCCGCTGTCGTGCTCGGCGCGCTGCCCGTCCGGCTGCTCGCGGCCGGCTGGCCACCGCCGGGCTGGGTGATCGTGGCGTGCGCGGTCGGGCAGGGGGACGCCGTGGTGCTACCGGTCGCCACCGGCCGGGCCGTGGTGGTCGACGCCGGCCCGGACCCGTCCGGGGTGGACGGATGCCTGCGCCGGCTCGGCGTACGCGAGGTGTCGCTGCTGGTGGTCAGCCACTTCCACGCCGACCACGTGGGCGGCGTCGCCGGGGTGTTCCGGGGCCGGCGGGTGGCGGCGGTGGCGACCCCGCAGTGGTCCGAGCCGCCCTACGGGGTCGCCCAGGTACGCGACGCGGCGCGCGAGGGCGGCACCCCGCTGGCGCCGGTGCAGGCGGGCTGGCGGTGGCGGGCCGGGGCGGTCGAGCTGACCGCGATCGGGCCGCCGTACCCGCTGCGCGGCAGCCGGTCGGACCCGAACAACAACTCCCTGGTGCTGGCCGCCACCGTGCACGGGGTGCGGATCCTGCTGCCGGGCGACGCGGAGACCGAGGAGCAGCGGGCGCTGCTGGAGACCGTGCCGGCCGCCGCCATCCGGGCCGACGTGCTGAAGGTGGCCCACCACGGGTCGGCGTACCAGGATCCGGAGTTCCTCGCGGCGGTCCGCCCGGCGGTCGCGCTGGTCTGCGTGGGCGTCGACAACGACTACGGGCACCCCAACCCGGGCCTGCTGGACCGGCTGACCCGCACCGGCACCCGGGTGCTGCGCACCGACACCGACGGCGACGTGGCCGCGGTGCGCGCCGGCGGTGGCCTGGCGGTGGTGGCCCGCGGAACCGGCCCGGGGCGGCGGCGGTGAGACCGGTTCGAGAAGCACCCGAGAATCCAGGTGCTTATTGGGATAGCTGGTATATCGACTCAAATGTCTGGATTCGCGCTGAGTGCGGGCTGTGCCGTCACAGTCCTCGATGACCAGGCACGATCCGGTCGGAGGCCGTGCGAATATGGGCGACGTGACCCCCGCCAGCCTGCCCCCTATTCTGCTCGTTCTCGGCGACGAGGAACTGCTCGCCACGCGAGCCGTCTCCGAAGCCGTCGCCCGGGCCCGCAGCGTCGACCCGGATGTTGACGTCCGGGAGTACCAGGCCGGCTCGCTGGCGGTGGGGGAGATCGCCGAGATGCTCAGCCCGTCGCTGTTCGGCGGCCGCCGGGTGCTCGTGCTCCGTGCCGGCCAGGACGCCCGCAAGGACCTGGTCACCGCCCTGCTCGGATACGCGAAGAACCCGGATCCGGACGTGCAGCTCGTGGTGCTGCACCTGGGCGGCGCCAAGGGCAAGGCGTTCGCCGACGGGCTGCGGGCCGCCGGCGCGACCGTGGTGCCGGCGGCGAAGCTCAAGGGTCACCGGGAGCGGGTCGCGTTCGTCCGGGACGAGATCCGCCGCCTGGGCGGCAAGTGCACCGAGGACGCGGCCGAGACGATGATCGCGGCCATCGGCACGGACCTGCGTGAGCTGGCCGCCGCCTGCTCCCAGCTCGTCGCCGACACCGACGGGCGGATCGGGGCGGACACGGTGTCCCGCTACTACCGGGGGCGGGTCGAGGTGACCGGCTTCACGGTGGCCGACGCGACGATGGTCGGTGACGTTCCCGGCGCCCTGGAGGCGCTGCGCTGGGCGCTGCACGTCGGCGTCGACCCGGTGCCGATCGCCGACGCCCTGGCCGACGGAGTGCGGACCGTGGCCCGGGTCGCCTCGGCCGGGCGGGGGAGCCCCTACCAGCTGGCGAGCAGCCTGGGCATGCCGGCCTGGAAGATCGAGCGGGCCCAGCGGCAGGGCCGGGGCTGGACGCCGGAGGGCCTGGTGGAGGCCATGCGCGCGGCCGCCGAGTGCAACGCCGCCGTCAAGGGCGGCGCCGACGACCGGGCGTACGCGCTGGAGCGGGCCGTCTTCTCCGTGGCCGCGGCGCGGCGGGGTGGCGGCCGGTGACCCGAACGTGGTCGACGGTCCCGGCGGACGAGGAGCGGTACCGGCCGCTCTACGCCCGGGTCCTCGGGCTGCGTTTCGTCAACCCGGGCGGGGTGCTCTGCTTCCTCTTCTTCGAGGGCGCCGTGGCCCTGGCCGTGTTGCTCGCCCTCGCCGAGCTGGTGACCTGGTGGGCGGTGCTGGTGCTGCCGGCGGCGGTGGCGGCCATGGTGAAGCTCAACGACATGGTCGCCGAGATCGTGATCCGCACCGCGGCGCAGGTGCCGGAGCAGGAACGGGACCGCTTCCGCCGGCAGATGGAGCCGGTGGTCGGCCGGGCCAGCGTGCCGTCCACGGCCCGGGCGCTGCCCAGCGGGGTGGCCCTGGCCGGCGATCCGACCTTGGGAGCGCCCCGCCCTGCCGCCGCACCCTCCGACACCGGGCGCCGGCCGGACCCGACCCGGCACGACCCGCACCGCTGACCGGGGCGACCCGCACCGCTGACGAGGCCGACATGGTCCGTACCGCCTGACCGGACGTGGGAACGCAGACAGCCGGAAGCCCCGGGGCGGTAACCCCGGGGCTTCCGGTCAGGTCTGAGGCGCTCGTCAGGCCGAGAACGAGGCGACGCGCTTGGCGATCGCCGACTTCCGGTTGGCCGCCTGGTTGGCGTGGATGACACCCTTGCTGGCAGCCTTGTCCAGCTTGCGGGTGGCCTCACGCATCAGGGTGGTGGCCTTCTCGGCGTCGCCCGCCTCGGCAGCCTCGTTGAACTTCCGGATGGCGGTCTTCAGCGACGACTTGACCGACTTGTTACGCAGCCGGCGCTTCTCGTTCTGCCGGTTGCGCTTGATCTGGGACTTGATGTTCGCCACGCGACAGCCTCGTCTTGATAGCTCGGGTTGGTCTGCTTTCACGCACGGCGGACATGCGCCATCGCCGCGCGAAAAGCCAGGTTACCAGGTCGCCCGGCGGCGAGCCAAAACGCCTCGGGAGCGGGGTGCTCAGGTCCAGCCCTGGCGGGCGGCGAGCCAGGCCAGGGCCTGCTCGCCGCTCCAGCGCTGGTGGGCCCGGATGTGCGGGGACGCGGTGGACGGGCCGGCGGCGGCGCTGGTGAGAAGGTAGCCGGAGAGCGCGGCGAGGGTCACGTCGAGCGCGTCGGCCGGAGCCCCGGCGGCGGCCGGGTGGCCGGCGAAGGCGGCGTCCGCGTCGAGGCCGCTGGCGTACCCGGTGATCAGCAGGGTGATCAGGTCGAACCAGGCCGGCCCGTGGCAGAGCCAGTTCCAGTCGCAGATCCAGGCCCGGCCGGCGGCGTCCAGCAGGACGTTGTCCACCCGCAGGTCGCAGTGGGCCAGGCCGGGGGCGGCGTCGGCGTAGCCGGGGAGGCGGGACTCCAGCGCGGCCAGTTCGGGCAGCGGCGCCCAGGGCGGCAGCACCGGCGCCGGTTCGCGGCCGGCGGTCACCTCGCCCCACCAGAGGATGTCGTCGCGGGCCAGGTCGGCGAGGCGCGGCAACCCGAGCGCCACGAGGTCCGGGGGCGGCGCGGCGAGCGCGGCGGCCACCTCGGCGTACGCGGTGAGGGCGGCGTCCAGCTCGGCCGGGGCCCAGGGCAGCCGGGGCGTGTGCCCGTCGACCGCGGTCAGGGCGAGCGCGTACCAGCCGGCCTCGGTGAGCGCCCAGCGCGGGCGCGGGACCGGCAGGCCGGCGGGGAGTCGGGCCAGGACGGCGGCCTCGTGGGCGTACCAGTCGACCAGGTGCCGCTGCTCCGCCAGCGCCGCCGCCTTCACGAAGACCGGCTCCCCGGTGGGGCCGGTGAGCACGGCGGCGAAGCCGCGCGTGAAGCCCGCCCCGGCCGGGCGGACCGTCACCGGGTGCCCGCCGAGCCGGGCGGCCAGCGCGTCCCGCAGCCCGGCGGGCAGCTCGCCCCACGCCGGCCGGTCGGCGGTGGCGTCGTACGGCACCGGGGGCAGGGAGATCGCGGGCACCCGCCCATGCTGCCGCACCGGGACGTCGGTGTGCTCTGCCAGACTGGCCAGCCATGAGGACCGACGAGTTCTGGCAGTTGATCGACGACGCCCGGGCCGGGGGCGGGGGAGAGCCCGCGGCGGTCGCCGCCCGGGCGGTGGCGCTGCTCGCCGAGCGGGACCCGGAGGAGATCGTCGGGTACGCCCATCACCAGCAGCGGGTGCTCGCCGCGTCGTACAAGGTCGACCTCTGGGGTGCGGCGTATCTGATCAACGGCGGCGCCTCGGACGACGGCTTCGAGTACTTCCGGGGCTGGCTGATGACCCAGGGCCGGGCGGTGTTCGCCCGGGCGGTCGCCGACCCGGACTCCCTCGCGGAGCTGCCGCAGGTCCGGTCCGCCGCGCTCAGCGGCGAGGAGTTCGAGTGCGAGGACATGCTGGCGGTGCCGTGGGAGGCGTACCGGAAGGCCACCGCGGCCGACCTGCCGGCGGACCGGGACCCGGTGCGGGCGCCGGACCTGAACGACTTCTGGGACTTCGACGACGAGGACGAGGCGCGGCTTCGCCTGCCGAAGCTCGCCGCCCTCTTCGTCGAGCCGCCCGAGGAGTGACGCCCCAGGAGTCACGCTGGAGGAGTCACGCCGGAGCAGTGCCGGGGGAGCACCGGCGCGCCCCGGACGACGTGGGAGCATAGAGGGGGCCGGCGGCGCGCCGGCCCGCTCACGTCAGCCGACCAGAACGGACAGCTGTGCCACCGACGCTCGATCCCGGCGCGAACGCTCCTGGTGCCACCGACCCGGCGCGCATCAGGAACTTCTGCATCATCGCCCACATCGACCACGGGAAGTCGACCCTGGCCGACCGGATGCTGCAGCTCACCGGCGTGGTCGACCCCCGGCAGATGCGGGCGCAGTACCTCGACCGGATGGACATCGAGCGCGAGCGCGGCATCACCATCAAGAGCCAGGCCGTCCGGATGCCGTGGACCATCCGCGAGGGCGACCGGGCCGGCGAGACGGCCGTGCTCAACATGATCGACACCCCGGGCCACGTGGACTTCACCTACGAGGTGTCCCGGTCCCTGGCGGCCTGCGAGGGCGCCATCCTGCTGGTCGACGCCGCCCAGGGCATCGAGGCGCAGACGCTGGCCAACCTCTACCTGGCGCTCGAGAACGACCTGCACATCATCCCGGTGCTCAACAAGATCGACCTGCCGGCCGCCCAGCCGGAGAAGTACGCCGAGGAGCTGGCCCACCTGATCGGCGGCGACCCGGCGGACTGCATCAAGGTCTCCGGCAAGACCGGTGAGGGCGTGCCGCACCTGCTCGACGAGATCGTCCGGCAGTTCGTGCCCCCGGTCGGCCAGGCCGACGCCCCGGCCCGCGCCATGATCTTCGACTCGGTGTACGACGTCTACCGCGGCGTGGTCACCTACGTCCGGGTGGTCGACGGCCTGATCAGCGCCCGGGACCGGATCAAGATGATGTCCACGGGCGCCGTCCACGAGCTGCTGGAGATCGGCGTCATCTCCCCGGAGATGGTGAAGGCCGACGCGCTGGGTGTCGGCGAGGTGGGCTACCTGATCACCGGCGTGAAGGACGTCCGCCAGTCCCGGGTGGGTGACACGGTCACCATCAACGCCAACCCGGCCAAGGAGGCGCTGGGCGGCTACAAGGACCCGAAGCCGATGGTCTACTCCGGCCTCTACCCGATCGACGGGTCCGACTACCCCAACCTGCGCGAGGCGCTGGACAAGCTCAAGCTCAACGACGCCGCCCTGGTCTACGAGCCGGAGACCTCGGGCGCCCTCGGCTTCGGCTTCCGCTGCGGCTTCCTCGGCCTGCTGCACCTGGAGATCATCCGGGAGCGGCTGGAGCGGGAGTTCAACCTCGACCTCATCTCCACCGCGCCGAACGTGGTCTACCGGGCCATCCAGGAGGACGGCGTGGAGATCGTGGTGACCAACCCGAGCGAGTACCCGACCGGCAAGATCGCCGAGGTGTACGAGCCGACGGTGCGGGCCACCGTGCTGACCCCGAACGACTACGTGGGCGCGGTCATGGAGCTGTGCCAGGGCCGGCGGGGCAGCCTGCTCGGCATGGACTACCTCTCCGCCGATCGGGTGGAACTGCGCTACACCCTCCCGCTGGCCGAGATCATCTTCGACTTCTTCGACCAGCTCAAGAGCCGGACCAAGGGTTACGCCTCGCTGGACTACGAGCCCTCCGGCGAGCAGGCGTCCGACCTGGTCAAGGTCGACATCCTGCTGCACGGCGAGCCGGTGGACGCGTTCAGCGCGATCGTGCACAAGGACAAGGCGTACAACTACGGCACCACGATCGCGGCGAAGCTGCGCTCGCTGATCCCGCGCCAGCAGTTCGAGGTGCCGATCCAGGCGGCCATCGGCAGCCGGGTGATCGCCCGGGAGACCATCCGGGCCATCCGCAAGGACGTGCTCGCCAAGTGCTACGGCGGTGACATCAGCCGGAAGCGCAAGCTGCTGGAGAAGCAGAAGGAGGGCAAGAAGCGGATGAAGATGGTGGGCCGGGTGGAGGTCCCGCAGGAGGCCTTCATCGCCGCGCTCTCCTCCGACTCCGGCGACGGCAAGCCCGCCGGCAAGAAGTAACGCGTCGACGCCACGGCCGGCGCCCCGTCGCGGGGCGCCGGCCGTTCGCGTACCCGGAGATTTTTTCCTCGGCGGCGGGCCGCGCGGAACCGCTCCTACCTGCGGAATCCATGCCGGGCCGGAGCCGGCGCAGGGCGGGGCGGGGAGTGGGTCGGTTTGGTTTTTCGGCGGCTCGGGAACTTACCGGTCACGACAGGAACCACACAGACCGTGTGAAACCTCTTAGAAGGAGACAACCGTGACCGTCTGGGGCATCATCACCGCGCTCGTCGTTGGTCTGATCGTCGGCGCGCTGGGCCGCCTGGTCGTTCCGGGCCGCCAGAACATGCCGATGTGGCTGCACATGCTGATCGGCGTGGGCGCCGCGCTGCTGGGCACCGTCCTCGCCCGCGCCATGGGCATCGCCACCGAGACCAACGGCATCGACTGGATGGAGCTGCTGGTCCAGGTCGTGCTCGCCGCCATCGCCGTGGCCCTGGTGGCCGGCGTGGGGCGTCGCCGCAGCGTCTCGCGCTACTGACGCACCTCCCCGAAGCGCCTCAGCGGGCGCCCGACCGGCCGGTCGGGCGCCCGCTGGCGTTTGCGCCCGGCCGGCGGACGGGCATTGAACGAAGTCAGCGCGGAAAATGGCCGCCGCTCGCCGCCCCGCGCCCGGATTCGGCCACGAAAGCCCAGCTCAGAGCCGTCCGGAGCAATTCGTCACCGGAGTCGGTTTGGATTTTCGGCGGGTCGGGAACTTAGCGGTCACGACAGGAACCACACGATCCCGTGTGACTCATTCTGAGAGAAGGAGGGCGACCGTGGAGCTCACCGTTTGGGGCATCATCACCGCGCTCATCGTTGGTCTGATCGTCGGCGCTCTGGGTCGCCTGGTCGTCCCGGGCCGCCAGAACATGCCGATGTGGCTGCACATGCTGATCGGCGTCGGCGCCGCGCTGCTGGGCACGATCGTCGCCCGGGCCTCCGGCTTCGCCAACACGGCCGGCATCGACTGGCGTGAGCTGCTGCTGCAGGTTCTGTTCGCCGCCATCGGCGTGGCCCTGGTGGCCGGTGTGGGGCGTCGCCGCGGCGTCTCGCGCTACTGACCCCATCCCCCGAAGCGCTCCAGCGGGCGCCCGACCGACCGGTCGGGCGCCCGCTTCCATGTCCGCCTGAGCTGCCCGGACGGCACCCCTGCCGCCCGGGCGCACGCCTGCGATACGGTCGCCACGGCCGCCCGCCGCGAGTACCCCCTGTTGTAAAGGAAATTTTCCTACTAAGGTGCGGCGGAGAAGGTTAGTGCCAACCGGCCCCGAGGGAGATATGGCGTGAACAGGTGGAAGCGGCTGGCTCCGGTCACCGCCATCGTGGCGTCGGCCGCGATGGTGCTGTCCGGATGCGGTGGCTCCGACGACGACGACAAGGCTGCGGACAACAGCAAGCTGACCGTCTGGATGATGGGTGAGGGCGGCGACGCCCAGACCAAGTTCCTCGACGGCGTCGAGGCGGAGTTCAAGAAGAAGCACCCCGAGACCGACGTCGTGGTGCAGTACATCCCCTGGCTCGAGGCGCCGAAGAAGTTCCAGGCCGCGCTCGCCGGCGGCGAGGGGCCGGACGTCACCGAGCTGGGCAACACCGAGACCCAGGGTTGGGCGGCGCAGGATGCCCTCGCCGACGTCACGGACAAGTTCAACGGCTGGTCCGAGGGGAAGGACATCCTCCCCGACCTGGTGAAGAACGCCCAGCTCGACGGCAAGCAGTACGGCGTCCCGTGGTACGCCGGCGTCCGCGCCATCTACTACCGCACCGACTGGTTCGCCGAGGCGGGCGTGAAGCCGCCGACGACCTGGGACGAGCTGGTCACCACCGCGAAGGCCGTCCAGGCCAAGAAGCCGGGCACCTACGGCATCGCCCTGCCCGGCAACTCCGAGCTGCCGTTCTACTCCTTCCTGTGGGCCGCCGGCGCGGAGATCGCCACCAAGGACGGCGACAGCTGGAAGTCCGGCTACAACACGCCGGAGGCGCAGAAGGCGGTCAAGTTCTGGACCGACCTGGTGACCGTCCACAAGGTCGCCCCGCCGGCCGCCGCCGGCTGGAACGAGGTCGACGCCCGCACCCAGTTCGCCACCGGCAAGGCCGCCATGGCGTTCGCCGGCAGCTGGCAGGGCGGCGCGATGAAGAAGGACAACCCCGAGATCGAGAAGGTCTGGGGCACGTTCCCCATCCCCGGCCCGGACGGCAAGCCGGCCCCGGCGTTCGCGGGCGGCTCCGACATCGCCCTCTGGAAGGACAGCAAGCGGCAGGCCCTGGCCTGGGACTACCTGACCGTGCTGCTGAGCAAGCAGAAGGACCAGGAGTTCGCCAGCAGCCTGAACTTCTTCCCGGTCTACAAGGACCTGGTCGGTGGCGGCAACTACGCCAACGACAAGGTGATGGCCGCGTTCGCCACCACCATGCAGAACACCAAGCTGACCCCGCTCACCCCGAAGTGGGTCGAGGTCAGCCGGACCAAGACGGTCACCCAGGCGATGAACAGCTCGGTCATCAAGGGGCAGAAGACGGTCGAGAAGGCCACCGCCGACGCGGCCACCGAGATGGAAAGCATTCTCAACGCCAAGTGACCACGCTGACCAAGGTCACCGGCGAAGCCGCCGCGCGGGAGACCCCCGCGCGGCGGCGCCGCCGTGTGGACCGCCTCCCGTACCTGTTGCTCCTGCCCTGCCTGGCCATCATCGGGGTGCTGCTGCTCTGGCCCCTCGGCCAGGTCGTGATGATGTCCTTCTACAAGCTGGACAGCGTCCGGCAGTTGCGGGGGGACCGCGAGTGGCCGTGGGTCGGCCTGGCCAACTACGCGCAGATCCTCGGCGACCCGTTCTTCCGTACGGTGCTGCGCAACACCGTCCTCTTCGCCGTGGCCAACGTGGTGCTCACCATGATCCTCGGCACCCTGGTCGGGCTGCTGCTCAACCGGCTCGGGAAGAAGATGGCCACCTTCGTGGCGAGCTGCGTGATGCTGGCCTGGGCCACGCCTGCGCTGACCGGCACCATCGTCTGGAAGTGGATCTTCGACGACACCAGCGGCCTGGTCACCTGGCTGTTCAACAAGCTTCCGGACGGGCTCTCCACGGCCGTGTTCGGGCGCAGCGACTGGACCGGCTACGGCTGGTTCAACGACCCGCTGCTCTTCTTCGCCATCCTGACCCTCGTGGTCGTCTGGCACTCGTTCCCGTTCATCGCGGTCAGCGTGCTGGCCGGCCTGAAGAGCGTGCCGAGCGAGCTCCAGGAGGCCGCCCGCGTCGACGGGGCCGGGCCGTGGCGGGTCTTCTGGTCGGTGACCTTCCCGATGCTGCGGCCGGTCTTCGGCATCCTCGTGGTGCTCTCCACGATCTGGGACTTCAAGGTCTTCACCCAGCAGTTCGTGCTGGCCGGCGGCACCCAGGACCGGTCGACCTTCATGCTCTCCATCTACTCCTACGCGGAGGCGTTCTCGCCGCCGCCCAAGTACGGCCTGGGCTCCTCGATCGCCGTCATCCTCACCGTGATTCTGCTCGTGGTGACCGGCGTGTACGTCCGTATGGTGCTCCGGCAGGAGGACGAGTCGTGAAGAAGATCGCCCTCAACGGCGCCGGGCTGCTGGTCGCGTTGTTCGCGGCCTTCCCGGTCTACTGGATGGTCGCCACCTCGCTGAAGCCCAACCGGGAGATCTTCTCGGCCACGCCGCGCCCGGTGCCGGCGAGGCCGACCCTGGAGCACTACCGGGAGATCCTCACCGGCAACCTGATCCCGGGCGTGACCTTCACCGACTTCTTCCTCAACAGCGCGCTGGTCGCGGTGGCCACCGTCGTGCTGAGCGGGCTCGTCGCCCTGCTCGCCGCGACCGCGGTGGCCCGGTTCCGCTTCAAGCTGCGCACCACCTTCCTGATCCTGCTGCTGGTGGTGCAGATGATCCCGCTGGAGGCGCTGGTCATCCCGCTGTTCCTCATGATCCAGCGGCTCGGCCTCTACAACACCCTGCCCAGCCTCATCCTGACCTACCTGGGCTTCTCGCTGCCGTTCGCGGTCTGGATGCTGCGCGGCTTCGTGGCCGCGGTGCCCAAGGAGCTGGAGGAGGCGGCGGCGATCGACGGGGCCAGCCGGGCCCAGACCTTCCGCAAGGTCCTCTTCCCGCTGGTCGCACCCGGCCTCGTGGCCACCAGCATCTTCTCCTTCATCACCGCGTGGAACGAGCTGATCTTCGCGTTGACCTTCGTCAACGACCAGAGCAGGTACACGCTGCCGGTGGCCATGACGTTCTTCTTCGGGCGGGACGACACGGCGTGGGGCTCGGTGATGGCCGCCTCGACGCTGTTCACCCTTCCGGTGATCGTCTTCTTCCTGCTGGTCCAGCGCCGGATGGTCTCCGGCCTGGTCGCCGGCGCGGTCAAGGGCTGAGGTGCGCGGGAGGAACCCGTCCCCCGGCGCCCGGCCGCGGCACCTAGGCTGACCGCCATGACAGGCAGGCTGGCGGCGGTGAACCTCGGCGTGGTGACCGAGGCGGAGTGGGCGGGCGACCCGAGCGGTCGCAGCGGCATCGACAAGCGGCCCGTCGACGGTCGGGTGGCCATCCGGTTCGCCGGCGTCACCGGCGACTTCATCGGCGAGCGGGCCCACCACGGCGGCCCCGACCAGGCGGTCTACGCGTACGCCGAGGAGGACGCCGGCTGGTGGGCCGGCGAGCTGGGCCGGGCGCTGCCGCCGGGCGCCTTCGGCGAGAACCTCACCACCTGGGCGGTGGACGTCACCGGGGCGGTGATCGGTGAGCGCTGGGCCGTCGGCTCGGCGCTGCTGGAGGTGACCAAGCCGCGCACCCCGTGCACCACCTTCGCCGGCTTCTGGGGCGTGCCCGACCTGATCAGGCGGTTCACCGTCCGGGGCGCGCCCGGGGCGTACCTGCGGGTGGTGCGCGAGGGCGAGGTGGGCGCCGGCGATCCCGTCGAGGTGGTCGACCGGCCGGCGCACGGCGTGACGATCGGCGAGGTGTTCCGGGCGACCACGCTGGAGCCGGACCTGCTGCCGCGCCTGCTCGACGTGCCGGAGCTGCCCGAGTCGGTGCGGGCGAAGGTGCGCCGCCGCCTCGGCGCCGCCGCCGGCTGACCGCCCGGCCCGCGGCGAGGCCGGGTCAGGTCGCGGCGAAGACCTCGGCCAGCACCTGCGTCGCGGGGTCGCCCTTCACCTTGGCCCAGGTGCCCTGCTCGGCCGTCCACTCCAGCTCGCCGAAGCGGACCCGCTTCACCCCGTGGTCGTCGGCGTGCGAGACCAGCCAGTGGGCGTACCGCCAGCCGTTGCGGCTGTCGGCGGCCGGCACGGTGAGCCCGGTCAGGTCGGTGGCCGAGTTCAGCTCCGGCAGGCCCCAGTCCAGCGCCAGGCTCTGCAGGAGGGCGGTGGCGGCGGCCGGGCCGCGCATCGTCGGCGTCGGGCCGACCGTGCAGGCCACCGCGCCGGTGGCGTTGCCGAGCAGGGCGCGGGTGAGCACCTGCGACTCGTCCGCCCACTTCTCGTACGCCTCGGGGTAGGCCGACCGCTGCACCCGCTGGGCGGCCTCGGTGACCCGCAGCTTCTCCCAGCCCTTGACCTTCGTCAACGCGGCGTAGAACTTCTTCGCGGCGTAGCGCGGGTCGCGGATCTCCTCGGGCGTGCCCCAGCCCTGGCTGGGGCGCTGCTGGAACAGGCCGAGCGAGTCCCGGTCGCCGTGCGCGATGTTGCGCAGGTGCGACTCCTGGTACGCCGTCGCCAGCGCCACCACCACGGCCCGCTCCGGCATCTTCCGCTGCACGCCGATCGCCGCGATGGTGGCCGCGTTGGCCATCTGGTCGGCGCTGAGCACGACCTCCCCGTCGGCCCGGACGGTGCAGGTCCGGCTGGCCAGGGGCAGCCGCAGGTGGTGCCCGAACTGCTCCGTGACGAACCAGACGCCGAGCAGGGCCAGCACGGCCACCACCACACCTGATGCCACGATCGCCCCACGCGCCCGCACCCGCACCCCCAGTCCCGACAGCCCGCCCAGCGTACGTCGCCCACTCCAGTCTCCGGGTCGGCCGACCGGACGCCTCACGGTCCGTAGCCGACCCGTGCCTCCGGCCTCAGTCTGTGGCGGGCACCCAGGCCGCGGGCCGCTTCTCCCGGAACGCGAGGACGCCCTCCCGGCCCTCCTCGGACAGGAAGTACCCGGTGGAGAGCGCGGCCAACTCGGCGATCTCGGCCCGCAGGTCGGTGGCGGCCGGGCGGCGCAGCAGCTCCTTCGTCCCGGCGAGGGCCTTCGGCGCCCCCTTCACGAGCGAGGCGCGGTAGCGGTCCACGGCGGCGTCCAGCGCGTCCGCCGGCACGGCGGCGGTGACCAGGCCGACCTCGGCGGCCCGCCGGCCGTCGAAGGTGTCGCCGGTCAGGTACAGCTCGGCGGCGGCCCGAGGGTGCAGCCGGGGCAGCACGGTTGCCGAGATCACCGCGGGGATCACCCCGATCCGGACCTCGGTGAAGGCGAACGTGGCCTCCTCGGCGCAGATCGCGAGGTCCGCGGCGGCGATCAGGCCCAGCCCGCCGGCCCGCGCCGGCCCGGCCACCTTCGCCAGCACCGGCTTCGGGCACTCCCGGACGGCCACCAGCACGTCGCCCAGCATCCCGGCCGGCACGGTCCCGCTGGCGTACGCGGCGGCGGTCTCCTTCAGGTCGGCCCCGGAGCAGAACACCGGGCCGGTGTGGTCCAGCACGACGGCCCGGACCGCGTCGTCGGCGACGGCCGCGGCCAGCCCGGCCAGCAGCTCCGTCATCAGCGGGGTGGAGAGCGCGTTGCGGTTGTGCGGGCTGTCCAGGGTGAGGGTGGTCACCCCACGGGCCGTGGCGACCCGCACGAGAGCGTCCGGAGAGGTCATGCCGGGCACACTAGTGGCCATGCCCGGCGTCCTTCCAGAAGGCGAACCCGTCCCGCGCGACGGGGCGCTGCCCGCTGCCGCGCGCCGCGCCGTCGGCGCGCGCGGCTTCGGGGTGTACCTGCATGTCCCGTTCTGCGCCAGCCGGTGCGGCTACTGCGACTTCAACACCTACACGGCGGCCGAGCTGGGCGGCGGCGCGAGCCGGGAGACGTACGCCGACACGGTGCTGGCCGAGCTGGCCCTCGCCGGCCGGGTGCTGGGCGACACCCCGCCGCCGCGGGTGGACACCGTCTTCGTGGGCGGCGGCACGCCCACCCTGCTCCCCGCCGACGACCTGGCCCGGATCCTCGACGGCATCGACCGCACCTGGGGGCTGGCCGCCGACGCCGAGGTGACCACCGAGGCCAACCCCGAGACCGTCACCCCGGAGTCGCTCAAGACCCTGCGGGCCGCCGGCTACACGCGGATCTCGCTGGGCATGCAGTCCGCGGCGCCCGGGGTGCTGGCGATCCTCGACCGGCAGCACAGCGCCGGCCGGGCCACCGCCGCCGCGCTGGAGGCCCGCGACGCCGGGTTCGACCACGTGAACCTGGACCTGATCTACGGCACGCCGGGGGAGAGCGCCGAGGACTTCGCCGCCTCGCTGGACCAGGTGGTGGCGGCGGGGGTGGACCACGTGAGCGCGTACGCCCTCATCGTGGAGGACGGCACCCGGCTGGCCGCCCGGATGCGCCGCGGCGAGCTGCCGTACCCCAGTGACGACGTGGCGGCGGACCGCTACCTGGCCGCGGAGGCGGCCCTCGGCGCGGCCGGCTTCTCCTGGTACGAGGTCTCCAACTGGGCGCGCTCCGAGGCGGCCCGGTGCCGGCACAACCTGCTCTACTGGACGGGCGCCGACTGGTGGGGCCTCGGCCCGGGGGCGCACAGCCACGTCGGCGGGGTGCGCTGGTGGAACGTCAAGCACCCGACGGCGTACGCCCAGCGGCTGGCCGCCGGGGAGTCGCCCGGCCTGGCCCGGGAGCTGCTCACGCCGGACGAGGCGCACATGGAGGACGTGATGCTGCGGCTGCGGCTCGCCACCGGGCTGCCCCTGGCCGGGCTCGACGAGGCGGGCCGGGCGGGCGCCGAGCGGGCCCGGGCCGACGGCCTGCTGGACCCCGACGCGTACGCCGCCGGCCGGGCGGTGCTCACCCTGCGCGGCCGGCTGCTCGCCGACGCGGTCGTGCGCGACCTGCTGCCCTGATCGCGTGCCGCGCCGGGTCCCGGCCGGCCCGTGGGCCGGCCGGGTCGGTCACTTCACGAACGGGTAGGTCATCGGGTAGCGGTAGAGGACGCCCTCGGTGGCCTTCACGCCGCCGATGATGCCGAAGATGATCGGGATCAGGGCGACGATGATCGGGATGAAGAAGAGCAGGCCGCAGGTGACCACGGCCAGCACGAAGCTGATCAGCGTCGCGATGACCCAGGTGATCTGGAAGTTCAGCGCGGCGACCGCGTGCGCGCGCACGGTGGGGGACTGCTGGCCCTTGGCCGAGAACGCGATGAGCGGCGCCACCCAGCCGAGCAGGCTGCCGCCGACCACGACACCCACCGGGCCGCCGAAGTGCGCGATGAGCGACCAGGTCTTGTCGTCGTTGTTGGCGTAGCCGGCGGGCCCCCCGTACGCGCCGCCACCCGGGTAGCCGGCGCCCGGCGCGCCGTAGCCGCCCGGCGGGGGGTAGCCGCCCGGGGGTGGGTAACCGCCCGACGGCGGCTGGCCGCCGGGAGGCGGCGGATAGCCGCCGGGCGGGGGATAGCCGCCCGGCGCCGGTGCCCCGGACAGTGGTGCGGTGGGGGGCTCGTCCGCCGACGAGCCGTACGGTGCCGACGGCGGGGTCGCCTCCGGCGGCGGGGCGCCGGAGTCCCCCGCTCCGGGAGGGCGAGGAGGTTCAGTCATGGTCGTCACGGTAGGTCCCGGTGGCAAGGGCGCACCAGAGCGGGATCGCCCGGGATGTCCGGCTGTTCGGCCCGGGTGGACCGGATGTGCGGCGGGCCGCACCGGAGGTGCGTCGCTGATCATCGCGTCGGCGGGCACGCCGACGTAGACTGGCACTCGCTACAGTCGAGTGCCAGACGCCCGGCGGACGCCCCGCGCCGGTGCGACGAGGTGCGTCAGGAGGTGGGGAGATGGGTCTCGACGACCGCAAGCTCGCCGTGCTGCGCGCGATCGTCGAGGACTACGTCGCCACGCAGGAGCCGGTCGGCAGCAAGGCCCTGGTCGAGCGCCACCAGCTGGGCGTCTCCCCGGCGACCGTGCGCAACGACATGGCGGTGCTGGAGGAGGAGGGCTACATCCGGCAGCCGCACACGAGTGCCGGCCGGGTGCCCACCGACCGCGGCTACCGGCTCTTCGTCGACCGGCTCTCCCGGGTCAAGCCGCTCAGTCCGGCCGAGCGCCGGGCCATCGAGCGCTTCCTGGTCGGCGCGGTCGACCTCGACGACGTGGTGCACCGCACCGTCCGGCTGCTCGCCCAGCTCACCCGGCAGGTCGCCGTGGTGCAGTACCCGAGCCTCGCCCGATCCAAGGTGCGCCACCTGGAGCTGGTGCCGATCTCCACCACCCGGCTGATGGTCGTCATGATCGCCGACACCGGCCGGGTCGAGCAGCGGCTGGTCGAGATGCCCGGGCCGGTCCCGGCCGAGGACGTCACCGACCTGCGCCGCCTGGTCAACGAGAAGCTTGTCGGCAGTCGGCTGTCCGACACCCCACCGCTGGTGCAGGCCCTGGTCGACGAGTCCACGCCGCAGCTGCGCCCGGCCATGGCCACGCTCTCCACCGTGCTGCTGGAGACCCTGGTCGAACGGCACGAGGAGCGCATCGCCCTGGCCGGCACGGCCAACCTCACCCGGGGCGGCCTGCTCGACTTCCAGGGCTCGCTGCGGCCGATCCTCGAGGCGCTCGAGGAGGAGGTCGTGCTGCTCAAGCTGATCGGCGAGGCCGAGCCGAGCACCACCCGGGTGCTCATCGGCGACGAGAACGAGATCGACAACCTGCGGGCCGCCTCGGTGGTCAGCACCGGGTACGGCCCGGGCAGCACCATCGTGGGTGGTCTCGGTGTGCTCGGCCCGACCCGGATGGACTACCCCGGCACCATCGCCACGGTGAGGGCCGTGGCACGCTACGTGGGCGAACTGCTGGCCCAGAACTGACCAGTCACGGCCGACGGCCGGCTCCGGCCGACGACCGGCGCAACGCGAGACGAACATGAGGACACCGAACGCAGTGGCCAGGGACTACTACGGCATTCTCGGCGTGAGCCGGGACGCCTCCGACGACGAGATCAAGCGCGCCTACCGCAAGCTGGCGCGGCAGTTCCACCCGGACGTCAATCCGGACCCGGAGGCACAGGAGAAGTTCAAGGACATCAACGCCGCGTACGAGGTCCTCTCGGACGATCGGAAACGGCAGATCGTCGACCTGGGCGGCGACCCGCTCGCCCCGGGCGGCGGGGGCGCGGGCCCGGGTGGTCCGGGCGGCGCCGGCCCGTTCGTCGGCTTCCAGGACATCATGGACGCGTTCTTCGGTGGCGCCGCGGGCGGCAGCCGGGGCCCGCGGCCGCGCACCCGGCCGGGCGCCGACGCGATCCTGCGGCTGGAGCTGGACCTGAACGAGACGGCGTTCGGCGTCGAGGCGCCGATCACCGTCGACACCGCGGTGCTCTGCACCACCTGCTCCGGCGCCGGCACCGCGGCCGGCACCCACCTGGCCACCTGCGAGGCGTGCGGCGGCCGGGGCGAGGTGCAGTCGGTGCAGCGGACCTTCCTCGGCCAGGTGGTCTCCGCCCGGCCGTGCACGGTCTGCCAGGGCTACGGCACCACCATCCCGCACCCCTGCCCCACCTGCGCGGGCGACGGCCGGGTGCGGACCCGCCGGTCGCTCACCGTCAAGATCCCGGCGGGCGTCGAGGACGGCATGCGGATCCGGCTGGCCCAGCAGGGCGAGGTGGGCCCGGGCGGCGGCACCGCCGGCGACCTCTACGTGGAGATCCACGAGCGGCCGCACGACGTCTACTCCCGCAAGGGCGACGACCTGCACTGCCGGGTCACCGTGCCGATGACCGCCGCCGCGCTCGGCACCCGGCTGACCATCAAGACGCTCGACAGCGAGGAGACCGTCGACGTCAAGCCGGGCACCCAGCCGGGCAGCACGCTGCGGCTGCGGGCCCGGGGCGTACCGCACCTGCGCGGCACCGGCCGGGGCGACCTCTACGTCCACCTCGACGTGCGGACCCCGACGAAGCTCGACGCCGACCAGGAGCGGATGCTGCGCGACTTCGCCAAGACCCGCGGCGAGGAGGTCGCCGAGCTGAGCAAGCAGGGCGGCTTCTTCTCCCGGATGCGCGACGCCTTCAACGGGCACGCCTGAGGTGTCGGCGCCGCTGTTCCTGGTCGAGGCGCTGCCCACCGGTGACACGCTGACGCTGGACGGCCCCGAGGGGCACCACGCGGCCACCGTGCAGCGGCTGCGCGTCGGCGAGGAACTGCTGCTCGCCGACGGGCGGGGCGGCACCGCCGCCGCCGTGGTCAGCGCCGTCGGCCGGGGCACTCTCGACCTCCGGGTCACCTCCCGGGGGTACGCCGACGCGTCCGTCCCGCGGCTCGTCGTGGTGCAGGGCATCGCCAAGGGCGACCGGGGCGAGCTGGCCGTGCAGGCGATGACCGAGGTCGGGGTGGACGAGATCGTGCCCTGGGCGGCGTCCCGGTCGGTGACCCAGTGGCGCGGGGACCGGGGCGTACGGGCCCGGGAGAAGTGGGCGGCGACCGCCCGGGAGGCGGCCAAGCAGGCCCGCCGCCCGTGGCTGCCGGTGGTGGCCGGCGCGCCCGACGAGTCCACCACCACGGTGACCCGCCGGATCGCCGGGGCGGCCGCCGCGTTCGTCCTGCACGAGGAGGCCGAGCAGCGGCTGACCACGGTCGAGCTGCCCGACGCCGGCGAGATCGTCCTGGTGGTCGGCCCCGAGGGCGGCATCGCCCCCACCGAACTGACGGCCTTCGAGGAGGCCGGCGCCCGCCCGGTCCGCCTGGGCCCGTCGGTCCTCCGCACGTCCACAGCCGGCGTGGCCGCGCTGAGCGTCCTGTCCACCCGCCTGTCCCGCTGGTAACCCCGCCCTTCCCCGTCGATCTTGCAGTTTCTGCCCCGGCAAAAGGCGCACATCGCCCACCTGTCGGGCCGCAACTGCAAGATCGGCGGGTGCTGGGGGTGTCAGGTGCGGAGGTAGGAGGCGCCGTTCAGGTCGACGATGGTTCCCGACGCCCACTCGGCTTCGGGGCTCGCCAGCCAGTGCACGGCCGCCGCGATCTCCTCGGGGCGGGCCACGCGGTTGAACGGGGACTGGGCGCGGATGGCGTCGCCCCGCTCGCCGCTGAGGTGGGTGGTGGTCATGTCGGTCGCCACGAAGCCCGGTGCCACGGTCGCCACCGCGATGCCGTACGGGGCCAGCGCCAGCGCCAGCGACTGACCGAGCGCGTTGAGCCCGGCCTTGCTCGCCCCGTACGCGGGCTGCTCCGGCTCACCCCGGAACGCGCCCCGGGACGACACGTTCACGATCCGGCCACCCCGCTCCCGCATGTGCTGGGCGGCGCACCAGGTGGCGTTCGCGGCGCCGGTCAGGTTGGTCTCCAGGACCAGCCGCCACTGCTCCTGCCACTGCTCGTAGGTGTTGCCGAAGACCGGGTGGGGCAGGTCCCGCGGGCCGTAGACGCCGGCGTTGTTGACCAGGACGTCGAGGCCGCCCAGGCGCTGCGCCGCCTCGTCCACCATGGCCCGGACCCCCTCCGGGTCGGCCAGGTCGGCGCGGACCACCACGTGCCCGTCGCCGGGCAGCTCCGCCCGCAGCGCCTCGGCCAGCTCCGCGGAGTCGCGGTGGTGGATCGCCACCCGGTCCCCGCCCGCCGCGAACGCCCGCGCCACCGCGCGGCCGATGCCGCGCGAGGCCCCCGTCACCAGTACCGCCCGAGAAGTCACGCGGCACATCATGCCTGAGGAGGTGCGGGACGACTTACCATGCCCCGATGGGAACCGACTGCCTGTTCTGCCGGATCGTCGCCGGGGAGATCCCGGCCACCGTCGTCCGCGAGACCGCCACGACCCTGGCCTTCCGGGACATCGACCCGAAGGCGCCCACGCACGTGCTGGTGATCTCGAAGGAGCACTACGCGGACGTGGTCACCCTGGCCGAGGGCGACCCGGGGCTGGCCGGTGAGCTGCTGGCCACCGCCGCCGTGGTGGCCGAGGAGGAGGGGCTGACCGTGGACGGGTTCCGGCTGATGTTCAACACCGGCCCGTACGGCGGCCAGGAGGTCTTCCACGTGCACGCGCACCTGCTCGGCGGCGCGCCGCTCGGCCCGATGCTCTGCCGCTGAGCCGCTGCCTAGACTGCCCTCATGATCACGGTGCATGACCGGCTCGGCCGGATGGTGCGGCAGGCGCAGGCCCACGGGCGGATCCCGGCCGTCTCGGTGGCCCTGCACCGGGCCGACCGGCCGCTCTGGACCTGCGCGGTCGGCGGGACCGGCAACGACACCCCGCTCGGGCCGGAGACGGTCTTCCGGATCGGCTCGGTCACCAAGACCTTCACGGCCGTGCTGGTCATGCAGTGCCGGGACGAGGGGCTGCTCGACCTGGACGACCCGATCGGGCGGCACCTCGACCTGCCGGCGCACGGCGAGCTGACCGTACGCCGGCTGCTGTCGCACACCGCGGGCCTCCAGCGGGAGCCGCACGGCGACGTGTGGGACAGCCTGCGCGCGCCCGACGTCACCGAACTGCTCGCCGACCTGGCCCGGGTGGAGCGGGTGCTGCCCACCGGGCGGCGCTACCACTACTCCAACCTGGGCATGGCCCTGCTCGGCGAGATGGTGGCCCGGCTGCGCGGCGGCACCTGGGCCGAGGTGCTGGCCGAGCGGGTGCTCGCCCCGCTCGGGCTGGCCGCGACCGGCCCGACGCCGGGCGGCCGGGCGGCGACCGGGTTCCTGGTCGACGCGTACTCCGACGAGGCCCGGCCGGAGCCGAACACGGACTTCGGCGCGGTGGCCCCGGCCGCGCAGCTCTGGAGCACCGCCCCGGACATGGCGCGCTGGGCGGCCTTCCTGGCCGACCCGGCCGCGCTGGACCCGGCCGGCGCGGTGCTCGCGCCGGCCACCCTCGACGAGATGCGCTGGCCGCTGACCACCACCGACGAGACGCTCTGGGCCGGCGGCTTCGGCCTCGGCCTGATCCTGGTGCCGCAGCCGGGGCGGGTGATGCACGTGGGGCACGACGGGGCCATGCCCGGTTTCCTGGCCGCCGTCTACGGCCGGCGGGGCGGTGACGGCACCGCGGGCGCGATGGGCTGCGCGGTGCTCGGCTCCTCGGGCACCGGCGTGGAGGTCTTCGAGCTGCCGCACCGGCTGCTGGCCGCCGCCGCCGAGCACGACCCGGCCGACGTGGAGCCGTGGCGGCCGGGCACGCCCGCCCCGGAGCACCTGCGCGGCCTGCTGGGCCGCTGGTGGGGCGAGGGCTTCGAGTACGTCTTCTCCTGGCACGACGGGGCGCTGCGGGCCCGGGGCGCGGACGAACCGGCCGGCAAGCCGCCCGCGGTCTTCGCGCCGCTGCCGGACCGGCCCGACGTGTTCCGCACGGTCGCCGGCCGGGAGGTGGGCGAGCTGCTCCGGCTGACCCGGGACGAGCGCGGGGTGGTGGTCCGGCTGCACTGGGCCACCTACCGCTTCACCCGCCACCAGGAGACCTTCGAGGGGTACGACTTCCGCGCCGGCAGGTGATCTCCGACCACCGGAAATGGGCGAGGTGCGGGCGGTGTTGACCCGATACGATGGGAGTCACGACCGCCGCGCCAGCAGGGCCCGGCGCCGAGTTCGAGAGCAGGTGGCGTAGGGCCCGACGGCCCGACCTATGACCGGCACCCCACCTCCCGGCCCGCCCCGGGTGCAGACCAGGATCACGGTCCCCGACCAGAAGATCATGGTGAACCTGCTCGGCGCGGGCGACGAGATCCTGCGGCTCGTCGAACGCTCGGTCAACAGTGACGTCCACGTGCGGGGCAACGAGATCACCATCACCGGCGCGCCCGCCGACAACGCCCTCGCCGAGCGCCTCTTCAGTGAGCTGCTCGAACTGATCGAGAAAGGCGAGACCCTGACCACTGATGCCGTCCGGCGCACCGTCGGCATGCTCGAGCAGGGCGGCGCCGAGCGGCCCGCCGAGGTCCTGACGCTCAACATCCTCTCCCGGCGCGGTCGCACCATCCGCCCCAAGACCCTGGGGCAGAAGCGCTACGTCGACGCCATCGACGCGCACACCATCGTCTTCGGCATCGGCCCGGCCGGCACGGGCAAGACCTACCTGGCCATGGCGAAGGCCGTCCAGGCGCTCCAGGCCAAGCAGGTCAACCGGATCATCCTGACCCGGCCGGCGGTCGAGGCGGGTGAGCGGCTGGGCTTCCTGCCCGGCACGCTGAACGAGAAGATCGACCCCTACCTGCGCCCGCTCTACGACGCGCTGCACGACATGCTCGACCCGGAGTCCATCCCGAAGCTGATGGCCGCCGGCACCATCGAGGTGGCGCCGCTGGCGTACATGCGGGGCCGCACCCTGAACGACGCGTTCATCATCCTCGACGAGGCGCAGAACACCACGCCCGAGCAGATGAAGATGTTCCTCACCCGGCTCGGCTTCGGTTCCAAGATCGTGGTCACCGGTGACGTCACCCAGGTGGACCTTCCCGGCGGGACGACCAGCGGCCTGCGGGTGGTCCGGGAGATCCTGAGCAACGTCGAGGACGTGCACTTCGCCCAGCTCTCCAGCTCCGACGTGGTCCGCCACAAGCTGGTGGGCGACATCGTCGACGCGTACGCCCGCTGGGACGCCGAGCGGGAGAACCAGCAGGCGCAGAGCGTGCACGCCGTGCCCGGGCGGACCGCCCAGGGCGGCCGGGCCGGCCGGCGCCGCTAACCCATCAGAGGAAGACAGTTGTCCATCGAGATCGCCAACGAGTCCGGTGTCGACGTCGACACCGACGCCGTGCTCGCCGTCGCCCGGCACGCCCTCGACGAGATGGGGGTCAACCCCCTCGCCGAGCTGTCCGTGCTGCTGGTCGACATCGAATACATGTCGGAGCTGAACCACCGCTGGATGGGTGGCGACGGCCCGACCGACGTGCTCGCGTTCCCCATGGACGAGGGCAGCGTCGACCACGGCCCGGGGGAGAGCGCCCCGGCCGGCGGTGAACCGGCTCTGCTCGGCGACATCGTGCTCTGCCCGGAGGTGGCGGCCAAGCAGGCGGCCACCGCCGGGCATTCCACCGCCGACGAGCTGCACCTGCTCACCGTGCACGGCGTGCTGCACCTGCTCGGCTACGACCACGCCGAGCCGGAGGAGGAGCGGGAGATGTTCGGTCTCCAGGCGCGACTGCTGGCCAGCTGGCGGTCGACCCGATCGCAGTGACCGCCACCCTGGCGGCCGGCGGCGCGCCCGCCGGCCTGCCCGATCTCCCTCTCCTCGCCGTCGCGGCGGGGCTGGTGGTGCTCGCCGGCCTGATCGCGATGACCGAGGCCGCGCTGGCCGCCGTCTCCCCGGCCCGGGCCGCCGAGCTGGCCCGGGACGGCGCGCGCGGCGCGCGTACCCTCCAGGCGGTCGCCGGTGACGTGGTCCGCCACCTCAACCTGCTGCTCCTGCTCCGGCTGCTGGCCGAGCTGACCGCCACCACGCTCGTCGCGCTGGTGGCCGTCGACACCTTCGGCGCCGGCTGGCGGGCCGCCCTGGTCACCGCCGGGGCGATGACCGTGGTCAGCTTCGTGGTGGTCGGCGTCGCGCCGCGCACCCTGGGCCGGCAGCACGCCTACGCGGTGGGCCGCGCGGTCGCGCCGCTGGTGCGCTGGCTGGGCCGGGCGCTCAACCCGCTGGCCTCGCTGCTGATCCTGATCGGCAACGCGGTCACCCCGGGGCGCGGCTTCCGGGAGGGGCCGTTCGCCACCCAGGTCGAGCTGCGGGAGCTGGTCGACCTGGCCGAGCAGCGCGGCGTGGTCGAGCACGGCGAGCGGCAGATGATCCACTCGGTCTTCGCGCTCGGCGACACCATCGCCCGCGAGGTGATGGTGCCCCGCACCGAGATGGTGTGGATAGAGGATTCCAAGACGCTCGCGCAGGCGCTGGCGCTCTTCCTGCGCTCCGGCTTCTCCCGGATCCCGGTGATCGGCGAGAACGTCGACGACGTGCTCGGCGTGCTCTACCTCAAGGACCTGATCCGGCGGATCCAGGGCAGCCCGGAGGCCCGGCAGATGCCGGTGGCCGAGCTGATGCGCCCGGCGACCTTCGTGCCCGAGTCCAAGCCGGTCGACGACCTGCTCTCGGAGATGCAGGCGGCCCGCAACCACCTGGTCATCGTCGTCGACGAGTACGGCGGCACCGGCGGCCTCGTCACCATCGAGGACATCCTGGAGGAGATCGTCGGCGAGATCACCGACGAGTACGATGTCGAACGCCCGCCGGTCGAGCGCCTGGCGGACGGGGCCGTGCGGGTGACCGCCCGGCTGCCGGTGGAGAATCTGGGCGAGCTGTTCGACACCGAACTGCCCACCGACGAGGTGGAGACGGTCGGTGGCCTGCTCGCCCAGGCGCTCGGCCGGGTGCCGATCCCGGGCTCCGGCGCCGAGGTGGCCGGGCTCCGGCTGATCGCCGAGGGCACCACCGGGCGGCGCAACCGGATCGACACCGTGCTGGTCAGCCGGGTCGAGCCGGGCGACGCGCCGGACAGCGCGGGGCGCGGCGAGCAGACCGACCCCCGTGGCAACCACAACCGTTCCGAGGAGAGGCAACCCGCCGATGCCTGAGTCACCCGCCGTGCCGGCCGCCCGGCCCACCCCGTCCGACCCGGCCGAGCTGAGCGCGGAGGACGGCAAGCTGGTCGTCCTGGCCCGGGGTGCGCGGGGCCGGGTGGGCGCCGTGGAGGGCGCGGCGGTCCGCGACCAGGACGGCCGGACGTACGCGGCGGCCAGCGTGGCGCTGCCGTCGCTGACCCTGACCGCGCTCCAGCTCGCGGTCGCCTCCGCGGTGGCGGCCGGTGCGAGCCGGCTGGAGGCCGCCGTCGTGGTGACCGAGGCGTCGACGCTGGACGGCGCCGGGCACGCCGCGGTCCGCGACCTCTCCGCCGACGCGCCGATCCACGTGGCCGCGCCGGACGGCGCCGTCCTCGGCACGGTGGTCGAGTGAGCGACGTCGCGCAGCGTCCCTACCGGGCGGGTTTCGGCTGCTTCGTGGGGCGGCCGAACGCCGGCAAGTCGACGCTGACCAACGCGATCGTCGGCACCAAGATCGCGATCACCTCGAACAAGCCCCAGACCACCCGGCACATCATCCGGGCGGTGCTGCACCGGCCGGAGTCACAGCTCGTGCTGGTCGACACCCCGGGCCTGCACCGTCCCCGCACGTTGCTCGGCGAGCGGCTCAACGACCTGGTCCGGGAGACCTGGAGCGAGGTCGACGTGATCGGCCTCTGCATCCCGGCGAATGAGCCGATCGGGCGGGGCGACCGGTTCATCACCGGCGAGCTGGCCAGCCTGCGGGCCACCGTGCTGGCCGTGGTCACCAAGACCGACCTGGTGGACAAGAAGCGGCTGGCCGAGCAGTTGCTCGCGGTGAGCGAGCTGGGCGAGTTCGCCGACGTGGTGCCGGTGAGCGCGGTCTCCGGGCACCAGGTGGACACCCTGGTCGACGTGATGACCGGCTACCTGCCGGAGTCTCCGCAGCTCTACCCCGACGACATGCTCACCGACGACCCGGAGCAGGTGCTCGTCGCCGAACTGGTCCGCGAGGCGGCTCTGGAGGGCGTCCGGGACGAGCTGCCGCACTCGATCGCCGTGGTGGTCGAGGAGATGATCGCCGAGGGCAACGTCACCAAGATCTACGCGGACGTGTACGTGGAGCGACCGAGCCAGAAGGCGATCGTGATCGGTCACCGGGGCAGCCGGCTCAAGCACGTCGGCACCACCGCCCGCCGCCAGATCGAGGAGCTGCTCGGCACCCGGGTCTACCTGGACCTGCACGTCCGGGTCGCGAAGGACTGGCAGCGCGACCCGAAGCAGTTGCGCAAGCTCGGCTTCTGACCCGGTACGCCCGACCGCCGGTCCCGCTTCCCGGGGGCCGGCGGTCCGCGTTTCCGGGGTTGTCGGGCTGGTCCGGATCGGCCGGCTTTATGGGATGTTTCACTTTTGACCCGGGCCCCCGCGCCGTTTCGTCCGGCCTGGTCGGAGGGTAGGGGAGCGTTGCTGCCCCCGCCCCCGATGCCCCCGCGAGCTGATGCGAAACCGATACCTCGACCTGCTCCGCTTCCTGGCCATCGTTCGAGTCGTCGTCTACCACGTCACCGGTTGGGCGGCGCTGACCCTGATCTTCCCGGCGATGTCGGTGATGTTCGCGCTCGCCGGCTCGCTGATGGCCGCGTCGCTGGACCGGACCGGCGTACCGGCCGTGGCGCGTCGGCTGCGCCGGCTGCTGCCGTCGCTCTGGGTGCTCGCCGCGGTCTTCGTGCCGGCCATGCTGCTCACCGGGCTGCCGCTCACCCCGAAGGTGCTGCTGTGGCTCTTCCCGATCAGCGACCCACCGGCCAACGCCTGGGGCGCCATCACGCTGAGCCCGATCTGGTACCTCCGGGACTACCTCTGGTTCCTGCTCGCCTCGCCGGTGGCCCTCTGGCTGTTCCGCCGGGCCCCGCTGCCCACCCTGCTGGCCCCGTACGCGCTGCTCGCGGCGATCGAGTTCGGCGTGCTGGCGGACCCGCCGACCGTGCTGCGCGAGTTCGGCCTGTACTTCGGCGCCTGGCTGCTCGGCTTCGCGCACCACGACGGCCTGCTGCGCCGCACCGCCAACCGGGTGCTCGTCCCGCTCGCGGTGGCCCTCGGCGCGGCCGGCCTGGGCTGGATCCTCACGCATCCCGGCCCGCGCGGGTACGACCTGAACGACATCCACCTGGGCAACGCGCTCTGGTCGGCGGCGTTCATCCTGGTGGCGATCGGCCGGGCGCCGGCCGCGGCGCCGTGGGTGGACCGCGTCCCGGCGCTGGGCCGGGCGGTCACCGTGCTGAACCGGCGCGCGCTGACCGTCTACCTGTGGCACATGCCGTTCGTGGCGGCGCTCACCCCGCTCGTGGACGTGGTCGGCTGGTCGCACCAGGACCCGGTCGGGCTGGCGATCCGGGTGGTGCTGGTGTTCGCGCTGGTCGGCGTGGTCACCCTGCTGGTCGGCTGGGTCGAGGACCTGGCCGCCCGGCGTACCCCGGAACTGGTGCCCGGCCGCCCCCGGCGGACCGTGGCCGAGCGGGCGGCGGCCGCACCGGCCAGCCCGGCGCCCGCCGGCGCGGAGACCGCACTCGCCGCGGCCGGCGCCCGGGTGCCGGCCCCGCGCCGCGCGCCGGAGCGCTCCGGCCTCACGCCGCGCTGACCGGCGGCCGCCCTCAGCGCTGGTGGACCGTCACGTTGCCACTGGTGGCGGAGACGTCGAGCAGCAGGGAGGCGCCCGGGTCGTCCGGCACCCTCAGGTCGGTGTCGCCGGACTTCGCGTCCGCCCGCACCCGGTACCGGCCCGGTGGCACGGTCAGGTCGACGTCGCCGCTGGTGGCGTGCAATCGGGCCGCGGCGGGCTGGTCCAGTTCGACGACGAGGTTGCCCGAGGTGGCCTCCGCGTCCAGGCCGGCGGCGAGCCGGCGGGCACTGATGTCGCCGGAGGAGGCGCGCAGCCGGACCGGGCCCGTCGCGTCGACCACCTCGATGTTCCCCGAGGTGGTGGTGGCGCGGACCTCGCCACGGGCCTCGGTCACCGTGAGGTCGCCGGATTTCAGGGTGAAGTCCACCGGCCCGACCCGGTTCAGCGTGACGTTCCCGGAGCTGGTCTCACCGCGCACCGTCACGCCTTCCGGGGCGGTCACCTCCCAGGAGACCGTGCACCGGGGGCCGCAGTCGTTGGGCAGCACCAGCTCGTCGCCCTTGATCTCGTACCGGGTGTTCGGCTCCCCGCCCTGGTAGCGGACGATCCGCTTGATCCGCACCTGGTCGGCCGCGCCGGTGGCCCGGATCGTGATGTCACCCGCGCCGCCGGCCGGCACGGTGATCCGGGTGATCTTCGCGCTCTCGGTCTGGTCGTAGTCGAGGCGGCGGAACGACAGGGTGTCGCACCCGGCGAGGACGATCAGGGTGGCGGCCGCGGCGGCGGCGACGGCGGTCCGGTGCAGAGCCATGGCCAGGACGCTACGGGCGACCGCGCGGGCGGCGCATCCGGGTTCGACCGCCGGTCCACCCCGAAGAGACCCTGAGATCGCACCCCGAGGGAGAATGGCCCGATGGCCGGATACCGCCGACAGCTCTACCGCGACGACGCGGTGGTGCTGCGCGTGCAGAAGCTGGGGGAGTCCGACCGGATCATCACCCTGCTCACCCGCCGGCACGGTCGGCTGCGCGCGGTGGCCCGGGGCGTGCGCCGCACCACCAGCAAGTTCGGCGCCCGGCTGGAGCCGTTCGGGCACGTCGACCTCCAGCTCGCCGGCGACCCCAAGGGGAACCACGGCAGCTCGCTGCACACCATCAGCCAGGCGGAGGGCATCGACCTCTACGGCAAGCGCTTCCTCGGCGACTACCCCCGCTACACGGCGGCCAGCGCGATAGCCGAGACCGCCGAGCGGCTCACCCCGATCGAGCGGGAGCCCTCGCTGCGGCTGTTCCAGCTCACCCTCGGCGCGCTGCGCTCGCTGGCCACCGGCGACCACGCCACCACCCTGGTGCTCGACGCCTACCTGCTGCGCGGCATGGCCTTCGCCGGCTGGGCGCCCGCGCTGACCGCGTGCGCGGTCTGCGGCACCCCGGGGCGGCACCGGGCCTTCTCGGTCCCGGCCGGCGGCGCGGTCTGCCCCGACTGCCGGCCGCCGGGCGCCGCCCACCCCGCCCCGGCCACCATCGACCTGATGTCCGCGCTGACCACCGGCGACTGGGCGTACGCCGACGCCACCGAGACCGGTGTGCGCCGCGAGTGCAGTGGCCTGGTCGCGGCGCACCTCCAGTGGCACCTGGAACGCGCGCTACGCTCGCTGCCGCTGGTCGACCGGGGTGCCCCGGCGTCCGGCGCGGTCCCGCCGCCCGGCGGCGCGGGGCCGGGTGTGGTCCCGCCGCGCACCGGAGGCGGGCCCGCCGCCGCTGGTGTGAACAGGGAGATGACCGAGTGATCCGACCGATGAGGGCCGGCCGGCGCGAGCCGCTGCCACCGACTCCGCACCCGTCCGGCGCCCGGCCGCCGGCGCTGCCGGGCGACGCGCTGCCGAAGCACGTCGCCGTCGTGATGGACGGCAACGGCCGCTGGGCCAAGGAGCGCGGGCTGCCCCGGACCAAGGGTCACGAGCAGGGCGAGCACAGCCTCTTCGACACCATCGAGGGCGCGATCGAGCTGGGCATCCCCTACCTGTCGGCGTACGCCTTCTCCACCGAGAACTGGCGGCGTTCGCCGGACGAGGTCCGCTTCCTCATGGGCTTCAACCGGGACGTCATCCGGCGCCGCCGGGACCAGCTCGTCGACCTGGGCGTCCGGGTGGTCTGGTCCGGCCGGGCCGGGCGGCTCTGGAAGAGCGTCATCTCCGAGTTGCAGACCGCCGAGGAGATGTCCCGCGGCAACTCGACGCTGACCCTCCAGTTCTGCGTCAACTACGGCGGGCAGGCGGAGATCGCCGACGCCGCCGCCGCGATCGCCCGCGACGCCGCCGCCGGCCGGATCGACCCGGGCAAGGTCACCGAGAAGACCATCGCGAAGTACCTCTACCACCCGGAGGTCCCCGAGGTGGACCTCTTCCTGCGTCCCTCCGGCGAGCAGCGCACCTCCAACTTCCTGCTCTGGCAGAGCGCCTACGCGGAACTGGTCTTCCTCGACACCCTCTGGCCGGACTTCGACCGCCGCCACCTCTGGTACGCCTGCGAGCTCTACGCCCAGCGGGACCGCCGCTTCGGCGGCGCGCTGCCCAATCCGGTGGCACCCACCACCTGAGGTCACGCTTACCGACGCCGCCTGCGGGGTATCAATCCGGACAGCAGGCAGATTGCGGAGGTGAACCCACATGATTCAGAAGCGGATTGCCCAGTGGGCGGTCATGGCGGTCGCCGTGCCGCTGGCGGCGGCCGGCGCGCGCCGGCTCAGCCACACCCTGGAGGCCCGTCGCGGCCCGAGCGGGGTGAGCCGACTGCTCACCAAGGGCGCCGACATGCTGCGGCCGCAGAAGGCCAAGCGCCGTCGGTTCTGGTGACGTCGACGGTCCGCCGCAGGGTTGCGGCGGACCGTGTCGCGGGCGCCCCGCGTCCGGCTTTCCGGCCGGGAGCGGGGCGCCCGCGCGTACGATCGGCGCGAGGGCGCGCCGCCGGGACGCGCCCGCCACGGGGGTGGGGGATGCACGATCTCCGGTTCAAGATGATCATGGCGTTGAACGCGGCGGACCTGGGCAGCCCGATCTGCGAGCAGGTCGCCGAGATCTGCGCGGAGATCGCCGAGCAGCACTGCGCCGAACTCGGCCACACGCCCGCCGTCCGGTCCGGCGAGATCGGCGAGCTGGCCACCGGCGAACCGGCGCTCACCTGGGCGCCGGCCGAGACCGGGCAGCGTGCCTGGTGACGGCGACGATGCCCGCGCCGGCGGTGGACGTCCGCCGGGCCGACGACCGGTTCAAGACCCGGCTGTCGTGGCTCGACTCCAAGCACTCCTTCTCGTTCTCCCGGCACTACGACCCGGCCAACACCCACCACGGGCTGCTGCTGGTCAACAACGACGACGTGGTGCACCCGGGCACCGGTTTCGAGACTCACCCGCACCAGGACATGGAGATCGTCACCTGGGTGCTGCGCGGTTCCCTGGTGCACCAGGACTCCACCGGCCACTCCGGCGTCATCTATCCCGGCCTGGCCCAGCGGATGAGCGCCGGCACCGGCATCCTGCACTCGGAGAAGAACGACTCCTGGCGGCTGGAGAACATCGCCCCGCACCGGGACCCGGTCCACTTCGTGCAGATGTGGGTGCTCCCCGACGAGGAGGGGATCGACCCCGGCTACGAGCAGCTCGAGATCGGCGACGAGCTGCTGCGGGGCGGCCTCGTGCCGGTCGCCTCCGGGATGGACCGGTACGACGGCGCCTCCGCCATCCGGATCCGCAACCGGTACGCCACCCTGCACGCCGCCCGGCTCGGCCCCGGCGACTCGGTGAACCTGCCCGACGCGCCCTTCCTGCACCTCTACGTGCCCAGCGGCGGCGTGACGCTGGAGGGGACCGGCGAACTCGGTGAGGGCGACGCGGCCCGGATCACCATGGCCGGGGGCCAACGGGTCACCGCCGCCGCGCCGGCGGAGATCCTGGTCTGGGAGATGCACGCCACGCTCGCCTGAGCGCGCTCACGCCTCCACTTCGGAGCGGTCGCCCGCCCAGAGCGTGTGGAACGACCCCTCCCGGTCCACCCGGCGGTAGGTGTGCGCGCCGAAGTTGTCCCGCAGCCCCTGGATCAGCGCGGCCGGCAACCGCTCGGCCCGCAGGGCGTCGAAGTAGGCCAGCGACGACGAGAAGGCCGGGGTGGGCACACCCGCCCGGGCCGCGTCGGCCACCACCCGACGCCAGGCCGCAACCCCGGCGCCGACCCGGTCGGCGAACCACGGGGCGACCAGCAGCGTGGCCAGGTCCCGCTCGGTGTCGTACGCCTCCCGGATCCGGTCCAGGAAGCGCGCCCGGATGATGCAGCCGCCCCGCCAGATGGTCGCGGTGCCGCCCAGGTCGATGTCCCAGTCGTACTCCCGGCTGCCGGCGCGGATGTGGTCGAAGCCCTGCGCGTACGCGACGATCTTGCTGGCCAGCAGCGCGCGCCGCACGTCCTCGACGAAGGTGTCCCGGTCGTCCACCTGCCACTTCTCGCCCGCGTCGGGGAACGCGCGGCGGGCGGCGGCGCGCTGGTCGGCGTGCCCGGACAGCGACCGGGCGAACGTGGCCTCGGCGATGCCGGTGATGGGGATGCCGAGGTCCAGCGCGCTCTGCACGGTCCACCGGCCGGTGCCCTTCTGCTCGGCCTGGTCCAGCACCACGTCGACGAAGGGCCGGCCGGTCGCCGGGTCGGTGTGCCCGAGCACCTCGGCGGTGATCTCGATGAGGAAGGACTCCAGTTCGCCGCCGTTCCACTCCCGGAAGATCTCCGCGATCTCCGCCGGGCTCGCCGACAGGCCGGCCCGCAGCAGGTCGTACGCCTCGGCGATGAGCTGCATGTCCGCGTACTCGATGCCGTTGTGGACCATCTTCACGAAGTGGCCGGCGCCGTCCGGCCCGATGTGCCGGCAGCACGGGACGCCGTCGACCTGGGCGGCGATCCGCTCGAAGATCGGGCCGAGCTTGCGGTAGGACTCGGCCGAGCCGCCCGGCATGATGCTGGGCCCGCGCAGCGCGCCCTCCTCGCCGCCGGAGACGCCCGTGCCCACGAAGTGCAGCCCGTGCCCGCGCAGCGCCTCCTCCCGCCGGCGGGTGTCGGCGAAGTGCGCGTTGCCGCAGTCGACGACGATGTCCCCCTCCTCCAGCAGCGGGACCAGTTCGTCGATCACCGCGTCGGTGGGGGCGCCGGCCTTCACCATGACGATCACGGCGCGCGGGCGCTCCAGCGAGGCGACGAAGTCGGCCATCGACTCCGAGGCCACGAACGTGCCCTCGCCGCCGTGCTCGGCGAGCAGGCTCCGGGTGCGCTCGGGCGAGCGGTTGTGCACGGCCACGGTGAAGCCGTTCCGGGCCAGGTTCCGGGCCAGGTTGCGGCCCATCACCGCCAGGCCGGTGACCCCGATCTGCGCCGTCGCCCGCTGTGCCATGCGTACCGCCACCCCTCGTCTCCGGTGCCCGTGCTGCGACCGTATCGCGGGCGGCGCGGCCCGGGGCCGGGACGTCGACGGCGGGTGAGGGCGTGGTCGCGGTCGGTCCTCGCCGGTCGTCCCGGTAAATCGGGTGCGCGTCGGCGTGGCGGTGGGTTAACGTTCCGGCATGCGTAACTGACGCCCACCTCTCGCAGGCCCGGTCCACCGTGCAAACCGCCGTGGACCGTGCGCCCCGGGCGTCCGCATCCTCCGCGCCACCGTCGGTGGTGGCGTCGCATGCCTCGTCGGACCGCCCGGGTGTTCCCCGCTCGCCGTGCCCACGGGTGCCCGACAGTCAGGAGGCAGCGTATGCCCGCCAAGCGCAGTCCGAAGAAGTCCCACAAGCCCGCGCCGTCCCCGGTGGACCTCACTCCGGCGGATCTCGACGCGCTCACCGTGGCGCCCGCCGCGCCGGTGACCCTGCCCGGGCGCACCGACACGCCGCCGCCACCGAAGGCCGGCCCGCCCGCCGGCCGGGAGGCCCGGCTCTCCGGGCGCAGCCGGCGCGCCGGGCAGACCAAGTTCTACGCCTTCCGGCGCAGCTGACCGGCCCCTGATCGGCTCGGGTTGCGGCAGTACGTGGTGTCCCTCCGTCGGGACGACCCGCCGCAACCCGAGCCGCTCTGCCTGCGGCGGCCGGTCAGCCGATCAGCGGCCGGAAGGTGCCCAGCACCACGCTGACCGTCAGCGCCGCCGCGGCCAGCGCCCCGGCGGCCACCACCAGCAGGCCGTCGGCACGGGTGAAGCGCTGGCGCCGGGCGACCGTACGCGGGGTGCCGGCGTCGAAGCCCCGGGCGTCCATGGCCACGGCCAGCCGGGTGCCCCGCCGGATCGCCCCGACCAGCAGCGCGAACGCCGTCGACCCGAACAGCCGCAGCTTGGCGATCGGGTTGCGGCCGGCGTCCACGCCCCGCGCCCGGCGGGCCATGCTGATCATCCGCCACTCCTCCTCCAGCAGCGGCACCAGCCGGAACGCGGCCAGCGCGCCGATGGCGAACCGGGCGGGCGCCTTCGCGTTCTGGATCAGCGCGTCGGCCAGGTCGGTGGGGTCGGTGGTGGCGAAGACCAGGATCCCGGGCAGCGCCACGGCGAGCATCCGCAGCACCAGACCCAGCGCGGTGACCAGCACGCCCTCGGTGACCAGGACCGGGCCGGCCTCGACCAGCACCCGGCCCGAGCGGTCGGCCGCGAAGAGCACCAGCGTGACCAGGATGCCGCCGGCGCCGGCCAGCAGCGGCCAGGCCCGCCGGGCCAGCACGCCGTAGCGGACGCCGAACAGCGGCAGCACCGCCAGCTCGACGGCGATGGCGATGGCCGGGGCCACCGGGTCGAGGGTGGCCACCAGGATCAGGGTGAAGACCAGCGCGGCGGCCAGCTTCGCCACCGGGTTGCGCCGCGCCAGCGGCGCCCCGGGCGCGGCGACCGGCTCCACGCTGATCACCGGTGCTCCAGGTTGATCGTCCGGTCGGGGCCGGGTGCTCGGCGCTCCAGGATGATCGTCCTGTCGGCCAGCGCGGCGACGAAGTCCGGGTCGTGGGTGACCGCGACGACGCCGTGGCCGGCGTCGCGCAGGTCCGCCAGGAGGTCGACCAGCTCCCGCCAGGTCCGCCGGTCCTGGCCGAAGGTGGGCTCGTCGCAGATCAGCAGGCGGGGCGCGGTGGCCAGGGCGGTCGCCACGCTCAGCCGCCGCGCCTCGCCGCCCGAGAGGGTGTACGGGTTGGCGTCCGCCAGCCGGTCCAGCCGCAGCCGCTCCAGCAGCGCGTCCACGGTGGCCGTCACGGCCGCCTCGGGCTGCCCGGTGCGGCGCGGACCGAGGGCCAACTCGTCCCGCACGGTGCTCGTGACGAACTGGTGCTCCGGGTCCTGGAAGACGGAGCCGATCCGGCCGGCCAGGGCGGGGGCCCGCCAGCGGTGCGGGGGAGTGCGCGCGTCCCGGCCGGCGAGCGCGGGGGTGGCGACGACCGCGCCGGCGCCGGGGCGGAGCAGACCGCCGAGCAGCAGGGCCAGGGTGGACTTGCCGGCGCCGTTCGGGCCGAGGACGGCGAGGGCTTCGCCGGCGCGTACCCGGAGGTCGGTGGGGGCCAGCCGGGGCGGCAGGCCGAGCCGGTCGGCGGTGAGCAGCACCTCGCCGGGCGGCGTGGTGGCGTGCCGGGGCGGCACGGTGCGGCCCGGCACCCAGACCCCGGCGGCGGCGAGGGCGTCGCCGTGCGCGGCGAACACCGCCTCGGGCGGCCCGTCGGCGCGCACCCCGCCGCCGGGCTCCAGCACGACGACCCGGTCGACCAGCGGCAGCGCCTCGGCGACCCGGTGCTCGACGAGGATCAGCGTGGTGTCCGCGTCGAGGGCGTCGGCGACGGCCCGGCGGACCAGATCGGCGCCGGCCGGGTCGAGGTTGGCGGTCGGCTCGTCGAGCAGCAGCAGCCCCGGCCGCAGGGCGAGCGTGCCGGCCAGCGCGAGCCGCTGCTGCTCGCCGCCGCTCAGGGCCGCCGTGGGCCGGTCCCGGTCGTAAGGGAAGCCGACCCGGCGCAGCGCCTCGTCCACGCGGGGCCAGATCTCCTCGGCGGGCACGCCCCGGTTCTCCAGCCCGAACGCCACGTCGTCGCCGCAGCGGGCCATGACGAGCTGGGTCTCCGGGTCCTGGAAGACGATGCCGACCCGTTCCCGGGCCTTGCGCGGGTCGAGCCCGTCGATCTCGACGGTGCCCTCCTGCTCACCGGAGTCCTCGGGCAGCAGACCGGCCAGCGCCGCGAGCAGAGTGCTCTTCCCGGCCCCCGAGGGCCCCAGCAGCAGAACGCGCTCCCCAACCTCAACGCGCAGGTCGACGCCCCGGAGAGCCCAGCCCTTCCGCCCGGCATGCCGCCACCCGAACCCCCGCAACTGCACGGCACCCACGCGCCCACCTCCCCTCTCGGCCCAGCTTGGTTGATCAAGAGGTTTGCGTCAGCAGAACCGCTCTCGCCGACGCAAACCTCTTGATCAACGCGGTCTCGGGGCGGTTACACCAGGGCTCGGTCGCGGCCCGCGGGGAAGCGGTCCAGGACGCCGGTGTTGGCCAGGGCTCGGGTGAGGAAGTGTGAGCCCAGGCCGGCGATCACGGTGGCGCTGACGATGGTCAGCAGGGCATAGGGCAGGCGGTAGTTGACCAGGTCGTAGGTCTTGTTCCAGTAGACGAAGTCGAAGATCGCCGCGGTCAGGCCGGTCAGCGCGCCCGCCAGCAGGGCGACCGGCAGCCGGTACGCGCGGTAGCGGAACGCGGCGAAGGCCAACTCGGCGCCGAGGCCCTGCATGAGGCCCTGCACGATGACGATGCCGCCCCACTGGCTGCCCAGCAGCGCCGAGATGATCGCCGCCAGCAGCTCGCAGTAGAGCGAGGCGCCGGGCTTGCGGATGACCAGCCCGCCGAGCACGGCCGGCACCAGCCAGACGCCGTAGATGAGTGTCTGCGCGGGCGGGAAGAACGCGAAGGCCGCGTCCGTGGCGCCCCAGAGCAGCCCCCAGGCCCAGAAGATGACGCCGAAGGCGACGGCGATCACCGAGGCGACGACGATGTCGACGGTGCGCCAGCGGTTGCTGTCGGTGTGGTTCATGACTGACTCCCAGTTCAGGTGAGGAACCAGGAGAAGACGCACGCCGCGCCCGGTGGTCACCGGACGGCGGCGCGGCTGGAGGTCGACCGAACTCCCTGCGCTGGCATTACCCAGATCAGGTTCGAGGGTCTGCGGGCACCGGCCCGCACTCTCAGCGCTGTGCGCTCCCCTGTCGGATGTGAAGTTGTCTCGACGCAGACGCTAGCACCGACCCCGGCCGCGGGCCCAGCAGGGCGATCGCCCGTTAGGGTGGCGATCATGCGGGTCGAGGCGCGAGGTCTGACGTTCGAGGTACGCACCGGCGGCCCCGAGGGCGGCGAACCCGTCCTGCTGCTGCACGGTTTCCCGCAGCACTCCGGCGAGTGGGACGAGGTGAGCCCCGCGCTGCACGCCGCCGGGCTGCGCACGTACGCCCTCGACCAGCGCGGTTACTCGCCCGGCGCGCGGCCGGCGGAGGTCGGGGCGTACCGGGTCCCGGAGCTGGTGGCCGACGCTGCCGCCGTGCTCGACGCGCTCGGGGTGACCGACGCCCACCTGGTCGGCCACGACTGGGGCGCGATCGTGGCGTGGGGCCTGGCGGCGGCGCACCCGCAGCGGGTGCGCACGCTGACGGCGGTGTCGGTGCCGCACCCGGCGGCCATGGGTCACGCGCTCGCCACCGACCCGCGGCAGAAGGCCCGGTCCTCCTACATCGCCCTGTTCCGCAAGCCGGGGAAGGCGGAGAAGGTGCTGCTGGCGTTCCGCGCGGCGACCCTGCGCCGGATGCTCGGCGGGGTCGGCGACGCCGACCGGGTGGCCCGCTACGCCGACCCGATGCGCGAGCCCGGCGCGCTGACCGCGGCCCTGAACTGGTACCGCGCCATGACCGGGACGGACATGAAGGCCGTCGGGCCGGTGGGCGTGCCCACCACCTTCGTCTGGAGCGACGGGGACGTCGCGATCGGGCGCACGGCCGCGGAGGCGTGCGCCGCGCACGTCACCGGCGACTACCGCTTCGTGGTGCTGCCCGGCGTCACCCACTGGATCCCGGACGAGGCGCCCGGCCCGCTGGCCACGGCGATCCTGGCCCGCGCCGGCCGATGATCGCGAACACCGCGCCGGCCCGGCCGCACACCCGCGCGTCGCTCGCCGCCCAGCTCCACGACCTCGGGGTACGCCCCGGCGCGACCGTGCTGGTGCACGCCTCCCTGCGCCCGCTGGGCTTCCTCTGCGGCGGCCCGGAGGCCGTGCTGCTCGCCCTGCGCGACGTGCTCGGCCCGGCCGGCACGGTCGTGGTGCCCACCCACACGCCGGAGAACAGCGATCCGGCGGAGTGGAGCAACCCGCCGGTGCCGGCGGACTGGTGGCCGGTGATCCGCGACGGGATGCCCGGCTTCGACCCGGCGGTGACCCCGAGCCGGTTCATGGGCGCGCTGGCCGAGCTGGTGCGCACCTCGCCGGAGGCGCGGCGCAGCGACCACCCGCACGTCTCGTTCGCCGCGCTCGGGCCGGCCGCCGCGCGGGTCGTCGACGGCCACGCGCGGGCCGACATGCTGGGCGAGGGCTCCCCGCTCGCGCGCCTCTACGACCTCGACGCCGACGTGCTCCTGCTCGGCGTGGACCACGGCAGCAACACCTCCCTGCACCTGGCGGAATACCGGCAACCCGCGCCGCCCCGGCGGCGCTACGGCGCGGCGGTGCTGACCGCCGACGGCGGCCGGGAGTGGGTGTGGTGGGAGGACGTGCGCCTGTTCGAGGAGCGTTTCGCCCGGCTCGGCGGCGACCTGGAGGCCACCGGTGCGGTGCGGCTCGGGCCGGTCGGCGACGGGACGGGCCGGTTGATGAGGCAGCGGGCGGCCGTCGACTTCGCGGTCGAGTGGCTGGCCCGGCACCGACGGACGGAGGAAGCATGACGGTGAGCGCCGAGGCGTACCTGGCGGTGGTGACCGAGACGATCGGCCGGGTCGCCGCCGACCAGCGGGAGAACGTGGCCCGCGCGGCGGACCTGATCGCCGCGTCGCTGCGCGCCGACGGGGTGGTGCACGCGTTCGGCACCGGCCACTCCGAGGCCCTCGCCATGGAGATCGCCGGCCGGGCCGGCGGGCTGGTCCCCACCAACCGGATCGCCCTGCGTGACCTGGTCCTGCACGGCGGTGAGCCGGCCGACGTGCTCGGCCCGAAGCTGGAGCGCGAGCCTTCCGTGGCGCACCGCCTCTACGAGCTGGCCCCGGTACGACCGCAGGACGTGTTCGTGCTCGCCTCCAACTCCGGCGTGAACGGGGCGATGGTCGAGTTCGCCGCCATCGTCAAGGAGCGCGGGCACGGGCTCGTGGCGATCACCTCGGCGCAGCACTCGGCCCGGATGACCTCGCGCCACCCGTCCGGGCGCAAGCTCGCCGACTTCGCCGACGTGGTGCTCGACAACGGCGCCCCGTACGGCGACGCCACCCTGCCGCTGCCCGGTGGCGGCGCGGTCGGCGCGGTCTCCTCGATCACCGCCGCGCTGCTGGCCCAGCAGATCGTGGCCGAGGTGGTCGCCCGGCTGCTCGTCGCGGGGGAGCGGCCCCCGGTCTACCTGTCCGCCAACATCACGGGCGGCGACGAGCACAACGCGGAGCTGGAGGCCCGGTACGCCGGCCGCATCCGCCGCGGGGCCTGAACCGGTTTCACGCTCGGCGCGATCGGGCACTGGCAGGCTGCCGGTGGGAGGCCCCCACCGGCAGTACCGTCTTCCCTGGAGGTAGCGGGTGTCCAAGGAAACCGAGAAGCAGCGCTGGCAGCGCAACTTCGCCGACCTGCTCCAGGAGTTGCGGGTGGCGCAGACCGGCGTGCAGATCCTCTTCGCCTTCCTGCTGACCCTGCCGTTCAGCAACGGTTTCACCCGGACGACCGGTTTCCAGAAGGACGTCTACATCGTCGCGTTGCTGGCCGCCGCCGCGGCCACCGCGATGATCATTTCGCCGGTGGCCTTCCACCGGGCGCTGTTCCGCCAGGGCCGCAAGCCGGAGCTGGTCCGCTACGCGCACCGGATGGCCACCGGCGGCCTCGGCTTCATGCTGATCTCGATGGTGAGCGCGGTCCTGCTGATCACCGACTTCGTGCTGAGCCGCCCGATCGCCTTCCTGCTGAGCGCGATCACCGGGGTCTGGTTCCTGGTCTTCTGGGTGATCCTGCCGTTCGCCCGGCGCAACTGGGGTGACGACGACATCGACGACGAGGACGACGATCCGCCGGCGCTGGCCGGCGACTGACGGCGCCGGTCCCGCCAAATCGGACGTGCGCGCGAGGCTACCCCTGGGTAACACCCGGGGGTAGCGTCGTTTTTGTCGCACGTCGACGCAGCCGGACCGAGGTCTCCAGGAGGCAGCCGTGACCACGACACACAACAGCCGACCCGACCCCGCCGGACACGGCGGCCCGACCGGGCGGGTGGCGCCCATCGACGACCCCCAGCAGCCGGCCGACGCGGACGGGGCCGGGCCGCTGCCCGCCGAGGCCGGCCAGGTCTCCGAGAAGGAGGCACGACAGGTCGCCGAGGCGGCCCGCGAGGCCGCCTGGGACCGGCCGAGCTTCGGCAAGGAACTCTTCCTCGGCCGCTTCCAGCTCGACCTCATCAACCCCTGGCCCCGCTCCGACCCCGACGACGTGGCGCGGGCCGAGGAGTTCCTCGGCGCGTTCGGGGCGTACCTGGACTCCGAGGTGGACGGTGCGGCCATCGAGCGGGACGCGCGCATCCCCGACGAGGTGTTCCACGGGCTGGCCCGGCTCGGCGCGTTCGGCATGAAGATCGACCGGAAGTACGGCGGCCTCGGGCTGAGCAACCTGCACTACTGCCGGGCGCTCATGCGGGCCGGCTCGGTGAACCCGTCGATCGGCGCGCTGCTCTCCGCGCACCAGTCGATCGGCGTGCCGCAGCCGTTGAAGATGTTCGGCACCCCCGAGCAGAAGCAGCAGTTCCTGCCCCGGCTGGCCGCCGGCGAGGTCTCCGCCTTCCTGCTCACCGAGCCGGACGTCGGCTCCGACCCGGCCCGGCTGGCCACCACGGCCGAGCCGACCGAGGACGGCACCGGCTACCGGCTCAACGGCGTGAAGCTCTGGGCCACCAACGGCACGGTCGCCACCCTGCTCGTGGTGATGGCCCGGGTGCCGGCGGCCGAGGGGCGGCGCGGCGGCATCACCGCCTTCGTGGTGGAGGGCGACAGCGAGGGCATCACCGTCGAGCGGCGCAACGAGTTCATCGGGCTGCGCGGCCTGGAGAACAGTCTCACCCGCTTCCACGACGTCTTCGTGCCGAAGGAGAACGTGATCGGCGGCGAGGGCAAGGGCCTGAAGATCGCGCTGACCACGTTGAACACGGGCCGGCTCTCGCTGCCGGCCATGTGCGTGGGCGCCGGCAAGTGGGCGTTGAACGTGGCCCGCGAGTGGGCCGCGGACCGGGTCCAGTGGGGCCGGCCGGTCGGCGAGCACGAGGCGGTCGCCAAGAAGCTCGCCTTCATCGCCGCCACCACGTACGGCATGGAGTCCATGCTCGACCTCTGCTGCCTGCTCGCCGACGACGACCGCAACGACATCCGGATCGAGGCCGCGCTGGTGAAGCTCTACGCCAGCGAGATGGCCTGGAAGATCGCCGACGAGCTGATCCAGATCCGGGGCGGTCGCGGCTACGAGACGGCCGACTCCCTCGCCGCCCGGGGCGAGCGCCCGGCCGCGGTCGAGCAGCTCCTGCGCGACCTGCGGATCAACCGGATCTTCGAGGGCTCCACCGAGATCATGCACCTGCTGATCGCGCGCGAGGCGGTCGACGCGCACCTCTCGGTGGCCGGCGACATCATCGACCCGGACGCCGGGCTGGGCCGCAAGGCGAAGGCCGGCGCGCGGGCCGGCGTCTTCTACGCGAAGTGGCTGCCCACCCTCGCCGTGGGCAAGGGGCAGGCGCCCGGGGCGTACCACGAGTTCGGCCCCCTCGCGGGCCACCTGCGGCACGTCGAGCGGACCTCCCGCAAGCTGGCCCGGTCCACCTTCTACGCGATGTCCCGCTGGCAGGGGAAGATGGAGCGCAAGCAGGCGTTCCTCGGCCGGGTGGTGGACATCGGCGCGGAGCTGTTCGCCATGTCGGCGGTGTGCGTGCGGGCGGTCGCCGAGCGCGCCGAGCACCCGGAGAACATGGAGCTGGCCGACCTGTTCTGCCGCCAGGCCCGGCTGCGCGTCGACGAGCTTTTCACCGGGCTGTGGTCCAACACCGACGCGGTGGACGTGGCGGCCGCGAAGCGGATCGTCGCCGGCCGCTACGCCTCGGTCGAGGAGGGCGTGGTCACCCCGCCCGCCGACCGGCCCTGGGTGGCCAACTGGCAGCCGGGCCCGTCCACGGCGCAGGACGTCCGCCGCCGCATCCCGCCCGCGCAGTGACGGTGCCGGGGCCCCGCCGAACGGGCGGGGCCCCGCCGGTCAGCGGGCGACCGCCCAGGCGATCACCCCGGCCAGGATGAGCCCGTTCAGCCCGGCGAGCACCAGGTACGCGGCCGGCGGGATCCGGCGGCCCCTGCGGACGAAGCTCACCAGGACGCCCGCGTAGATGAGCAGCAGGACCGCGACGACGATCAGGAAGTACAGCACCGGAACACCTTAACGGCCGGTACGCAGCCCGAGTCCGCGCAGCTCCAGTGCGGCGAGCGCGTCGACCGTCTCGTCGTCGCCGCGGCGCCACGCCTCGGCCACGTCCGGCGCGATCCGGTTCAACTTCGCGAGGGGCTGCCCGGCGAGCGCGCGCAGCGCCAGCAGGTCCCGCCCGGCCGGGGCGGCGGCGAGGGCCTTGGCCGCGCCGGCCCGGCGCATCCAGCGCACCCGCAGCGGCAGCCAGCCGAACAGCACCAGCCCGAGCGGGAAGACCAGCACGGCGACGGCGAGCGCCAGGGCCAGCTGGCCGACCAGTTCCTGCTGGTCGCGGCCGGCCTCGGCGACCGCGCGGGCGGCCTCGGCGGCCTTCGTGAAGGGGCCGGTCAGCTCGTCGCCGACCAGCGGCACCCGGCCGACCTTCCCGCCCGCGTCGGCCAGGTTGTCGGCGAGCCCGCCGCCGGCCCCCTCCAGCTTCTGGCCGGGCACGGCGAGCTTCTCGACGAGGTCGTGCAGCCAGAGCGCGAAGCGGATCGCCGCGTACACCCAGACGACCACGAGCAGATCGGTGAGGAGCTGACGGAGGGCGGTCGGAAAACGGTCGGCGTAGATCTTCACGCGGGACAGCGTGCCACGGCCCGCCCGCCGGGGCACGGGGCAGTTTTCTCAGCCCGCGCAGGCCGGGCAGGTGCCGAAGATCTCCAGGGTGTGGCTGACCTCGGCGTACCCGTGCTCGGCGGCGACCCGCTCGGCCCAACTCTCCACCGCCGGGCCGGCCACCTCCACGGTCCGGCCGCAGGCCCGGCAGACCAGGTGGTGGTGATGCCCCTCGCTGCACCGCCGGTAGAGGTGCTCGCCGCCGGGCGGGCGCATGACGTCGATCTCGCCGGCGTCGGCGAGCCCCTGGAGGGTCCGGTAGACGGTGGTCAGCCCGACCCGCTCGCCGCGCTGGCGCAGCATGGCGTGCAGGTCCTGGGCGCTGTGGAAGCCCTCGACCTCGGCCAGCAGGGCGCTCACCGCGGTGCGCTGCCGGGTGTTGCGCAGTGCCCCCTCGGTCATGACGGCCCCTCCCCGGCGTGGCTGACCGCGTCCGCCACGATGTGCGCGACGTGCTCGTCCACCAGGGCGTACGCGATCTCCCGGCCGCGCCGCGAGCCGCGCACCACGCCGGCGCCGCGCAGCACCCGCAGGTGCTGGGAGACCAGCGGCTGCGGGGCGCCGAGCTTCTCCACCAGTTCGTGCACGCAGCGCTCGCCCTGGGCCAGCTCGCTGACGATCGCCAGCCGGATCGGCGCCGACAGCGCGCGCAGCAGGTCGCCCGCGCCCTCGAAGGCGTCGTACCCGTTCGTGACCGTCATCCCGTAACGGTAACCAATGCCAGCAGGGACGGCCTCACCCCAGGACCACCTCGTGCTCCGCCGGCTCGGCCACGGGCGCGGCGGCCGGGCGGGTCCGCCGGCGCAGCGCCCGCCGGCCGGCGGCCAGCAGCGCCACCACCAGGAACGAGCCGATCGCCAGCAGCACCACCGAGGCGCCGGGCGCGGTGTCGGCGCTGGCCGCCACCCAGACCCCGGCGCCGGCCGCGAACAGCCCCAGCGCCATGGCCGCCGCCATGGTGCTCCGGAACCCCCGGGTCACCTGCTGCGCGGTGGCCACCGGCACCACCATGAGCGCGCTGATCAGCAGCACACCGACCGCCCGCATGGCGATGGTCACGGTCACGGCGGTGCCCACGGCGAGGAGCAGGTTCAACGCCCGCACCGGCAGGCCGGAGACCCGGGCGTACTCCTCGTCGTGGCAGACCGCGAAGAGCGCCGGGCGCAGCGCCAGCATGGTCACCAGGATCGCCACGCCGAGCACACCGATGGTGATCAGGTCGGCCGGCGACGTCGTGGTCAGAGACCCGAAGAGGTACGCGTTCAGCGATCCGCTGCTGGCGTCGGAGAGCCCGACCAGCGTCACGCCGCCGGCGATGCCGCCGTAGAACAGCAGCGCCAGGGCCAGGTCCCCGGAGGTACGCCCGCGCGAGCGGACCAGTTCGATGACGATCGCGCCCAGCGTGGCCGCGACGACCGCGACCAGCACGGGGGAGCGGTTGAGCAGCAGCCCGGCGCCGACGCCGGTGAGCGCCACGTGGCCGATGCCGTCACCGATGAGCGCCAGCCGGCGCTGCACCAGGTAGATGCCGAGGGCCGGGGCGGCCAGCCCGATGACCAGCGCGCCGACCAGGGCGCGCAGCATGAAGTCGTACTGGAAGAAGAGGTCCATCACATGCTCCACAGCCCGGCGGGCTCCTCGTCGCAGTGCGGGTGCACGTGGTCGTGGCCCGGCTCGGCGTGGTGCCCGGCCGGCTCCGGCACCGCGCCGTCGTGGCAGATGCCGCCCTGGTGGACGACGACGGCCCGGCTGATCAGCGGGCGCAGCGGCCCCAGCTCGTGGGCGACCAGCAGCACCGTGCCGCCACCGCCGCGGAAGTCCCGCAGCGCGGCGGCGAACGCCTCCTGGCTGGCCGCGTCCACCCCTGCGGTCGGCTCGTCGAGCACCAGCAGCTCCGGCCGGCCCGCGAGGGCCCGGGCGATCAGGGTGCGCTGCTGCTGGCCGCCGGAGAGGGTGGCGACCGGGTCGCCGGCCCGGTCGGCGAGCCCGACCGCGCGCAGCGCCGCGGCCACCGCCTCCCGGTCGGCCCGGCCCGGCGGGCGCAGCACGCCCCGGCGGGCCAGCCGCCCGGAGGCCACCACCTCGCCCACCGTGGCGGGCACGCCGCTGCCCGCGCCGAGCCGCTGCGGGACGTACCCGATGCGGTGCCACTGCCGGAAGCGGCGCTGCGGCGTGCCGAAGAGGGCGACCGACCCGGCGCCCAGCGGCACCAGGCCGAGCACGGCGCGGATGAGCGTGGACTTGCCGGAGCCGTTGGCGCCGAGCACGGCGACCACCTCGCCGGCGGTGACGGTCAGGGAGACGTCCCGCAGCACCGCCCGGCCGTCGTAGCCGACGGCGGCGTGCGCGACCTGGATCACGGGTTCGGTCATGAGCAGTCCAAGGCGGTCCGCAGGGTCTGGAGGTTGGTGCGCATCGCCGAGAGGTAGTCGCCGTCGGCCGGCGGGCCCTCGATGGGGTCGAGCACGGCGGTCTTCGCCCCGACCTCCCGGGCCACGGTCTCGGCGACCTTCGGGCTGACCAGCGTCTCGAAGAAGATGGTGGTGGCACCGTGTTCCCGGGCCTCCTTCGCCACCTCGACGAGGCGCCGCGGGGAGGGCTCGGCGTCCGGGCTCAGGCCGGTGATGCCGACCTGTTCGAGCCGGTAGCGGGCGGCCAGGTAGCCGAACGCGGTGTGGCTGGCCACGATCTCCCGGCGCTGGCAGGTGGCCAGGGCCCGGGTGTAGTCGGCGTCGAGCCCGGTCAGCTCGGCGCGCAGCGCCGCCGCACGGGCGGTGAAGTCGGCGGCCCGGTCCGGGTCGATCTTCCCCAGCCGCTCGGCGAGCCGGTCGCCGACGGTGGCCAGCCGGGTCGGGTCCAGCCAGAGGTGGGGATCCTTGCCGCCGGTCTCCTCCCCGTGGCCGTGCTCCCCGCCCTCGTGCTCGTGGCCGCCGGCCGCGGCGTCGAGCAGCGGCTGCACGCCGGCGACGTCGAAGGCGCGGTCGCCGCCGTTCTGCTCGACCGCCTCGTCCACGGCCGGCTGGAAGCCGGCGAGGTAGACGATCAGCTCTGCGTCGACCACCTGGCCGACCTGCCGGGGGTTGAGTTCGAGGTCGTGCGGCTCGGCGCCCGGCTTGGCCAGGTTGGTGACCGTGACGGCGTCGCCGCCGATCTTCTCGGCGAGGAACTGGAGCGGGTAGAAGGCCGCGACCACGTCGACCCGGTCCGGGTCGCTCCCGCCGCCCCCGCCGTCCGAGCAGGCGGCCAGGCCGCCCAGGCCGAGCAGGGCGGCGGTGGCGGCGGCGAGGACGCGGCGGGCTGAGCGGACGGTCATGAGACTACTGTCCGCGATAACGAAATTGATTGTCAAAAACGCATGATTGCATGTCTGCGCAGGTCAACTGTCAGAGCAGCTTCGCCAGCGCGATCGCGATGAGCAGGGTCAGCATGAGCAGCCGGAGCACCCGGGTCGCCGGGGACTGCACCGGCCAGGTGACGGTCATCAACCACACCAGCCCCCCGGCCAGCGCCAGCAGCACCACGCCACCCGCCGCGCCGGGCGCGAAGAGCCCCACCAGCACCAGGACCAGCGCGGCCAGGAAGACCGTCGTCGGGTTGAGCCGGGCCAACCGGGACAGCACGGGACTCTGCGTACGCTGCATGCCACAGACTCTACGAGGAGGAAGCCGGTGCTGGTCACCAACCGGTTCGTGGTGGACGCCGACGGGGCGGACGAGTTCACCCGGGAGGCGCACGCCGCCCTCGCCGCGCTCGCGGCCCGCCCGGGCTACCTGCGCGGCGAACTGCTCCGCGCGCTGGACGACCCCGACCACTGGTGCCTGATCACCGAGTGGGAGTCGGTCGGGGCGTACCGCCGGGCGCTGGGCGGCTTCGACGTCAAGGTCACCGCGGTGCCGCTGCTCGCCCGGTCGGTGGACGAGCCCTCGGCGTACGAGACACTGGCCAGTGCCGCGCCGGACGGCGAGATCGTCGTGGTGGCCAGTGATCGGGCCGCAGGTCCTTACCGCTGATGCCGGGGGCACTACCCTGGCGCGTATGACCGCTCCCGGGCCGGCCGCCCCACCACCCCCGCCAGCGTCGCCGGGCGAGCCGGCCGTTCCCGCGCCGCCGCCCGGCCCCGGGGTCGCCCCGCCCTTCGCCGCCCCGCCCACCGAGGGCGGCCGGGCCCGGCTCTGGCTCGGCCTCGGCGTGGGCGCGCTCGCCGTGCTGCTCTGCTGCGGCGGGGGCGGCGCGGCCGTGGTGGGGCTGGCGGTGAGCAACGTGCAGGCCGTCGAGGAGCAGGGCCGCGCGGTCACCGACGACTACTACCAGGCGCTCGTCGCGAAGGACTGGTCCAAGGCGTACGACCAGCTCTGCGACGACGCGCGGCGGCGCGAGTCCCGGCGCGAGTTCGAGCAGCGGGTGGCCACCGAGCCGCAGGTGTCCGGCTACCGGGTGGGCGAGGTCGACACCACCACGCTGACCGTGCCGGTGGACGTGACCCTGGCCGGCGGCAAGCGGGAGGCGCAGACCGTCACGCTCGCGCCGGACCAGCAGACGGGCGGCATGGAGGTGTGCGGGGTGAGCTGACCGGGCCCCGGTATTCTGCTGGGCTCGGGCCCGCGGTGGTCGTACCGTTGTCCCGAGCCGTCCGGTTTCACTCACAGCACCCCCGCCGACCGCCAGCCGGCGTAGGAGGAAACATGCCAGCCGACCGTATCGACGCCGTCGTCAGCCTCGCCAAGCGCCGGGGCTTCGTCTTCCCCTCCAGCGAGATCTACGGGGGCACCCGGTCGGCCTGGGACTACGGTCCGCTCGGCGTCGAGCTCAAGGAGAACGTCCGCCGGCAGTGGTGGAAGACCATGGTCCAGCAGCGCGACGACGTCGTCGGCCTGGACTCCGCGGTCATCCTGGCCCGCCAGGTCTGGGAGGCCAGCGGCCACATCGCCGAGTTCGTCGACCCGCTGACCGAGTGCCAGTCCTGCCACAAGCGGTTCCGCGCCGACCACCTGGAAGAGGCGTTCGAGGCCAAGCACGGCCGGCCGCCGACCTCGCTCAGCGAGATCAACTGCCCGAACTGCGGCAACAAGGGCACCTTCACCGAGCCGAAGATGTTCAACGGCCTCATGAAGACCTACCTCGGCCCGGTGGAGAGCGAAGAGGGCCTGCACTACCTGCGCCCGGAGACCGCCCAGGGCATCTTCGTCAACTACAAGAACGTGGAGACGGTCGCCCGCAAGAAGCCGCCGTTCGGCATCGCGCAGACCGGCAAGTCGTTCCGCAACGAGATCACCCCGGGCAACTTCATCTTCCGCACCCGCGAGTTCGAGCAGATGGAGATGGAGTTCTTCGTCGAGCCGGGCACCGACGAGAAGTGGCACGAGTACTGGCTCTCCGAGCGCTGGAACTGGTACCTCGACCTGGGCCTCTCCGAGGAGAACCTGCGCTTCTACGAGCACCCCAAGGAGAAGCTCTCCCACTACTCGAAGCGCACCGTCGACATCGAGTACCGGTTCCAGTTCGGCGGCACCGAGTTCGCCGAGCTGGAGGGCATCGCCAACCGCACCGACTTCGACCTGTCCACGCACAGCAAGCACTCCGGCGTGGACCTGTCGTACTTCGACCAGACCAAGGGCGAGCGCTGGATGCCGTACGTGATCGAGCCGGCCGCCGGCCTCACCCGCGCGGTGCTCGCCTTCCTGCTCGAGGCGTACGACGAGGACGAGGCCCCGAACACCAAGGGCGGCGTGGACAAGCGCACCGTCATGCGTTTCGACCCGCGGCTGGCCCCGGTCAAGGTGGCGGTGCTGCCGCTGTCCCGCAACGAGGCGCTCTCGCCGAAGGCCAAGCAGCTCGCCGCCGACCTGCGCAAGCGCTGGGTGGTGGAGTTCGACGACTCGCAGGCCATCGGCCGCCGCTACCGGCGGCAGGACGAGATCGGCACCCCGTTCTGCGTGACCGTCGACTTCGACACCCTCGACGACAACGCGGTGACCGTGCGGAACCGGGACACCATGACCCAGGAACGCATCTCTCTGGACCAGGTCGAGCGCTACCTCATCGAGCGCCTGCCCGGCTGCTGACGCTGGTCACGGGGCCCCGGCCGGTCGGTCGGGGCCCCGTACACTTGTGCGGTGACCGCCCCGACCCTGCCCGCGCTGCGCCCGCTGACCCTCGGCCCCCACGAGGTGTGGCCGCCCGTCGTGCTCGCGCCGATGGCCGGGATCACCAACGTGGGCTTCCGCCGGCTCTGCCGGGAGCAGGGTGGCGGCATCTACGTCTGCGAGATGATCACCACCCGGGCGCTGGTCGAGCGGAACCCGAAGACGCTCCGCATGATCGCCTTCGGCGCCGACGAGCACCCGCGCAGCCTCCAGCTCTACGGCACCGACCCGGAGATCACCGCCGCCGCCGTGCGGATCGTGGTCGAGCGGAACCTCGCCGACCACATCGACCTCAACTTCGGCTGCCCGGTCCCCAAGGTCACCCGCCGCGGCGGCGGTTCGGCCCTGCCGTGGCGGCGCCGGCTCTTCGCCCGGCTGGTCAAGGCCGCCGTGGACGCCGCGTCCCCCGCCGGGGTGCCGGTCACCGTGAAGATGCGCAAGGGCATCGACGACGACCACCTGACGTACGTCGAGGCCGGCCTCGCCGCCCAGGACGCCGGCGTGGCCGCGGTCGCCCTGCACGGGCGTACGGCCGCGCAGCGCTACTCGGGCACCGCCGACTGGGACGCCATCGCCACTCTCAAGCAGGCGCTCGACGTGCCGGTGCTCGGCAACGGCGACATCTGGGAGGCCGACGACGCGCTCCGGATGGTCGCCCACACCGGCGTCGACGGCGTGGTGATCGGGCGCGGCTGCCTGGGCCGGCCGTGGCTCTTCGCCGACCTGGAGGCCGCCTTCAACGGCCGCACCGAGCGGCGGCTGCCGAACCTCGGCGAGGTGGCGGCGACCATGCGGCGGCACGCCGAGCTGCTGGTCGACCAGTTCGTGGCCGGCGCCCGCAACCCGGCCCGGGGCGAGCGCGACGGCTGCACCGACTTCCGCAAGCACGTCGCCTGGTACCTCAAGGGCTTCCCGATCGGCAGCGAGCTGCGCCGCTCCCTCGCCATGATCGACAGCCTGGCCCAGCTCGACGACCTGCTCGGCAAGCTCGACCCGACCGTGCCGTTCCCGGTGGAGACCCTGGGCCAGCCGCGCGGCCGCACCAACTCCCCGGGCAAGGTCTTCCTGCCCGACGGCTGGCTGGCCAGCCGCGACGACGACACCCCGCCGGACGGCGCCGAGCTGGACGACTCGGGCGGCTGACGCGCGAAAAAGGGCCCGACCCCGTGAGGGGTCGGGCCCTTTCGCGTGTTGCTCGGATCGTCAGGAAGCGGAGTAGCCGCGGGTGGCGATCCAGTCGGCGAGGTTGTCG